>JAGFIQ010000072.1 GCA_024103495.1 Aridibacter famidurans
ACCTCTGCTTTCTGAAGAACAGTTCCGACAACGGTGCCGTCGCGAAAACGGAAGCGCCGATCGTGTTCTGAGTAAAGAGCGTGCTCTCGTCCGTGACGATCGTTCCGAACGGATTCAAAGCGCCCGCGATCGCGTCCTGATTCTGCGAAAGAAAAGTACCCTCACCGAAGAACTTGTAGCTAGAGGCGAAGACCGATAGACCGACCGCGATCGGCCGGTCCTGGAAATACGGCTCCTGGAACGTGAACTGGAAATTCCTTTGGCGGTTACCCACGCCGAGCGCGAACGAAAGGACCTCGCCGCGGCCCAGGAGGTTGTTTGTTGAGTATTCGAGACCGATGAACGTACCGCTGATCCCAGACGTTCCGCCGTTGAACGAGATCTGCTGACGACCGCGCTCGCGAACCTTAAGCGCGACATCCACCTGACCCTGGTCGGGATTGGTCCTTACCTCGAGGTCCTGGTCCTTGTCGATCGGGTCGAAATAGCCGGTCTGGTTCAGGCGCAGGACCGAGTTCTCAATGCTGATCTGGTTGTAGATGTCGCCTTCATTTACGAGCATCTCGCGCCTCAACACCTCGTCGCGAGTAAACGTGTTGCCGGTGAACTCTAGGCGGCGCAGCCTGAACTGCGTTCCCTCGTCGATCCGTATGTTGATGTCGACGATGCCTTCGGCGGGATTGTCGGGATTGTCCCGGAACTCCGGCTCGAGCTCGACGTCGTACTCGACGAAGCCCTGCGCGCCGTAGATCTTCTTAAGGTCCTCGAAAAGCGCCTCGCGAAGCCGCTTGCCGTTCGCTATCTCGCCTTTCTGCACGCCGACGATCGCCGAGATCTGTTGCTCGGAGAAGATCGAGTTTCCCTCGATCGACACCTCGCCGACGCGGAAGATCCTGCCCTCGACGACGGGAACGACGATCCTGAGCGTGTCGTCCTTCGAAGTCACTAGCGGAAGCGGGAACCACTTGAGTATCGGAAAGCCCGTCCTTTGGACGCCCAGCCCTTCTACCCTCGGCTCGCCGATCCTCGCCTGGAAGTAGCCCTTCGAGAACATGTACTCGCGGACGTTCTTGTTCAGATCGTACTCGAGCTTGCGGAGGTCGAGGATGTCCTGGCCCTTGAAGCGCGAGATCAGGCCGGTTTCCTGCACAAGCTGGAGCTGTTTCCTCAGCTCGCCGTCCTTGAAGTTCTCGTTCCCTTCAAAATCTATGTCGACGATCCTCGAGCGCCGTCCCTGGTCGATGACGAACGTTATCGCGGTCGAAGTGGCTGACACTTCTTCTTCCCGGACCTCGATAGTCGCGTTCGGATATCCTTTGGCGGCATACAGTTCGCGGAGAAGTCTTCGCGCGTCGCGAGCCTTTGCGGGATCGAACACCGACTCCTTCGAGATACCGATCCTGTTCTCGCGGAAGGCCTTGAGAATGTCTGACTCCGGAACCGCGTCGCCGCCTTCGAACTGAAGGTCCCTGATGATCGGAAGTTCGCGCACTTCGAAGATCACGTTGACCCCGCCCCGTATGCCGGGCTCGGTCAGTACCTTGGCCGATGTCTTGTCGAAAAAGCTGAGTGAAAGAAGCTCGCGGAGGTCCCGCTCGAGTTGCGCCGGATCATAAGTATCTCCGGCGCGCGTCCGAATGTAGTAGAAAAGGTCCTCGTCACGCAGCCTTCGGTTTCCCTGAATGTCGACGTTCTCGACAATCTGCTGGCTAACGGTAGAAGAAAGTGCTTCGGGGGGAGGAACTGTTTTCTCCGGACCGTTCGCTGCCGTCACGGCAAGCGGGGCCGAGAGTACTGCCAAAACAAGCCCTAGAGCCCGTGCGATATGCATAATGCCTGCTTTCCTGTTCCTGATAATGCTAAATATGAGATTAGAGATATCCAAAAACGTCTTCCGCCCCGAGGACCGGTTCGGGGGAGTGTTCGAACAGAATTTTCAATAAATTGGGCCGGGCAGACGGTTGAATGAATTTGGGGCCTTTGATTCGGACCTCCCCAAAAGCGGTTGCTTTTCCGGCCGCCTAGAATATTCTTCTGTCCAACAAACTTTCGAATTATACAGGCATTGACTTCAAAAACGAAAAGCACAAAAGCCTTCCGCAGATCGCTTTTGTGCTTACCCGCCCCGTAGTTACGCTCTTCTAGCTCGTTACCGCATTCTTCGCCTTACCGCTTCCGACGGGCTTCAAGCGGAGTCCCGCCTTGTCACGGACTACCTCGATACGGTCCACGCCGTCGAGCTTGCCCTGGATCAGGGCCTCGGACAATTCGTCCTCGACGTGCTTCTGAAGAGCCCTCCGCAGAGGCCTTGCTCCATAGCTTCTGTCGGCGCACGTCTCGTCGATAAGCCACCGCTTTGCACCGTCGCTTAGCGACACTTCGAGCGAATGCTGCTTTAGGATCTTGTTCAGCTGGCCGACCTGCAGGTCGATGATGTCGGCAAGATCATCATTGGAAAGCTCGCCGAAGAGAATGATCTCGTCCAGGCGGTTGATGAACTCGGGGGCGAATGTGCGCTTGACCTCGCTCATCACCTGCTCGGAGACCTTCTCGCGCGAATCTTCCTCGCTGGCCTGGAACCCGACCGCGGTCCGCTTCTGAATGAATCGGGCGCCGATGTTCGAGGTCATTATGAACAGCGCGTTCCGGCAATCCACTTCATTGCCCTGCGCGTCCGTCAGATTTCCATCCTCGAACACCTGCAGGAGAATGTTGAAAAGATCGGGATGCGCTTTTTCGATCTCGTCGAACAGCACAATCGAATACGGCGCGCGCCGGAGTTTTTCCGTAAGTTGGCCGCCCTCGTCGTGGCCGACGTAACCGGGAGGCGAGCCGATGAACTTCGCGACCGTATGCTTCTCCATATATTCCGACATGTCGAAACGGATCAGCGCTTTCTCGGAACCGAAAAGGAAATCGGCAAGCGTTCTCGCGACCTCGGTCTTTCCGACGCCGGTCGGGCCGAGGAAAAGGAACGAACCAACAGGCCGCTTCGGATTCTTCAGGCCGGCGCGCGATCGACGGATCGCCCGCGCAAGTGCGGAGATCGCCGATCTTTGCGACACGATCCTCTTGTGCAGCTCTTCCTCGATCTTCAAAAGCTTCGCCGCTTCTTCCTGCTTGATCGACTGGATCGGGATCCCCGTCCAGCGAGCGATCACTTCCTCCACATCGTCGCGCGAAACCTCGACCGCGAAGAACGAATCCTCAAGCGTTTTCAGTTCGAGCGAAAGCAGCTTGTCCTCGTCGGTCGCCTTCTTCCAATTCTCGACGGCCTCTTTCCAGGACGGTTCGGATGTGTTCTCCTGCTGATATCTGAGCTTCGCACGCGCTCCCGCCTCGTCGAGGACGTCGATCGCCTTGTCGGGAAGGAACCTCTCAGGGATGTAGCGGTTCGTCTGGTAGACCGCCGCCTTCAAAGCGTCCTCGGCGTACCTGATCTGGTGGAATGCTTCGTACCGTTCGGCAATCCCCTTTACGATCTCGAACGCCTGTTCCTCCGTAGGAGGCACGACCTTCACGGCCTGAAAGCGCCGCTCGAGTGAGCGGTCCTTTTCGATCGACATTCGGAACTCGCGGGGCGTCGTAGCGCCGATGCACTGCAGCTCGTTCCTTGAAAGCGCGGGTTTAAGAATGTTCGCCGCGTCGAGCGACCCTTCCGCCGATCCCGCTCCGACCAGAGTGTGTATCTCGTCGATGAATACGATGTTCTGACGGCTGTGCTTCAGCTCGGCCATGATCTTCTTGAGCCTTTCCTCGAACTGCCCGCGGTACTTGGTTCCGGCGACGACCAGTGAAAGATCGAGCGATAGTATCCGTTTGTTCTCGAGGAACGAAGGCACGTTCTTGTCCGCTATCCTCTGGGCCAGACCCTCTATGATCGCCGTTTTTCCTACACCAGATTCTCCGATCAATACCGGGTTGTTCTTCGTCCTCCTGCAAAGGATCTCGATCAGGCGTTCCGTCTCGATCTCGCGGCCGATGAGCGGATCCAGCCTCCCGCGCGCCGCTTCTTCCGTCAGATCGCGGGTGAATTCTTCAAGATTCGGCGTTTCCGACTTGTCGCCGTCTATCCTCTTTCCGGGCGTTCCGCTGTGCCTGTTGATCTTCTCGCGGACCCCGTGGAGCCGTACGCCGTACTGGTACAGGATCTCCGCGGCGATCGATGTCTCTTCCCGAAGTATGCCGAGCAATATGTGCTCGACCCCTATTTTGCGGCTTCCGAGCCGCTCACTCTCTTCCTTTGTGAACGCGAGGATGCGCTTTGTTTCCGGCGCGAGATGCAGTTCGGCCGATTGCGGTATCCTCTCCTTAGGCACGATCCTTTCTTCCACCTCGCGCCGTATCGTATCCACCGTGAGGCTGTGGCGGAAAGGAAAGAAGCGCGCGGAGATCGTTTTGTCCTCGCGCATAAGCCCCAGCAGGATGTGTTCGGGTGAAATGACCTCCGACCCGTACTGAAGAGCTTCGTAACGAGCGAAGAAAATGACGCGCCGCGCTTTTTCGGTGTAGCGTTCAAACATAGATAAAACTGTTCGGCCTTCCCTGTCGGTTGAAGCCCGATTATAGACCCGAGACAGGCGTAGATGCCAAATTTATTCGGAAAAAGTTCTGTAAGACTTGCTAACAGATAGTCTGAAACACGCGGGATATCCAGAATTCGGCCTCGCAGCGCCCGAAGCCATAGGCCTTTAGCCGCAAGGGCTTAGAACGATCGGCCCGCGGAACTCATTTGAGGCGCAGTATGTCAAGCGGCTTCACCCTCGCGGCGCGCACGACGGGGACCGCCATCGCCGCAGTCGAAAGAAGAAATGTTGCGACGACCGCGGCCGCGGTAATCAAGGGATCGTGGTCCAGGGTTACGGTGTTCAGAGAGTAGACTTCGGGAGGAAGGCTGATCAGGCGGAAACGGTTGATCAAGAACGATGCGAGCGATCCCCCGGCGACCCCGATCAGGATGCCGGCGAAAGCAAGGATCCACCCTTCGAAAAGGAAAACGGCGGAGAGCATTCTCGTATCCGCGCCGAGGGTGCGAAGCACCGCGATGTCCGGGA
>JAGFIQ010000100.1 GCA_024103495.1 Aridibacter famidurans
CAGACAGTTCCCTGCTTTGCTCGTCAAACTCGAATGCGGCTTCCGGATAAAGGTCCTTCGAGGTGAACAGCCCGACCTTCGGAAGAGGCTCGCCCTTGAAGATCTTCTGAAGCAGGCCGGGGACGTAGTAGACATCCTTCATCTGTTCCAGGCTGATTGGTTCGAGGCCCAGTACGAAGTGCATCATTTCTCGTCCGCCCGCAGAAGCGTCGAACAATCCGCCACGGGTGGTCACCGCCCAGTCCGATGTTTCGACCGCAACTATCAACGCCAGGGTCTCGTTACTATCGGCATCCCTCACATCAATACCGGCGCCATCGGATACTGCGCGGACCATCCTGCCGTTTATGCGCGACACGGCGAAAGATCCCGAGAACCGCACCCACGCCGGCAGTTTGTCGTACCCGATAGAGGCACCTGTCTCCGTGTCCCAAAGGCCAATTGGATTGCTCTCACCTCTGTCGGCCGCGACAGTTCGACCATCGGGCGAGAACCGGATCGATTCCGCGGGCCAGGCATTGAGGCGATCGTAATCGTCTTCGATCACGCTATGGACCTTTCCAGAATTCGTGTCCCAGACGATCAGATACGGGTATCCGCCGCCGGACGCCGCCAGATACCGGCCGTCCGGCGAGAACGCAAGCGGTGCGGAAACGGATCCTTCGGCACTCTCCATTTGTATCCCGACGCCCGAGACGACGTTCCGGACCGTCAGGCTCTGTTGTGTGAGGTCGTCTCCGCCGACTTCCAGAATCGCGATCCTCGTCTCGTCGAAAGAGAACTCGACCTGATCGAACTCTCCCAACGGCCCGAGTTCGACCCTTGATAGGGATTTGAGATCCCAGGCACTGTTTCCATAAGACAAGAACCTGCCGGTTGAGGAGAATCGAAGCCGCCCTGTTCCGGATCCGGCCTCGAACTCTCCGGCAGCTCTTCCGGTATCCAGGTCCCACAGCTTCACGCGATAACCCGATCCGGTCATCTGGTGGGTCGCGAGAAGATTGCCGTCAGGCGAGAAGACAAAGTCGCCGATAAAATCACCTTCATTGTTCAGGAAGACAGATTCGCCGACATTATTCAGGTCCCATAACTTCAGCGCGCCGCCAGTGTCGCCGGCCGCAAGGAAGCTCCCGTCAGGAGACAACGAGACGTCGCTGACCGCCACGGCACGCCCTCGAAGCGGAGCGAGTTCACGTTCCGATCCGAGGTCCCATATCTCAATGTCCGATCTCAGTTCGGCGGATGCGACCTTTCGCGGTTCGAGGTCAACCCTCCTTGCCAGAGCCAGGGTCTTGCCGTCGGCTGAGAAGGCTACCGCGTCGAAATCTCCTCTTTCACCGAGGATGTTCGCATCGCGGCCTTCCGAGACATCCCATAAGGCATTTCTGAATATCAGGAACTTCCCGTCAGGTGAAAAGACGGGCCGGGAGATTCCGCTGAGGTTTTTGGTGTTCAGCGAGGTTGCGCGCTCGGTTCCGGATTCCAGGTCCCAGATCGAGATGCGCTGCTGCCAATCGACCAAGACAAGAGTGCCCCCGTCGGGCGAGAATACCGGAGGATCACGACCGGTCCGGTCTGCGAGACGCATTACGGTGCTGCGGGCTGCGACGTCGAGGACGATGTCGCCAATTACCAGAAACTCCCCGGTCGGGGAAAAGACCATTGAGTATGCGGCAGCAGCAAGATCTACCGGCGCTCCGGATCTCCCGCCGTCCGACACGTTCCAGAAGACCGCCTTCCTGTCTTCGCCTGCCGAAACAAGGATCGAACCGTCCGGGGAGAACGTGAGATAACTTGTCGCGCCGGTGTTCCCTTCAAATATGCGGAGTTCCCTTTCGGTAACAAGGTCGAAGAGCCGTATGCCGCGGACCTCGTTGGCGATAGCCAGTGTTCTTCCGTCTTGCGAGATCGCGATCGGCCCGATGTCGGCCTCTTCCGCCGGACCGCGCTTGCCAAGGAAATCGGGGAGTTCTCCCGTCTCGGTGTCCCATATTTCGTTTTTGTTTACAAGGAATCTGTCGCTGTCGCTGAACACGACGGTGCCGCTTCCAAGCAGCGTCTCCAATCTCTTCCGGCCGGTCTCCACTTCCCACAATATGAGCAGAGGATCTCCCGACTGAACCGTTGCCAACAGCTTTCCGTCGTTTGAAAAAACTATTTCGGTGAGGAAGCGTGTATGTCCTTTGAACACCCGAAGTTCCCTTCGCGTGGCCATATCCCAAAGCTTTACTGTCCCGTCATTGTCGCCCGAAGCGGCGAGCCTCGAATCGGATGTGAAGGCTATTGCGGAGACCCCATACGGATGGCCGGTCTGAACTACAAGCTCCAACCCACCGGCATCACCCCGCTGACCGGGCACGCTTGCCGCGATCACGAGAATGAACAGCCACAGGAAATGTCTCAGACTGCGCACGATGTGCTCTCCGAACAGGTCGCGAATCCAACAGCGGATTGCAGGTAGCCGGGCAGATCCTCCCGGAAACCTGCCCATGTACAGGCAGAGGGATCTCGGCATAGCGGGCAAGACTACTCGCGAACAGATGGTACGCGGGCCGACCGGGACAGGCTAAATCGTGTTCCCGGAGCTTCCGCAGCACCGATCATGTCGGTTCCTGTTTGTCTTCGCTTGCCGTGAATGTATACGGTCAACAACGGCAAGGTCAACTTTTTTGGATATTTAACAGGGATGACACTTGGGTATCTTCCCCTCGATTTGCCTGCTTTCGGCAAAGATCACGTGCACGAATTCCCTGAGCCGGCTGTTGATTTCGAACGGTCCGGCGTACCGAAAAAAGGAAGAGCCCCGGATTCCGGGGCTCGATCCTGCCTTCTCAGAACTACTTAGCCGTGTTCAGTCCTGAGCTTGCTGAAGCATTTCCAGGTGGCTTCGCAACGTGCCGGTCCTGAGTTTAATCTCTTCGTACTTCTTGTAAGGCCTCGAAGGAACCCACATCGTTCCGGGGCCTTGGACGGCGATCAGCAGGTGGATATCGGCTTCCACGGATTTCTCCCATTTGTCCTGCGACGAAGCAAGCGCTTTCTTCTGGTCTGCATCCATGATGTCCGAGAGTTGCTCATAGGCAGTCTTCATTTTCTTCTCCCAGAGTTCGGTCGCGAGAACTATGCAAGCCACCTGACCGGCGGTTGACTGGAACTCCTCTATACACTCGTCAAGCGCCTTGTCTATGCATTGTTCTTCCCTGACCGCCGAACCATCTTCACCTACGCACTCTTTCAGGGACCTATTGAAAAGTCCCGCTTCGCCGTCCTCCCGCACCTCGGTCTCCTGAAGACCTGCAGAACCCTTGACAGGCGACACCACGAGATCCACGGCCGAGAGATTTGCAACCTGCATAAGCATCAAAAGCGTTCCACCAACAGTAAATAGCATTCTCTTTATATTCACGACATTTCTCCTTTGTTTATTGATTTCTGGTTTTGCGAGGCTATCTGGCCTCGCCGTATATGCTTGTAGTGGAGGATCAGGAAGAAACCTTACACGCTTCCGGTAATCGATACGGGATCAAAGGATGTTGCCGGGCAAAGGAGGCTGCCCGAATGGATGCATTGGCTGAAGCGCCTGAGCTCGACGAGCGCCTCCGAGCCGTATTCTCTGAGACTTGGGATACCTAGATATGACGAAGTCTCACACAATGACACCAAGCCGCGATGATCTGCGTTGGAGGTTAAAACCCCAAAACAAAAGACCCGACTTCCCGCCAAAGCGTGATAGAATCCGGCCACAAATCGCGACCTCAGCTTTGGAACAGTTCCTTTTCTTCTCTCCCGAACGGAGGATAATAATGCTACGTTGGCTGCACGCGTCCCTGCTTGTCGCTCTCGCAACGGTTTCTGTGTCCGCCCAGGACGTTTCCCCTACTCCCGTGCAGGATGATGAAGTAGTAAAGATCACCTCCGCGCTTATCCGGCTGGATGTGACGGTCACCGACAAGAAGGGGAATCCGATCTCCGATCTGAATCCCGATGAGGTCGAGATATTCGAGAACGGGAAGAAACAGAAGATCACCCAGTTCCAGTTCGTCTCTTCACAGCCGCAGGCCGCGGCGCAGCCCGAGCCGACACAGGATGGCGTTTCTGTCCCGCTCAGGTCAGCTCCGGTCACCTCATCGAACGTCCGAAGGACGATCGCGCTTGTTGTCGACGACCTTTCGCTGTCGTTCGAGAGCACTCCTTACGTCAAGCGTGCGCTCAGGAATTTCGTGGACACGCAGATGAGGGACGGCGATCTCGTAGCGATCATCCGGACCGAAGGCGGCGTAGGGGCGCTTCAGCAGTTCACCTCCAACAAGGAGCAGCTTTACGCCGCGATCGAGAACGTAAGGTGGAACCTGCGCGGAAGGGCGCGGGTCGGCGCGTTCCGGCCGATCGACGACTCAGAGTTGAAGCCGGAACCGCTTTTGGGAGACGACGCGAGGATAGTAAACGACGAAAGCGACATCGACGAATTCCGCGAGGACCTGTTCGCGACCGGCACTCTTGGCGCGCTCAATTACATTGTGCGGGGAATGCGCGACCTGCCGGGCCGCAAATCGGTGATGCTCCTTTCGGACGGTTTCCTGGCGTACAGGAGAGACAGCCGCGGATTCCTGCAATCGACGAGAATGCTCACAAGAATGGAGCGTCTTGTCGATCTCGCAAACCGGTCATCCGTTGTGATCTACACGACGGACGCCCGCGGACTGCAGTCCGCGAATTTCACTGCGGAAGACCGGATGACGGGACGGGACCGGGAATTCATGAACAACGCCATTTCAGACAGGCGGTTCGAGCTCGACCAAACGCAGGATTCGCTGATCTATCTTGCAGAGAACACGGGAGGGCTCGCTTTCCGGAACAACAACAGCATCCCCCGAGCACTCGGGGGTATGCTCAACGACCAGAGCTACTATCTTGTCGGATACGAACCGGACGAAGAGGTCTTCGATCCGGACAAGAGGCGGTTCAACAAGATCTCGATCAAGGTCAGCCGAGAGGACACCGAGGTGCGTTACCGGAGCGGCTTCTTTGGGATCACGGACGAAGAGGTAAAGGTTCCGAAGGAGAAAATGACGGACGACGAGCGGATCCTGGACGCACTGATCTCGCCGTTCGCTAAGAACGAGATCAAACTTAGCCTGCACACCGTTTACCGAGGTCCCGAAAAGAACAGCCTGACCGTTGGTTCTTATGTTCACATCGATCTTAGGGACGTTCGGTTCACAGAGCAGCCGAACGGGAACAAGACGGCGGCGTTCGATCTTCTGGTTATGAACTTCGGCGACAACGGAGAGCCTCTCGGGAATTTCAGCAAGACCTTTACGGCCGATATGACGCCGGCGAATTACGAGCGGTCATTAAAGGAAGGGATGGTTTACTCCTTCAGCCTGCCGATCGAGAAGCCGGGAGCGTATCTTGTGCGCGTCGCCGTGAGGGACCATTCGACCCAAAGGGTAGGTTCGGCGAACCAGTTCATCAGAGTGCCGGACCCTTCAAAGAACAAGCTGGTCCTCTCCGGGATCGTCCTCAACAACGTGAGCTATGCCGAGTGGGATTCCTCCGGGACCCGGTTGTCGGCGGGAGCCCTAAATTCCGATGCCATATCGGACTCCGTGACCGACACGGCGCTCCGAAGATTCTCCGCCGGTTCCGTGCTCTTGTATTCACTTGAAACGTATAACGCCGGAAGAAAAAAGAACGATCCGGTAAAGCTCTTGGTACGTACGCGGCTGGTCCGTGAGGGGAGGATCATTTACGAGGGAAAGGATTCACCCGTGCAGGCGTCTTCTGCTTCATCCGGCGGGGGAGTGCCGGTCATCGGAGCGATCAACCTGCCCGAGATGCTCGAACCCGGCGAATACGCGCTTCAGTTGATCCTGACGGACGAGACCAGGAAGGGGGAAGAACGGTTCGCGACAGCGTTTGTGGAGTTCGAGCTGACCGACGGCATTTGATTCCCGTAACCCAAGAAATATAAGCTTTTAGCCATCCGATCCGATCGCAAAGGGACGATGGCCAACGATGACCAAAACGGAAAACTCGGTCTTGGTACGGCACCGGTGTTCCTCACGGCCATCTCGACCATCCTCGGCGCTGTACTTTTCCTGAGGTTCGGTTACGCCGTCGGAAGCGTCGGGTTCATCGGCACTGTCGGAATAATCCTCATCGGCCACCTGGTCACGATCCCCACCGCTATGGCGATCGCCGAGATCGCCACGAACCAGAAGGTAGAAGGCGGCGGCGAATACTTCATCATTTCCAGGTCGTTCGGGCTGACGATCGGCGGCACGATCGGCGTCGCGCTTTATCTTTCGCAGGCTCTCAGCGTGGCTTTCTACATCATCGCCTTCGCCGAGGCTTTCTCGGCGGTGCTGGGCTGGGTCGAAGCCTCGTGGAACCTCTCGCCTATCGACATACGGTTCGTCAGCATCCCGATGATGGCGCTTTTCACGCTCCTTATGCTGACCCGGGGAGCGGGGGCAGGTGTGAAGCTTCTATATCTTGTGGCGTCGGTCCTGCTTCTCGCGCTGGTGCTTTTCTTCATCGGCAACACGGCTTACGTCCCGCCCGAAGGGACGAACCTGCTTATGCACACTGTCGATGACCCCGACCCGTTCTTTATCGTCTTCGCCATCATCTTTCCCGCATTCACGGGAATGACTGCCGGCGTAGGTCTTTCGGGCGATCTGAAAGACCCGGGCAGGTCGATCCCCTTGGGAACGATGGCCGCGACCTTCACCGGAATGGCGATGTACGTGATCATCGCCTATCATCTCGCGTCCTCCGCCTCGCCGCAGACGCTTGTCGAAGATCAGCTCGTAATGTCGAAGATCGCGTTATGGGGACCGATCATCCCGATCGGGCTCGCCTGCGCGACGATCTCGTCGGCGCTCGGTTCGATAATGGTCGCCCCGAGGACACTGCAGGCGCTCGGCAACGACCGGATCGTTCCGTTCTCAATGGTGAACCGCTGGCTGGCTTACGGCCGCGAGGACACGAACGAACCGGTCCACGCCTCGATGGTCACCTGCGCGATCGCTTTCCTCGTCGTGCTGCTCGGCGACCTGAACATCGTGGCAAAGATCATCTCGATGTTCTTTATGATCACCTACGGCTCGCTGTGCCTGATCTCGTTCCTCGAGCATTTCGCGAGCAATCCTTCGTACCGGCCGACCTTCCGCTCGCGTTGGTACATCTCGCTGTTCGGCGCCGTGATGTGCATCTGGCTGATGTTCGCGATGAACTCCTTTTACGCTGTCGTCGCGATCGTCATCATCTTTCTGATCTACCTGACCGTAAGCCGATTCAAGCGCGACGAAGGCGGGCTCGCGGACCTGTTCAGCGGCGTGATATTCCAGCTCAGCCGCGGGCTCCAGGTGTTCCTGCAGAAACGGGAGAGCGACCGGAAGACCGTCCACTGGAGGCCCTCGATCGTCATCATCACTGACAGGACGTTCGAGAACCACGACGCATTCAACTTCCTCTGCTGGATCTCTGAGCGGTACGGATTCGGCACGTTCATACACCTGATCGTCGGATATCTTTCGGACGAAACGTCGGCGCGGGCGCGAGAGGCTATGAAGCAGCTCGTGACGATGGTCGAAGCGAAGCACAGCAACGTTTATCTGGACACGCTTATCAGCCCTTCCTTTAAGACGGCGATCGCCCAGGCAGTGCAGCTGCCGGGAATTTCGGGCAAGGCGAACAACATGATCGTGTTCTCTTGCTCGCGTGACGGTCGTGAGAAGCTGGGGGATTTCGTGGACACTATACCGCTGGTGAAATGCCAGTTGTTCGACATAGGGATCCTGGCGACCGACGAGCGCTCGTTCGGCCTCAAGCGTGAGATCCACATCTGGCTGGATTCGAGCGACCGGAAGAACGAGAACCTGATGATCCTGCTCGGCTACATCATCACAGGCCACCGAGAGTGGCGGAACGCGAAGCTGAAGATCTTCGCGATCTATCCGGAGGCGGAGATCATAGGGCGCAGGCAGGAACTGAGGGCGAGGGTGAAGGCCGGGCGAATTCCGATCTCCGTGAAGAACATAAACATGATCTCCCAGAAGGAAGGCGTGACCTCAAAACAGCTCATCAATGACCGCTCGAAGACAAGCGACCTGACGATCATCGGTTTTTCCGCCGAAGAAGCGATGGAGGACCACGACTCGATCCTCGAAGGCTACGATTCGCTTGGCGACATTCTGTTCATCAACGCCAGCTCCGACATCACGATCAAGTGAGCGCGGTTCGAACGATCGGCAAGGCCTATTTTCGAAGGACCGTCCCGGAATCGATAAGCTTTATCCCTTCCCGTCCGCCAAGCTTTTTCCTCAGCCAGTACGAGTGCTCCGCGCCGACAGTGACGAGGATCCGCGAGCCTTTGTTCGCTCGCGCCGCCTCGAGGATCTTCTCGAGAAAATGCCCGTTCCAGGCTTCCCAGCCTTTCTCCTGCTTCTCGCCGTAAAGGCGATTTTGGTAAGCGTGTTTGACCTCGAACAATGCGTCGGTCCGCGCCGAGTTAACCTCCAGAGCCGAGTCCCAGTACTCGAACAGATACCCGTAGAGCGCTTCGACATACGCCGAAAAACTCTCCGCCGCGTCCGGTTTCGCCTCGCGCAGATCGGAATCGGAAGCCCGGATAAGCCCGACGATCTCCGAGAACTTCGGTTCCGCCGGCTCCATCGGGACCATCTTCGCTTCGATCTTGTCCGCGGACGGAAATATGCTCTTCTGGTACTCGACCTTCGTCTTCTGCTCCTTGCGGGTCCTGAGATCGTCCGGCGTCAGTTCGACAGCGATGAGGTCGGGACGATAGCTCTCGACGATCTCGGAGAGTTTCTCGAATGTGAAGCTGTTGTCTTTGCCGTGAAACTGATGAAGTGTCGAAAGGACAAGCACCTCGGTCTCCGTCTGCGGAAACGCCGTCGATGCAAATAAGAACAGGCACAGCGCGATCGGCGCCGTCATTGAAGCGGGTATCAGTTTTGAAAACATACTTGGAAATCTTTTGTTAATTCTCGGAAGGTTTTTCGAGCGGACTGGTATCCGATGACTCCTTCGGTCCCAGATTGCGCGTAGTCGATTCAACGACGCTGTGAGGTACGACCTCCTCATCTCTTACTGCCCGTCCTGAGGAAGGCGAGACGTAGTCGGTCCGAATTTCGGGGAGCTCCTTGGTGTCGCGTTCCGAGAACGCCGATCTTTCTTCAGCGCGAACCGTCGGAGCCTCCGGTCCGGAGCTCAACCTGACCATTTGTCCCACCCCGTAACCGATCAAAGGGAAAGCGAGGATGAGAAGTCCAAGTCCCGGCGTTGGCGAGCCGGTCGAATGGTCGAACCCAAGGATGAACCCCAGGATCAGCATTGCGACCCCAAGTGAGAACGCGATCAGCGCTTTCTCCCAGCCGGGTTTCCCCAACAAGCCCTTCGGCTTCCCTTCTTTCGAAACGACCAGCCGGCCTTCGAGCAAAGCCGCGACAGCTTCTATTTCAACCCCGCACTTGCGGCAGTAGCGAACGCCGGAATCATTCTCGATTCCGCATTTTGGGCAGTAGATGTTCATTGGAGTTTCCGGCTTTGTCGGACGTGATGAAATACGGCCGGATCGATCCGGGAGTTCTCGGCAAAGTCTATCCCCGAAGGGCTGCGCCTGCAAGAAACACTTGGTGATCAAATGCCCGCGCTTCTTGAAATCGAAGGCGAATTTGTAGATATTGCATTGAGTTCACTCGTTCGAACCTTGCGTTTCCCGTTCGCATAAGCCGGGCAGACCCCAATGACCCTTACGATCGCATTCCTCATTTTTGTCCTCGCTGCGATGGTGTATCTCTTCCTGACGGAGAAACTGCCCATCGATCTCACTGCCTTCCTCGGACTTGTGGTCCTGATCTTTACGGGCTACGTCACCGCCGACCAGGCTTTCACAGGCTTTGCATCTTCAGCTGTGATCACGATGCTGGCGATCTTTATCGTCAGCGCGGCGCTGATGAACTCGGGCGTGGCGGATGTCGCGGCCGCGTGGATCCACAAGCTGGTCGGAGATCGCGAACTCGCGTTGCTGGTAACGATCATGCTCACCGCCGGCGTGCTCTCTGCGTTTATGAACAACATTGCGGCAACGGCCGTGATGATGCCCGCAGTCGCGAGCCTCGCGCGGCGATGCGGGATCTCGCCGACAAAGATCTTCATGCCGCTGTCGTTCGGCGCGATCCTCGGCGGCGGAACCACCCTGGTCGGTACGCCTCCCAACATTCTCGCGGGCGCGATGCTGGCCGACCGCGGGCTCGAACCGTTCAAACTCTTTGATTTCACTCCGCTCGGATTGACGATCCTGGCGCTGGGCGTGATCTACATGGTCACGATCGGCAGGAAGCTGCTTCCGGACCGCAAGATCCGCGAGGAAGACGCGGGCGCCGAACTCGCGGCGCTGTACAGGCTCGAAGAGGCTTTGTTCACGATCAGGATCCCCGAAGGTTCGCCGATCGAGGGCAAGTCGCTTGCCGAGACCGGAATAGGAAATGTGTTCGGAGCTCAGATCGTCTCCGTGATGCACAAAGGCAAGAAGTTACTCGCGCCGTCGGCGGATATCAAGCTGGAAGCGGGCGACGAGCTGCTCGTGAGCGGCGACAAGGAGCGGATCGGAGAGCTGATCGAGATCCAGGACATCGATGTCACCGACGCGACCGTCGGGCAGCTGGGCGACCCGCAGGGCGGCGTCAGCGGGGTAAAGCTGAGGATCAACGAGGGTTCTGCGATCCTCGGAAAGACGCTTCGCGAGTCAGGATTCAGAGGCGGCCTTGGTATCGCGGTATTCGCGATCGAGCGCGGCGGCAAGAGGACCACCGGCAACATCCGCGACCTGCCGTTTAAGGAAGGCGACATTCTTTTCGGTATGGGAACTTCGGACAAGGTGGACGCAGTCGGCTCAAGAACGGACCTTTTCGAGGTCGAGGCAACCGGGGCCGCGGCGCTCGCAGAACTAAAGAACGAGCCCATCCTTCTCATACGTCTGTCCCGGGATTCACCGCTCGTCGGCCGAAGGATCGCGGGCAGTCATTTCTCGGAGCTGATGCGGATAATGATCATTGGAATACTGCGCGACGGCGCCGTCCAGTGGTCGATCTCGCCCGACGAGGTCCTGCGCGCCGGCGACCATTTGTTCGTCAGCGGGGAGAAAGAGCGTCTGAGGGCACTGCTGAAGATCGGCGATGTCGAGCTGGTTTCCGAGGTCTCTTCGCCCGGGCTGGTTTCCGAAGAAGTCGGAGTGCTTGAGGCCACGATCGCGCCGCGCTCGTCGCTCGACGGGCGGACCCTGGCGGACGTGAAATTCCGGCAGTCGAAAGGAGTTCAGGTGCTCGCGGTCTGGCGCGACGGCAGGCCGATCAGGGACGATCTCGCTGAGATGGAACTGAGGGTCGGAGACGGGCTTCTGCTTCAGGGAAAGCACGGCGCGCTTGCCTCACTCGGGTCGGATGAAGACCTGGTCGTGCTATCGCCTCTGCTAGGCGAAGAGAGGGACCTGAGCAAGGCCCCTTATTCGATCGGCGCGCTTCTTCTGATGGTCGGCCTGGTCGTCGCAGGATACCAGCCGATCCACGTCGCGGCGTTCGCGGCCGCGACGCTCGTGATATTGACCGGAGCGCTCACGATGAAAGAGGCGTACAGGGTTATCGAATGGCGGGCGATCTTTCTTGTCGCGGCGGTCCTGCCCGTCGGGGCGGCGATGGAGAGCAGCGGAACGGCGACGCTGCTGGCGAACTGGGTGGTCGAGTACGGAGGCGGTCTCGGGCCGTACGCTGTGCTGGCGTCGCTCGTCGTGCTCTCGAGCCTTCTGAGCCAGGGCCTCGACGGGGCTCCGGCGGTCGTGCTTCTGACGCCGGTCGTGCTCTCAACTGCGACAGGGCTGAACATCTCTCCCTATCCGCTAATGATGGGCGTCGCGCTGGCGGCGTCGGCGGCGTTCATGACGCCTTTCAGCCACAAGGCAAACCTCCTAGTGATGGGCGCCGGCGGGTACCGCTCGATGGACTACGTGAAGGCCGGCACGCCCCTGACGATCGTGATCCTGATCGCGCTGGTGCTTTTGGTGCCTGTGTTCTTTCCTTTTAATCCGGCGTAAGACGATTGAAACAGGGAAAAAGGGGATGAAGGAGATAGCGGCAGCCGAGAAGTCGCGTCTAAAGGTACTCCGGAGCATTCGCAACGGGCGATCGGAACCCGGAGCGCTCACGACGAGCATAACAGTGTAGGACAAAAAACAGGATAGACAGGATGATTAGGATCACTTGAACCGAACACTCGCGTTGGCTTGTACTCGGCAAAGTCGTCATCTGAAAACAGTGATCTTCTCGCTCCTGCCAATCCTGTTCTCTCTTCTTTTATTGAAACAGGATAGACAGGACAAACAGGGTAGCTGATCCGAGTTCTCACGTTTCGGAGTACAGGTAAACGTCAGTGTTCGGTTCGAGTGATCTTAATAATCCTGTATATCCTGTTTCTTCTTGTCCCAGTTAACTCAAGATCTGCGAAACTGGAGCCACCCATCGGACTTGAACCGATGACCTACGCATTACGAATGCGTCGCTCTACCAACTGAGCTAGGGTGGCTTGAGGTGTGCTTCGGACTACTTTTGGTGGGTCGAGCCGAACGTAAAATATACGGTCGGGGGGCAGGGGGTGTCAAGAACGCGAAGCGAGGACTGAGGAATCGGAACCCGGAGCGCGAGCGACGGGCATGACCAGGACTGAGGACTGAGGACGGAGGACTGAGGACTGAGGACTGAGGACTGAGGACTGAGGACTGAGGACTGAGGACTGAGGACTGAGGACTGAGGACTGAGGAGCGTGCCGGCCACTCGGACACGTGTCAAGCTCTTCCCTCAGTCCTCAGTCCTTTCATCTCAGTCCTCTCAGACCTCGAGGGACCGGGGACGTGTGCATTACGCTTCCCGCGCTCTCGTCCGGATGATATTCTCGAATCTCCACACGCAATATGTTCAAAGAGCTGAAGCCGCCGAGGCGGGTAGTCATCACGGGTTTCGGATGTGTCACGCCGATCGGCATCGGCCGCGATGCGTTCTGGAACGGGCTGCGCTCAGGCCGAAGCGGCGTCCGCAAGATCGAATCTTTCGACATATCGGATTCCGCCGTGAAGATCGCCGCCGAGATCCCGGAGTTCGACTGGCAGGCCCAGCTGGATCCGAAGGACTACAAACACGTTTCCAGGATCGTTCCGCTCGCCCTTGCCGCGGCCCGGCAAGCGGTCGCCGACTCGGGCATCGTCCCGGAGGAACTAAAGCCCGAACAACGACAAGCGTTCGGCGTCGTGCTCGGAACCGGAGGCGGCGGGCTTGAGTTCACGGAACGTCAGTACCGGCACTGGTTCGGAGGAACCGAGAAACAAGCCTCGATCTACACAATCCCTTCTTCAACCCACGGCGGGCTCTCAAGCGAGCTCTCGATGTTGTTTAGCCTGAACGGTCTCTCACACGTCGTCTCTACCGGATGCACAAGCTCGACCGACGCGATCGCGTATGCCGCTCAGCACATCGCGCTTGGAAAACAGGACACGATGCTCGCGGGCGGGGTCGATGCCCCGATCGCCCGCGGCATTCTCGAGGCGTTCAACGTGATGACCGTGCTTACAAGGTCGTGGAACGACGAGCCGGAACGGGCATCGAGGCCTTTTTCGAAAGACCGTTCCGGGATCGTACTCGGCGAGGGTTCCTGGATCTACCTTCTGGAAACGCTCGAATCGGCGAAGGAAAGAGGCGCGCGGATCTATGCCGAAGTGGCCGGTTACGGTGCCACTTGCGATGCGTATCATCGCGTGAGGCTCGAGGAGAACGCCGTCGAACCGGCCCGCGCGATGTCGCTTGCGATGGCCGATGCCGGGATAGAGCCGGAAGAGGTAGACTACGTGAACCTGCACGGAACGTCGACGCAGCTGAACGACCGGATCGAAACGCGTGCGGTGAAGAATGCCTTCGGAGACCACGCGAACGCGCTTCGCATGTCGGCCACAAAATCGCAGGTCGGACACCCGCAGGGAGCGAGCGGCTCGGCGGGGATCGGCGCGGCATTGCTCGCGCTTCGCGACGGCACGATCGCCCCGACCATCAACCTGGACGTGTCCGACGAGGAATGCGATCTGGACTACACGCCGAACGAGGCCGCGAACGGTATCGACATCGACGTCGCGCTCTGCAACTGCATAGGCTTCGGATCGAAGAACTCGGCTCTCGTGCTCAAGCGCTCCGCAAGAGCCTGAAAGCAGACGACGTCAGCGACATAGCCTTCATCGCAGCTGCCGACGGAAAGTCCACAAAATACTGGAGAAGAACGGGCATGAAAAGAAGAGACTTCCTTTCGATACTGGGAGCCGGAGCGATCGGAGCCGGCACGGCAGGACAACTGTTTTCCGCGAGCCTTTCACGGCCCGCGGCGGCGTTCTCCGAACCGAAATCCACTCACACGTGGCTTGCAAGCCCAGAACCAGATATTTACGCGTACGACGTCGACGTCAGGATCAACCGGTTCCCGAACAGCCCTGACCGGAAGTGGCTTTATTACTTCGCGCTGCAGGTGAATTTCACCGACCACGACGAATGGTCGCACGGCGGGCTGCAATGGGCAGGCGTCGAGGAATTCAAGAACAGCGGCAACAAAGGGATCAACTGGGGCGGCGGTTCCGACTGGGCCGGATACGGAGGGATCGGAAGGACCAACACGCCGTTCATTTGGAGTACAGGCAAATGGTACCGGTACAGATGCTGGCGGCTCGATCCGAAAGACGGTCTTTGGCGATGGCTCTTCGCCTTGCAGGACTATGAAACGGGAAAGGACGGTCAGTACGGGACCGTCGTCACCAAGTCGAAATATATAAAGTCCGCTGTCGTGTGGATGGAGACAGGGTACGGCGTGAAATGTGATACGGAACGCGCCGAAGTTGAATGGCGAAATCCCGTTTACCGGACCCCGGCGGGGATCTTCAAGCCGGTAGCGGGAACAACAAGCTACAACGGTACCTGTGAGGGAAGCGAGAGCACCGACCAAGGGCTGATCGCGAAGGACCCCTTGCGGTGGTTCCAGGCGACCAACTCCAGAAGAACCGTGGCCCCGGGCAAAAAGCTCTGGGGCTGAGATCGTAAATGGTGAATCGTCATTCGTGAATTGAGAATTGATGATGGAGAATGGAGAATTCTGGATCGTGAATCCTTAATTTGTAAATCGGAAATTGTAAACAGAAACCCGGGCCAATGGGTTTCCTGTTTGTTCGCTTTTGTTCGCTGAAGCACTTACAGCACGGGCCCTGTGTTCATTCTCACTGATTCTTCGTCGCCGCCTCCGGGTTTCCATTCACAATTCTCAATTCTCAATTCACGATTCACCATTCACCATTCACCATTCACTACAAATGAACGTCACACACCTTCATTGCTCGAAATGCGGGTCGCACTATCCCGCGAACCGTCTGATCAATCTTTGCGAATGCGGGAAGCCGCTTCTGGTCGCATATGACCTCGACGCCGCGAGGCTGAGCCTGACAAAGGACGCGCTCCACAATCGCATTCCGAACCTCTGGCGTTACGAGGAGGTTCTTCCGCTTGCCGATCAGCACAACAGGATCACACTCGGCGAGGGTTTCACGCCGCTTCATCACGCGAAAAGGCTGGGCGAGGCGCTCGCGATCCCATACCTGTACATCAAGGACGAGTCGATGAATCCGACGCAAAGCTTCAAGGCGCGCGGAATGACGATGGCGGTGTCGATGGCGTACGAACTCGGCGTGAAGAAGACCGCAGTGCCGTCGGCAGGGAACGCCGCCGGAGCGCTTTCAGCTTACGCGGCGCTCGCCGGTATGGAAGCGCACATTTTTGTCCCTTCCGACACGCCCAGCGCGAACGTCGTCGAGTGCCAGTCGCTGGGCGCGCACGTCACACTTGTGGACGGCCTGATCACGGATTGCGGGAAGATCGTCGCGGAAAGAAAAGAAAAGGAAGGCTGGTTTGATGTCTCGACGCTGAAAGAACCGTACCGGATCGAGGGCAAGAAAACGATGGGCTACGAACTCGCCGAGCAGATGCAATGGGAATTGCCCGACGTGATCTTCTACCCGACCGGCGGCGGCACGGGGCTGATCGGGATGTGGAAGGCGTTCGACGAGATGGAAGAGCTTGGGTTTATTGGCTCGTTCCGGCCGCGAATGGTCGCGGTCCAGTCATCAGGGTGCGCGCCGATCGTCGAAGCGTTCCACGAGGGACTTGAATCTGGCGCGGAGATCCGGAACGCCCACACCGTTGCGTCGGGACTTCGCGTACCGAAAGCGATCGGCGACTTCATCATCCTCGACATACTCAGAAAGTCGGGAGGGACGGCGGTGGCCGTCAGCGATACGGAACTTGTGGAGGACGCCCGGGTGATCGGCGCTTACGAAGGCATCTTCGCCGCGCCTGAAGGTGGCGCTCTGCTGACGGCGCTCAAGAAACTGGTTTCCGCGGGCGAGGTGAAACCGGACGAGCGGATAGTGCTGTTCAACACCGGCTCGGGGATCAAGTATCTTGAGGCCTTCAAGGGCTGAGCTTCTTTGCGGCACTTGGCGGCTTGGCGGGAGGGTCTTCTCAACGCATCGAATCGCCAATCGGGAGGTTGACAACGGAGGTCACAGAGGAGAACTTTGTCTTCATTGCGGCACTTTGCGGCGTGGCGGGCGGGTCTTCTCAACGCATCGAATCGCCGATCGGGAGGTTAACCACGGAGGTCACTGAGGTTCGCGCAGAGGACGCCAAGGCATTTTCTTCTTCTTTGCGGGTCTTTGCGGCGTGGCGTCTTGGCGAGAGTCTTTTGTCTTCCTCCGTGCCCTCCGTGTAAACCTCTGTGTCCTCTGTGATTGACTTTCCAGTTAGCGATTCGACGCGTTAAGAAGAACTTCCCGCAAAGTTGCCAAGACGCCAAGACCCGCAAAGAAGAAGAGAATGCCTCGGTGCCCTCCGTGTAAACCTCGGCGTCCTCTGTGGTTAGGTTTCCAGTCTGCAATTCGATGCGTTAAGAAGAACCTCTCGCAAAGACGCCAAGCCGCAAAGTACCGCAAAGAGATCCCGTCCGAGACCGCCCTTTTCAAGGCGTCAACAGGGAGAGACAAGTGAGGCCCGCTTCCGCTTTCAAAAACTCGGAGATATTCACCTTCAGGACCTCGTACCCCTCGTCTCGCAGCCTCTCGATCGTTCGCGGAAACCCTTCGTGAGCGACGATCCTTTCTCCCAAGCTTAGGACGTTCGCGGCGAAAGGCTCCGAGGGATCGGCCTCGATAACGCGAAGTCCCTCGAATGCGGACGGATCGACCCACTCTCTGTTCATCAGCACCGTTTCATCATCCAGCGCCGTGACCGCGGTTTTGAGGTGAAGCGAGCCTTCCACAGGAACCGGCACGACCTCGTATCCCCATTCGGAGGTCAACGCAGTCAGCGCCTCGATCCCTTCTAGGTTTGTCCTTGAAGAGCATCCGGCGTATATGCGCTTTCCTATCCTCAACATATCACCTCCGTCGATGCGCGCCGGACGTACGATCTGTCTTACACACCCCAAGAAGGATCTCAGCGTCTCGGAGACCATCTGCGACTCTCCCAAACGGGATTCAGCACCCAACGGCAGGAGGATCGCCGCCTCGGGCAGGATCAGCGCCGTGTCTTCCACGAACGCGCTGTCCGGATACTCGTTATCGGCCGGAAGCGTGATAACGGTGTAATTACATTTCGAAAGGATCTTGCGATAGGTTTCGTGCTGATACAACGCTAACCCCTGATCTATCGGCACGCGGCCGATATGAGTCAGCTGGCAACAGGGGATCGTGTCGGGAGGCAGGCGGGTAAGTGCGTAATTCAAGGGGGTTTACGGAAGGTTTTGCTAGCGTTGAGTGAAGTAAAAAGTAAAAGGTAAAAAAGACTTGGGCTTGCCGAGTACTTCGTTCTTCGTCGTCCGATCCGGATTTTTGGCGCTTCGCTTCTTCTACCTTTTACTTTTTACCTTTTACTTACTACCTGTCATTTTTCCACCGGTTCAGGCGGTGATATAGCTCTCAAGCTGCTTGATCTGGAACTCCTGCTCTTCGATCTTCGCTTTTACCAGATCCCCGATAGAAAGCACGCCGATCACGGCTCCGCTGTTGACCACGGGAAGATGGCGGATCCTCTTCTCGGTCATCAGCGCCATACATTCTTCGACCGACCTTTCGGGATTGGTCGAGAATACCTTGTCCGTCATTATCTCGCGGACGGCCGTATCCCTGGACGATCTCCCTTGCAGGATCACTTTTCTAGCGTAGTCGCGCTCGGAGAGAATGCCCGTAAGCTGCTCCCCGTCCATCACAAGCAATGCCCCTATCCCCTTTTCTGCCATCATCTTGATGGCGTCGAGCACCGAGCGGTCAGGCTCGATGGACCAAATCTCGTTCCCTTTCTGTTCCAGCAAGTGCTTCACAAGTTTCATCGCTTTCTCCTCCAGATGCGCGTCGGATGATTGAACAAGTAGGACAGGGCTTAATGCGATGCCGAGATAATATGCCATTCCCGAGTGCTTTATCAACATTTTTGCAATCCTGCTATTCTCAACCTGTGTTCAAACAGCGCAGCGAAAAGCTTGAAAGGATAGACACCGGCGACTACACGGCGGAGGAATATGACCGGTTTCTCGAGGACATTCGAAAGGTGAACCGGTACGCCGGCGATTCTAGGGCCTTGAGGAACTCGCTGATCGGCGCTTTGAGGAACTCGAGCACGGATCGTTTTTCAGTACTGGACGTCGGAGCGGGCTCCGGGGAACTTCTGAGGGAGATCGCAGGATACAGCCGCAAAGCGGGAAAAAGAGCCGATCTTCTCGGACTCGAGATCAACGAACGTTCAGCCCGCTCGATACTGGAGGAGTCAGAAGCGTTTCCGGAAATACGCGCCGTGCGCGGCGACGCGCTTCGGCTCCCGTTCCCTGACGGTGCTTTCGACTATGTCATTTCCTCACTCTTCGCACATCATCTTACAGATCGTCAGATCAGTACCGCACTAGAGGAAATGGGAAGAGTGGCGAACCGCGAGATAGTTCTGATCGATCTGAACCGCCATCCCGCCGCGCTTTCGGCGTACAAGGTCTTCTGCAGCGTTTTCCGCATCAGTCAGCTTGTAAGACAGGACGGATCGTTATCAATTCTGCGAGGCTTCAAGGGTTCGGAACTGTTGGACCTCGCTCGGGCGGCGGGGTTTGAGAACGCCCGCGTCGAAAGGTCTTTCCCGTTCCGCCTGGTTCTAAGGATCAGTTTGCGACAACCCTCCCGGAATCCGTCGTCTCAAGCCGTTCAAGATGTGCGGTAACGGACCGGACCGCGAGCGGCAATAGTTCCGGATCGAGATCGGTATAGATTTCCTCCGCAATCTCTCTTGCCGTTATCAACCCGCGCTTAAGAGCCTCTTTTATTTGCCTTTCCCTCTCCAGCCTGTGTTCTATGTACTCGTCAACCTTTGTTTTTGCGTCGGAGACCGCCGTGCCGTGAGAACCGCAAAGGGTCCGAAGGCCCTCTAGATCGCGCATTCTTCGGAGCGAGGCAAGATAATCGTCCATATTGCCTTCGGGAGGATCGATCAGGACCGAACCGTGCGAGAGGACGTTGTCCATTGTCAAAAGGAAACCGAACTCGGGGTCGTAGAAAGAGAGGTGCCCGCGGGCGTGTCCGGGCGTATGAAGCACTTGAAGGTCAAAAGCCTCATTGTGCGAGTCTTCCAGGTTGTAAGTATCACCTTCACCGATCGTCCCGTCGAATTCGGCATTGCCCTTCAGCGCGTCGGACGTATGAGTATGACCAACGACCGGCACCTCCACACCGTGGCGGGACGCTAAATGAGCTTTCAACGCCGCTTCCCCGCCGAAGTGATCGCGGTGAAGATGCGAAACGATGATAGCCTTGCAGATGCCCCCTTTCCCAACCAGTTCATCGATCAGACCCAAGAGTTTCTCCTGCTCGTAGGCCTCTCTCGACGCCGGATCGATCACGACAAACCGCTTCGATCCGACGATGAAACAATTCGTGTGGGTCGCCGGCGGCAGTGTCTTTGTCCTGAGCGGCATACAACAGATCCGGGAATTGAGCTCGATGTGATGGACCCGGCCGTCCATTCGGGCCGAAAGGTCACGCAGTTTCTCCGAACTTTCGGCAACCGATATCGAAGGATTCGCGAATTCGTTCAGCGCCCTTACGGAGAAGAGAACGGGAGGGGCGACAAGAACTTCCGAGCGTGACCATCGCCGCGTCGCCTCCAAAGGCTCGACGAACTCCACGTCGCGAAGTTCCCCGATCGCGGCGTAAGGCTCTTGTTTCTCCGGCACTCTGGAGATGAAGAAGCGCGTTCTGAAG
Source organism: Aridibacter famidurans (assembly GCA_024103495.1). GTDB lineage: Bacteria > Acidobacteriota > Blastocatellia > Pyrinomonadales > Pyrinomonadaceae > Aridibacter > Aridibacter famidurans. The sequence goes on from JAGFIQ010000100.1 coordinate 20,393, forward strand.
CGGACGGGAGAGAACTCCGGTGTCGTCCAGCAGCCGGCGTATTTTAGATCGCGGCCTTCGATCCACAGCCCCCAGTGTTCGAGGATCTTGCTGAACGGCTCTCGGCCGGATACCAGGTCGTCGTGCAGCAAAGGAAACTGCCCTTTCGTCAGTTTCTCGCCGTTACGGACCAGAAGAACCCCTATCTCTTCGAATGTCTCTCGAACAGCGCATGCTTTGAGCCTGCGCATCTCCGGATCGCTTTCGTTGCGGACGTCGCAATTGCCGTCATCGGGCTCCAGTTTCCCGCCTGAGAAGCTGTGGTAGCCGCCCAGGAACCTGATCGCGGGATTCCTTTGAGCCCAAAGCACTTTTCGATCGTCGCGGCTGATCAGGATCAGAGACGCTGCGTCAAGGGGTGTGGTCATTATTTCCTGCAGAAAGGTATCAGGCTTCAAACACGCCGAGCCGGGCGAGATCTTCAAGGCTTTCCTCAACCCACGTTTCAAGCCGGCCCAGGAGTTCCTCACGGTCGTCGAAGTCGTCAAGTGAATGGATGAACTCGCGCATCTCGGAAGTCAGTTCCGGAATCGTTCTGCTTCCGTCCGCGAGCCTCAATAGTTCTTCGGAAACGGGGTCCTCTATCCCCACGTTCAGTCCGAAAAGCGAGGTTATGTTCTTCGAGTTCCCGAGCTGCCATCGCGACAGCTTGTTAAGTCTGGGCCGTTCGGACAGCATCTGGGGAGCATCCGGGTAATAAACGTGAAGGTCCAGAAGATCGCTACCCTGGAAGATCCTCAGCATGATAGCCATCACGGTGGCTTCCTCTTTTTCCGCTGCGTTAAGAGGTATCCCCGCAGTCTCCACAGCAATCTTTGCATCCTGAATGAGCTGTTTGATCGGGATCGCACGGCCCCAGGCCTTTTGCACTGCATCGAGTGCTGCCTTTGAAAGCGGATGATCGATCTCGATACCCTGATCTCTCTTGCCCTTGAATCTTACCTTCGCTTCCGGCGCCAAAACCAAAGGCTCCTGCTCCGGGGCGAGGGTGGTCGCGACGCTCATCTCCGCAAGCCTGGAAATCTCGAGTGACCGGTCGATCTCGACCTCTTTTCGGCAAAACAAAGACTGCCGGAAAACCCGCGCCCTGAAGAAGTCCAGATATTGCTCCCGCTCGATCAGGTCATCGAGGGACTCGACGAATTCCCGGACCTCAACAGAGAAAAGGGCCATCGTCATCGTGTGGAACTCAGCCTCGCTGAGAAACTGAAGTCCGACACGATCGAGAAGCGAGCAGAATTCCGTGAAGTACAGCGGATGGTAGTCGTCCGACAAGTCGTCGTGGTAGAAGTCCGATTCGTCGTGCTTCACGTGGCGCTGGAACTCGTAGCGAAATGCAGGCTTTATAACCTTTGGCTCGATGCAGCCTTCCGCAAGAAGCGCAAGCAGGCCAACCGAATCGCGTACCTTTTGCCCCAGATCATCTTCATTCCTTGTGTGATACCTGAAGATGTCGCGAACCATTTCCCTGACGTATGCTCCGGGGTAGGCGTTATAGCTCAGGAATCCGATCCCTTTATCATCAAGCAGTTCACTGCAGACCTCAAAAATACGATCGCGAACCTCCACAGGTATCCAGCTGATCAATCCGTGCCCGATTATGTAGTCGAACTTCCCAAAGTGATCGGCTGTTAGATCGGCAACGTCCATCGCCGCGAATTCAATATTGGAAATGCCCAGATCGTCGATCGAAGTTTTTGCAGAGTCGATATGTCGACTTGAGATATCGACGCCAACGAACTCTGACCCGGGGAGCGTGTAAGCGTGGGCAAGGAGATTGCTGCCGTTGCCGCAGCCCAGCTCAAGCACGCGGCACTTTTCAGGCGGTGCAGGCTTGATGCCGAAAAGCGTTGCGATCGTGGCCAGATGGTCCGGATTTGTGAGGTAGAAGAACTTACTCGGATACGGCATCCGGTCGTAGGCTTCGGCGATCTGCATCGTGATTCGGCTCCTATGTGATTATCGGTGCCGAGAATTTAACACAGGCCTTTGTTCAATGACCAATGCGGAGTTAGCGGTGCGCTGGGAGCGGTGAGCGGGGAGCGTGGCAGAAACGCGACGGTCAGGGAGCGTGCCGATCAAAAGGCGGAACCCCGAGCGTGAACGGTGAGCCGTGAGCCTGCGCACGCCGACTCGCGACTCTCCGTGTTGCTTCGTGTTCCTTCGTGGTTCAGAACGATCTCAACCACAAAGGAACACAAAGAGACACATAGCGGGAATCTTCAGTTCAGATCGAACAGGAGGACCTCGCTCTCCCCGGCCGTCGAGACTATCTCGATCCGGGATTCGTCGCTGACCGCAGCGCCGTCGCTCGCATCAAGCTTCATCCCGTTCACCTCCACCGAACCCTTGATGACCTGGATCCAGCCGTGGCGGCCTTCGGCGAACGCGTGCGTCACCGAATCGCCTTCCTCGAGTATCGAGGCATAAAGCGCGACGTCCTGGTTGATCTTGACGGACCCGTCATCGCCGCCCTTTGAAGCGACCAGCCGAAGCCTGCCTTTCTTCTCTTCGGGCGCGAAGTAGGTCTGTTCGTATCCCGGCTCGAGGCTATTCTGGTCCGGAACTATCCAGATCTGGTAGAAATGGACCTTCTCCTCGTCCGACGGATTGAACTCGCTGTGCCTGATCCCCGTGCCGGCGGTCATCCGCTGGACCTCGTGCGGCTTCAGCACTTCCGATCCCCCACTGCTGTCCTTGTGAGCCAGAGCGCCCTCGACCACGTACGAAATGATCTCCATATCCTTGTGGCCGTGCGTTCCGAAACCCTTGCCCGGTTCGACCCGGTCCTCGTTGATCACGCGGAGCGTACGGAATCCCATAAACTCCGGGTCGTAATATGTGTTGAATGAGAACGTGTGATTTGTATCGAGCCACCCGTAATTCGCGTGACCCCTTTCTTCAGCCTTTCTTACCTTTATCATCTTTCCCTCCTTGTCCCGCGGCTTGCGCCGAACCGTAACAAAAGGATAAGGCCTTCGAAGCGGTTTGCAATCATCAATTCCGGCGAACTCCGGGTCACCAATTCGGGTGATGTCTCAGACGTCGATCCTTACAAGGCCGCGGCGGATCGCGGTCGTTGTCGCCGACGTGCGGTCGGAAACGCCGAGCTTGCCGAAGATGTTCTTCACGTGGGTCTTGACCGTATTCTCGGATACATCGAGCGCGAATCCGATCTCCTTGTTCGACATCCCGCCGACAAGCATCTCGAGTATCCTCTGCTCCGATTTCGTCAACTCTTCCAATCCGAGATTTTCTGTCAGTATCGCCGCGATGTGCTCCGGAATGAACTTCCTGCCCGACGCGACAAGGCGTATCGCTCTGACAAGCTCGCCCGGCGAGACGTCCTTGCTTACATATCCGAGTGCTCCTTTTCGGATCGACCGTGCGATCTCGGCATCGCCCGAATGCTCCGCGAGAACTATGATCTTCGCTCGTTTACCGCCGGCGAGATACTCTTCGATGTCGTCCACGGCGCACGAATCAGGAAGCCTCAGGCTTAGTATCACGACATCGGGCGAGATCTCGCGAAACTTCTCGACGCCTTCCGCGCCCGAACCCGCCTCGGCGATAAGTTCGATATCGGATTCGCCCTGAAGCACGGCACGGATCCCGAGGCGCACGAGTTCCTGATCTTCGACAAGAAGCACTCTGATCGGCATAGCCGTTATCTTATCAGAAGCAGCGCCGATGCTTTGCGGTAAACCCGCAAAAGAACTAGACTTTTCTATTCGAAACAGACCCGGAACGGACAAGTAGCATATGTCAACGATCGTCGTAGTCAGAAAGGACGGCAAGGCAGTCATCGCCGCCGACACGCTCACGACCTGCGGAAGCACGAAGGAATCCGCGGATTACGTCGTCAACCACCACAAGATCATCTCCAGCCAGGGCTCGTATCTCGGGATCACCGGCTCCGCGAGCCTGCAGATCGCCGTCCTGGACTTTCTGCAAAGAAGGAAAAAGCGTCCTACGCTTACAAGCGTCGCGGACATTTATCGCTTCGGCCTCCAGCTTCATCGGGAACTGAAGGACGAGTACTTTCTTCGCCCCGACGACGAGGAAGATTTCGAGACCTTCCGAGGCGATATCCTGATCGCGAACAGCAGCGGCATCTTCGGGCTTAGCTCGTACCGGTACGTGCAGGAATATTCGAAGTTCTACGCCAACGGCAGCGGAGCCGAGTACGCGCTCGGCGCATTGTTCGCGATATACGGAAGTGACAGATCTCCAGAGGACATCGCCGAGACCGCCGTCCGCGCGGGAGCGGAGTTCGACGACGGCTCAGCCCTCCCCATTACCTCCCATTCCGTGAAGCTCAAAAAGAGCTAGCGCCGGGCGCGGTGCTATAATCGCGTTTTACCCAAAGCGAGATCCTGTCGCCGGAACCTTTCGGCTGTCGGATCGGCGTTGAACGACATCAAAGCCGGCAAATGACCCGATCGATCCTCATTTTGCTCTTCCTGAGCCTTGTCTCCGTCTCGGCGGCGCAGAGCGGCCGTGTGAAAAAGAAGCCGGACCCTGACAAGCCCGAAAAAGAAGACAACTACGTTCCGACCCAAACACTTAAGCCCGGCCCTTCGCCGACTCCGACCGTGATTCCGGAACCGCCCCCTTTGCCCATAAAGACCGACGAAAGGCCGATCAACGTCGAATCGAACCTTGTCCCGATCCCCGTTTCGGTTATCGACAGATCGACCGGAAGGGCGTTGACCGGACTTGGTTTAGAGGACTTCGAGCTGAAGATCGACGGCGCCTTGGTGAAGATCGACGACATATACCGCGCCGAAAGCCCCGTCAGGCTCGCTCTTCTGTTCGACAACAGCTCTTCCGTGACCGTCGCAAGGGAGTTCGAACAAAACGCCGCTATCCGATTCTTCAGAAAGGTGATCAGGCCTTCGACCGATCTCGCGGCGCTCTATTCCGTGGCCGGCGTCTTCCGGCTCGAACAGCCGATGACAAAGGAAGTGTCGAAGCTCGTTTCGGCGATCAGGAACCTTCCGGAGCCGCAGGGCGCGACAACCCTCCACGACGCCATCGTCAACGCTTCCAATTACCTGCAGGATTACACAGGACGGCGTGTGATCGTCATCGTTTCTGACGGGCAGGACACGCTGAGCGATTATACATTCGACGAGATGGTGAGAATCGTCCAGCAGAACAACTGCCAGGTCTACATCGTCCACACGAACGAGTTTGAGAACTACAAGCGCACCGGGCGCAGGTCCGGCAGCGCGAACCTTCGCGCTCTTGCCGCCGAAAGAAGGATGCAGAACCTTGCCGCGCAGACGGGAGGCGAGGTCTATTCGCCGATCGACGACGACGAGTTGGACAAGGCGTTCGCGCAGATCTCGGTCGAGCTGTCGAATCAATACATCCTCGCATACTACCCGGAGAACGAAACGAAGGACGACCGCTTCCGTGAGATCGAACTGACCGTTAGGTCCGACCGCGACCTGACCATCCGCACACGAAAAGGTTATTACGTCCGCTGACCATTCACGCGATTCCCAACCCAAAAATTCAAATTGATGCGCGATTCGTGTATCTTGAACGGGTAATTCCACCACAACCCGGGAGAGAAAACGATGATGATCGCAAGATACCTCTGTTCCTTCTTTGTTCTTACCGCACTGATACTGAACCTTCCGGCCGCTGTGTTTGCCGGCGGCGACGAAATTCCGAGCACGCTCGGAGGCCTGCCGGTCGATATGGAATCGACCAAGGAGATCCGCGCGGCGACGACCGAAGAGCGGTTCCTTACGCCGCTGGTCTCCGCGATCCCCGATCATCCTTCGATTCCAAGCCCGCGCGATTTCTTCGGACACATCGCGGGCGCTCCCGGAGAGATGACCAATGCAGGCGAGATCCACGATTATTACCGGGCGATCGCCGCCGCGACCAACAGGGCGAAGGTCGTCAGCCTGGGCACGACCGCCGAGGGCCGCGAGATGATCGCGCTGTTCATCGCGGACGAGGACACGATCGCGAATCTCGATGATTACGTCGCTAAACTGAACGCGCTTTCCGATCCGAGGAAGGTGGGACCGGAAGAAGCCGAGAAGATCATCGCCGGAGCGAAGCCGATCTACTGGATCACCGCCGGCCTGCATTCGTCAGAGTTCGGCCCACCCGAAACCGCCATCGAGCTCGCGTACAGGATCGCTGCGGAAGAAAGGCCGATCTTCAAGGAGATCCGCGCGAACGTCATCACGATGATCACTCCGGTGTTCGAAGTGGACGGGCGAAACCGATCGACCGAATGGTTCCACAAACACGGAAAAGGCAGGACAAATGCTTACGACCGTCCTCCGACAAGCCCTCCTTTCTGGGGCAAGTACACGTTCCACGACAACAACCGCGACGGGATCGGCCTGACCCAGCCGATGACGAAGAATTTTCTGAAGGCTTATCTTAAGTACAAGCCGACCCTTTCGCTCGACCTTCACGAATCGATCCCTTACCTGTACGTCGCGACCGGCACGGGCCCGTACAACCCTTCGATCAGCGCGACCACTGTCAGCGAATGGGGCGCGATCGCAAATTACGAAGTCTCCAGGCTCACGGCTATGGGCCTTCCGGGCGTTTGGACCTGGGGATTCTACACGGGCTGGTTCCCCGGCTATATGCTCTGGGTGACGAACAACCGCAATTCCAACGGGCGCTTTTACGAGACGTTCGGCAACGGAAGCTCTGAGACGATGAAGCGCGACCTGGGCGACAGCCGCTACGCGGGCGAAAAGGTGATCGATCGCACCTGGTACCGCCCTGTGCCGCCGGATGAAGAGGTCCTCTGGTCGATGCGGAACAACCTGAACTATATGTCGAGCGGCGTCTATGTCTCGCTCGAGTACGCGGCGAGGAACAAGGCGGAACTTGTCGAGAATTTCTACCGCAAGAGCGCGGAATCGATCCGAAAGGGCACTGCGAAAGCGCCGTACGCGATCGTGATCGGACAAGATCAGAGAGACCGGGGCGCGGCTCGCGAGCTGATAGACCTTACCCTCGAGCACGGGATCGAGGTCCAGATCGCGGACGAGGACGGCGAATTCGGCGACGTGAAAGTATCGAAAGGGGACGCGGTGATCCGCCTCGATCAGCCGTACGGACCTCTCGCGAAGAACCTGTATGAAAAGCAGGAGTTTCCGGAAGACGCGGCGGTGCCTCCGTACGACGATGTCGCGTGGACTCTCGGGCTGATCCGCGGCGTTAAGACGGAGATGGCCTCCGACAAGAAGGTGCTTGATATAAAGACAAAGCCCGCGGCGTCTGGCGCGGCCGTCTATCCTCAGGCCAAGACAGCCGAAGGCCGCTACATCGTAGTGAAGCACAAAGGACAGGAAGGACTTGGCGAGCTTCGGTTCGCGCTGCCGAACGCGAAGATGATGGTCGCCGCGGAAGATGTGAAGGACGGCGACGAGGTTACGTACCCGGCAGGCACGATCTTCATCGATTCAGCCACGGCGGACAAGGCGGCCCTCGCAAGGGTGCTTTCGAACACGCTGCTTGAAACGGGCGCGGCTTCTTCGCTGCCGAACGTCAGGCTGATCGACGCGAACGCGCCGAGGATAGGCCTTCTTCACAGCTGGATCTCGACACAGAATGCCGGCTGGGTGCGGTTCACGCTCGACCAGTCCGGAATTCCTTACAGGATCGTCGAGAAAACGGAGCTGAAGGCCGGGAACCTTCGCTCGAGATACGACGTTCTGCTGGCGCCGCACTTCGGGCCGTCGCTTCGCTCGCTCCTGACCGGAGTGGACAAGAAGTGGAGCCCGCTCGCGTACGAGACCACGGAAAAGACGCCCAGCCACGGAAAGATCGTGAGTTCGAAGGACATAACCGGCGGCTACGGTTTCGACGGTCTGGCATCGATCGAGAAGTTCGTGAATGAAGGCGGGACGTTCATAGGGCTCGGATCCGGCGGCACGCTTGTCGTCGACAGCGGCATCGTCGGCGACATAGGGATGTCGTCGCCCGGGATCAACACGCCGGGATCTGTGGTCTCGATGAAGATCACGGACAAGTCTTCGCCGCTCACTTTCGGGTATGAAGAGTTTACTCACGCGTTCCGCGGGAACCTCCCGATCTACAGGGTCGGAAAGGACGAAACGCATTTTGTCGTTGCACAGTTCGGTAACAGGCCTCTTCCGGTCCGCCCGTGGGACAAGGCCGAGAAAAAAGGGGGCTCCGGGAAGACCCCTCCGCTGGTGCTTTCGGGCGGGATCCTGAGCGGAAGAGGGGCCTTGGACGGAGCTCCCGCGATCCTGACCGCGCCGGTCGGGAAGGGCCGCGTGATCCTCTTCGGCTGGAACCCTATGCACAGGCACCTGAACCATCACGACCACGCGTTTGTTTATAATGCGTTGATGTTCTGGAATGACCTCGGGCGCCCCGCCGCCCAATGGAAAAGACAGGAAACAGGATGAACAGGATATCGAGGATTGCGGGCTCTCCCTGAACTTGGCGAGTTTTAACTGTGTAAGGAATATTCAACCGCAGAAGGAAAGAGCCATCATGCTCATCCTGTACATCCTGTTTCCCTCTTTTCCCTGACTTCTGACTTCCGATCGATGCTTCTTGTTGATCACATAGACGAGTTCTTAAACCACCTCAAGTACGAGCGCAACGTCAGCAAGCACACCCTGCGCAACTACAAGAGCGACCTGGACCAGTTCGTCGAATTCCTGACGCCCGCAAAGGAAGACGGGAGCCGCGACGAGGTGCCTGTCGAACAGATCGACAACATCACGATCCGCGAATGGATGTCGGAGCTGCGTGCCGGGAACAAGAAGAAGACATCGATCGCGCGAAAGCTAGCGAGCTTGCGGACCTTCTTTCAGTTCCTCGTCCGCGAAGGGACAGTGGAATCAAATCCCGCGAAGCTGGTCACGACGCCGCGGATCGAGAGGAAGCTTCCCACGCACCTGTCGATGGAAGACATCGTCCGTTTCATCGAGACTCCCGATCTGAACACCGACCTCGGCCGGCGCGACCGCGCGATCCTTGAGTTCCTGTACGCCACGGGGATGCGCGTTTCGGAGCTCGTGAACCTGAACCTTCGGGACATCGATTTTAAGGAGAAGCTGGTGAGGGTCACGGGAAAGCGTAAGAAACAGAGGATCCTTCCGTTCGGAGATCCCGCGCAGCAGGCGCTTATGTATTACCTGAACGAGGCCCGCCACGAGTTCCTCCAGAACTCGCCGCCGCACGAGCGCGACGAACAGGCGGTCTTTCTGAACTACAAAGGGACGAGGATATCAGAGCGCAGCGTCGGGCGAATGGTGGACAAGTACATAAAGCTGTGTCCGGAAATCAAGGACATCTCTCCCCACTCTCTTCGGCATTCGTTCGCCACGCACCTTCTCGACAGCGGCGCCGACCTGAGGGACATCCAGGAGCTGCTCGGCCACGCGCGGCTCTCGACCACGCAGATCTACACGCAAGTCTCGATGGAGAGGCTGATCGAGGTCTACGACAAGTCGCACCCGAAAGCTTAAACTGTGTGCGGATGTCGAGCGTTCTTTTCACGGGAACGCACGCGTCCCGTGGTTTTCCGAACAGAAGAAACAGGATGGACAAGATGAAAAGGATAACTCGGACTGAGCGTTCGCGTCGTCGGTTCTGATCCGGTCACAATGTCCCGAGGAAGCGGCCTCGCAATCACTCAGATCGGGTTATCTTTTCCATCCTGTACATCTTGTTTTTTCTGACCAGAGTTCGGAAAATCCCGTGAAGGCTGGACTGTGTAGTGCGCCGGAGGAATGGGAGTTCTCCGGCGCGTTCGCGTCTGATGGTGAAGTCTCAGCGGATTAGGGGAAGCTAGCTCGCTTGCGCGAGCTCTGCACGCGAGACGCGTGCGTTCCATAAAGAAGAAACAGGATGGACAAGATGAAAGGGATAACTGAGACTGAGCACTCGCATTGTCGGGTCTCATCCGGTCTCATCGTCCCGAAGAAGAGGCATCGGGATCACTCAGATCCGGCTATCTTTTCCACCCTGTCCATCCTGTTACTTTCTGTTCTTACAAGTCAGACGAGCCGATCTTGACCCCGCCGTTCGTCGTCTTCACGCGGATCAGCGCGCCGCCGCCGTTGATGCTGGCGCTGACGTTCTTGTTCCGCTGGTAGTAGCGGTCGTTCTCGTCCTTCTTCACCTGTAGTTCGGGAAAGTCGCTCTTGAATCCGCCGTTGACCGTTCCGGTCTCGACGTTCGCCGCATAGTTCGTCGGAAGCACGAGCTTCACGCCGCCGTTCGTCGTCTCGACATCCAGCCCGCCGCCGCGCCAGGTCATACCCGAAAGCGCCACCTTCACGCCGCCGTTCGTCGTGCGGCCCTTCACATCGCCCGCGACCTCGGAAAGCGATACGCCGCCGTTCACGGTCGAGAACTCGAGATTGCCTTCGACCGACTTGATGCTGATCCCGCCGTTGTGAGCCTTGAGATTAAGGCTTGTCTGGACCGGGACGACGATCTCGAATGAGACCGAGGTCCTCGTGCTCTCGGCCGCGTTCACCGCGCGGATCACTGGCGAGGTCTCGACTCGCGTCGTATCGACAAGGTTTTTCGCTTCGGCCTCGGTATCGGCCCAGGCGCGAACGCAAGCGCGTACGAGCACGTCGCTGCGGTTCTCGCCGCGTACCGCGATCCCGCCGTTCTTGCCTCCGTCGACCTCGATCCTGCCGGTGGCGGGGATCGTCGTCTCGCGAAGGTCCGTCGCGGAAGCCTTGTCGCCGTTGTAGTTGTTGTTCGAGCAGAAATCGCCTGCGTACGCCGATACGGCGAGCACTGCGATCGCAAACAGACTGAGAACTGATCTCTTCATTTGTAAGAATCCTCCGGTAGAAATTGATCGATTGAATGGGTGTCTCTGTAGGGGAAACACCGGGACGGCCTCATTTATGACAAGGAGGAGGGAAACAGGATGGACAGGATGGGGGAATTGAGAATGGAGAATTGAAATGCGATTCAAAAAACTCTGTCAATTTCGCGTTGGTAGAACATGGGCATGCTGCCAGATCTGATCGCCGACTCCAGGTTCGGTTTACCCCCGATGTCGAAAATTCAGCCTCCCAACTTTCAGTTATCAATTTTCAATTCCCCATCCCTTCCATCCCCTTCATCCCTGTTCAAAATTCCCCCCAATGCAACTGTTCGAAAAAATCACCGCATCACAGCCGACAGTTTCACGAAACCGTTCTAAATCCGAAACATTGAAGAGGTAAATTCCTATGCGAATTAGGGTTACAGCCCTGCTCGCGATGGCAGTAGTGTGCCTTTCGGCAGGCATAGAAGCGCAGGTTGTTAACGAAGAAGCGTCCTCGGCGGAGCTCACCGAAGAAGGGCTTACGGTCTCACTCGCGGTCGAAAACCTCGGGAAAGAGTTCCAGTCCCGCCTGACCGTGGAGATCCTCGACAACGAGGGCAAAGTGGTCTCAAGTGAGTACAGCGACCTCAGAGTCCGCGAGGGCCGCAGGAATTATTCGATACCTCTTCCGGTTCCCGAATTGAACCCTGATGACGAAGACGGGATCTTCTGGCATCGGCTGCGCTATCGGATCGGACAGGCCCACGGTATCGTCTCGCTCTCGGAATTACTAAAGGGTGTGATCGAGGTGACCGTCATTTCACCGGACGAGATCCGGCCGGGTCAGATCTTCAAAGCAAGGGTCCGCACGAGGGCTCCCTTCACAAAAAAACCGGTCCCAAATGCGAGCATCAGAGCGTCGCTCGGTATCGATATCGAAACGGACGACGATGAAGACACGCTTGAACTTCTCGGAAGCGGCATCACTGACGAACGAGGCTTTGCCGTGCTCGAGTTCAGGATTCCCGAAGGGATCGTCATAGATTACGTCGAAGACCTGAAGATAACGGTCGAGAAGAACGGGCTCGTGCGGACCGTTGAGAAGAATCTGAGCGAGTCGGAAGAGGAGGGAAACATCTTCCTGACCACAGACAAGCCGATCTATCAGCCCGGACAGACCTTCGGCGTGCGGGCGCTGATCTTCGACAGCGCGAAGACCGTAGTCACGGGCGAAGAGCTGGAATTCGCCATTTACGACGAGGAAGACACGCTCCTTTTCCGCGAGACGGTCGAGAGTTCGGAGTACGGAATAGCATCCGTCTCGTGGGCCATTCCCGAGAACGCGAAGCTGGGCACTTACAGAATCGAGGTGGAAGGTGACGATGAATTCAACGGCGGCGAGCGGACATTCAAAGTAACGCGTTACGATCTTCCGAACTTCGCGGTAACCGCAAAACCGGACAAGCCGTTCTATCTTCCCGGCGACAAGGAGGCGGTGATAGAAGTCAGCGCCGATTACCTTTTCGGCAAACCCGTTCCGGAAGGACATGTGAAGGTCGTTCTAGAATCCGGACGCAAATGGAACTGGCGAAATCAGGCGTACGACATCGAAGAGTCGCAGAAGCTTGAAGGCAAGACCGATTCGGACGGAAGGTTTCGCGCACGTATAGATCTCACAGAAGAGACCGCCGAACTCGCGAGAGCCAACTGGAGGCGGTTCTCGGATCTCCATCTCGCCGCCTACTACACAGACCCTTCCACTAACCGCACGGAACAGAGACGATTCGACATACGAATTTCAAAAGAACCGATCCACGTCTACTTGATGACCCGTCTTTACGGAGTTCATTCTCAGCTTCCGATCACAGCATATGTATCGGCGTTCTATGCGGACGGAAGACCTGCGAAGACGACGGTAAGAATGGTGGGAAAAGAAAACGGGCGCGGTGACTCTTCGTTTGCGGAACTGGCAAGGACGGAGACGAACGCTTACGGTGCCGGAAGGATCGCCTTCACGAGGCCCGATTTCGGCAGCGTTTCGGACGACCTCGATCTGAAGTTGACCGCAACGGACGGCTCGGGCGCCGTCGGCACGTTCGAGGACACCATCTATTTCAACGACCGGCCCGGGATCACCGTTTCGACCGGGCAAGCGATCCAAAGGCCCGGCGAGCCTATCGAGCTCGACATCCGGTCGACGATCAAAGAAGGCACCGTCTACGTTGACGTGATGAGGGACTGGGACGCAGTCGCAACTGTCGACGCGGTGCTTAAGAACGGGAAGGCGAACATAGTTATCCCTTACGACCCTGCCTTCAGCGGCGCGCTCCACATCTGGGCATACACCGAATACACGGATGACGGCGATCTGGAGATCGCGAGGGCGAATACCGCCGTCATCTATCCGGAACAGAAGAACCTTTTGCTTGACGCTTCCTTCGGCGCCGTGTCGTACAAGCCGGGAGCCAGCGCCGACGCGGTGTTCTCCGTGAAAGACGGGGCCGGCAAGCCTGCTCAAAGCGCACTTGGCGTCGTGATCTTCGACAGGGCGGTCGAGGAGCGCGCGAGGACAGATGCCGAGTTCGGAAGCTACTTCGGACGCTTTGGCGACTGGCTCGGGCTTTCGCAGAGGTTCGGCGGAGTGACTTTGAAGGAGCTCAACGAACTGAATATTGCAGAGCCTCCCGCCGAAGATCTTCAACTCGCCGCCGAAGTACTTCTCGGGTCGAGCGGCGGCTATTACTTCCCACGCATCGAGAGAAGCGAGATCGAACCGACCGCTCCGGGCTATGTCTTCAGAACGTACTTCAAGACCCAGTTCGGACCCATCGAGTCGGCGCTGAAGCGTAGATACGAAGAGGACTTCGACCACCCAGTGGACGAGGCTTCGCTCGAAAGGATCCTTCAGACGTTTGGTCTCGATCTGCGGGACCTTAAAGATCCCTGGGGACAGTCCTACCGTTCATCGTTCACCGTGTACAGGAGCAAGCATCTCGTCGCTTTCAAGTCGGCAGGCGCGGACAAGAAGTTCGGCACGAGAGATGATCTGACGGTCAGTCATATGGAGTTCGAGTACTTCCCGAAGATCGGCAACGCCATAAGAGAGGCCGCCGTCGATATGAGATCGAACCTCGGAAGCTACATCAGGGACTACGGAACCTTGCGTGACGTGCTCAGAGGAAAGGGCATCGATCTCGACGCGGCTCGCGATCCCTGGGGAAACCCGTACGTGTTCATTTTCGATGTTTCGGGCAGAAAATACACGATCGAGGTCAGATCGACGGGTCCCGACGGCAAGCGCGAAACTGACTACTGGCGCGGCGACGATTTTCAGCTGCATTACTCCGCGATCGATTATTTCTCCGAGACCGAACAGAGGATCACGACCATACTGAGCGAAGAGAGAAACGACGATGCGTGGGTATTTCCGGAGACCGAAGATGAGTTCTGGGAACTAGTTGAGAAGAACGGGATCCCGAGGGGTTCGATCCTCGACGGATTCGGACGGCCTGTGTTCGTCACTACCTACGAGCGTTGGGAGTATTCCGACAAAGAAACCGTTTCCGATGGAAAGCTTAGCATCAAGCCGGTAACCCAGAAAGTCCGCTTTATCGAGATCAGAAGCACGGGACGGGACGGCATTCGGAATGACGAAGGATATGGGAGCGATGATTTCACGCTCGCCACATTCTCAACCGTTACGATCCAGCGATTGCGCTCGCAGGCAAAGTCCAGAGGCGTGATTAAGAAGATCTCGTACACAGGCTCGAGCGGGGCGATCTCCGGAAAAGTGACCGACCAGACGGGCGCGGTGATCCCGGGAGCGATCGTCACGGTCTCCAGGGAAGCCGACGGTTTTTCAGACTCTAAGGCGACAGACGCTTCCGGCATCTTCCTGTTCGAAAACCTCAGTACCGGGTCGTACAAGCTTGAGGCGACGGCCGACGGATTCCAGAAGATGGTCTACTCGGATATCCGTGTGAAGGCATACAGCCTAACGGAGATCGACATTACGTTGGAGATCGGCGGAGTGTCGGCGGTAGTGGACGTGCAGGGCGCGAGTGAGACGATAAACACTTCAGATGCTCAGATCACGACTTCAACGACTGTAGAAAGGTCGGAGATTCCCGGAACAGGCGTGCAGATGGAAACTCCCCGCCTGCGGGAGTACTTCCCGGAGACGCTTGTCTGGGCTCCCGAGGTGATCACCGACGAACAGGGTCGCGCCGAGCTGAAGTTCAAGATGGCCGACAACATCACGACGTGGAAGATGTACACGGTCGCCTCCACGAAGAACGGGAAGATAGGAGTTTCCGAAAACGAGATCACCGCGTTTCAGCCCTTCTTTGCAGACCTGGAGCCGCCGAAGTTCCTCACGACCGGAGACGAGATCCATCTTCCCGTTCAGATCAGAAACTACACGCCCAACGCCCAGCCCGTGAATGTCACGATGGACGATGCCGGCTGGTTCTCTTTCCTCGGCGAAAAGGAGCAGAAGATAGAAGTGCCCTCGAACGCTTCCGAGAACGCCGTTTTCGGCTTCCGTGCCGACCGGGCGATCAACGGCGGAAAGCAAAGAGTGACGGCGATCGCAACCGGCGATTCCGACGCGATCGAAAAACCTGTCACCGTCAGGCCGAACGGACAGGAGATCACGGAAACCGAGACCAGACTCTTCAGCGATAGCGCTGCTTTCAACGCGGACATTCCCGCGAACGCGATCGGCGAAGGCCTCGACACGCGTGTAAGGATCTATCCGAACCTCCTGGCGAACGTCGCGGATTCGGCGGACGGACTTCTGAAACGCCCCTATGGATGCGGCGAACAGACGATCTCTTCGACATACCCGAACCTGATGATCCTGAAGCTGGCGCCGGAGGAAAGCCGTCTGCGTGCGAAAGCGGAGGAGTATCTTCGAAAGGGATACGAAAGGCTGCTCGCTTACCAGGTATCGTCCGGCGGATTC
>JAGFIQ010000129.1 GCA_024103495.1 Aridibacter famidurans
GTTTCTTCGTCTGTTTGTTGATGTTGGCGCCGCCGATCAGGCAGACGCTCTTAAGATTCTTCGGTGCAAACAGAAGGTAATCCTTCTCGATCTGCATCGCGAGTTCGCGCGTCGGCGCCACGACAAGGAGCTGAACTCCGGGTCTGCGGCTGCGGATCATCGCGTCAAGTATCGGCAGCAGGAAGGCCGCCGTTTTGCCGGTGCCGGTCTCGGCACAGGCTATGAGGTCAATTCCCTCCATCACCAGAGGGATCGCCTTTGCCTGGATCGGCGTCGGCTCTGTAAAATTTTGGGATTCACATCTGCGCAGAAGCGCTTCATTCAGTCCCAATTCTCTGAAGTTCATAAATTCTCTTTTCATAGAAAAAGTGCCCGGCTGTTAACAAAAAGCCGGGCACTCATTGTTAATCGGTCTGGATTGGCGAATCGCCTTACCAGCGGTTGCGGCGTCCGCCGCCTCCACCGCCGTATCCGCCGCCGCCGCCGCGGTCCACGCGGGGCTTGGCTTCGTTCACGACGATGTCGCGTCCGGCAAATTCCTTGCCGTTGAATTCCGCGATCGCGTTGTTCGCTTCTTCCGTGCTCGACATCTCGACAAATCCGAATCCGCGCGAGCGGCCCGTGTCACGGTCCGTGATCACATTTGCGGATTCAACGGTTCCTGCGCTGCTGAACAGCTCTTCTAGATCGTGATCGGAAGTATCGAATGAAAGATTTCCGACATAAAGTTTTGCAGACATAGTAATCTCCTTTGCCCCGTTTTCGGGACAAGTCTAAAGAAGCGTCGAATCGAGTTGTCTTCGGAGAAACGGTGTGCTCGGGAAGGGTCGTGTTTCGGACTGCTCTATCACTAAAGCGGCTTCTGTGCTATCAACTTGCCGACTCTCGAACTATCCAAAACGCCGTCAGTCACTATCTTGCAGGACGGGGCGCATTACCGTTAATGCGCGAGAGAAGGTCTAACTAGAGGATATTGTGGGGGTAAACGCAATCAATTGCAAATCAGGAATCGTGATTCGCCGCCTCCTGCAGTTCACCCTGAATCGTCTCCAGACCGGTCTCGACGCGGTCGTCCGCAAGCCTTCGCGATTCTCTCCACATAGAGAAACCCTCCCGTGCAAGCCCAAGTACGGGTTTCCGGTTGCTGTAAATGAGTTTCAGCCACGCCAACTTGCTCATCTGCGGAAAGTAAATGCCCCGGAAAAAGAGCCGTGCGACAAGGTGGCTGACGCGGTATTCGATAGGCGCGTCCGCGATCGCTTTGAGAGCCTCGGCGTTCCTTTCCGGGCTGTATGATCTTTGCCAGGCGTGGTCCGTTTCCGATCTTGCTTCTTCAACGCTCATCTTGCCGGGTGTATGGGCCATCACGAACGGCGCGAACTCGAGCCAGTGTTTCGGCCTTTCGAGCCTCCCTTCCTTTTCAAGCCGATGATACAGCGGAGTCGCCGGGAACGGGGTCAGCTGTCCGAAAACCGGGAGTCCCGGTGGCCAGGTCTCGATCTGGTCGACGGTCCGCGAAGCGACGCCGCGCGAGTCGTTGTCCATCCCGAAGATGAATGACGTGATCGCGTACAAATTTCTTGAAGCGAGACGGTCGAGGACCTGCCTGTAGTCGGCAGGCTTCGAAAAGTTCTTGTTGACCGACGCCATGTTCTCCGGATCGATGGACTCCATACCTATGAAGATCCATTTTCCGCCGGCTTCCGCGATCAGGTCGACGAGTTCCTCGTCGCTTAGCAGGTTCGCGCTGATCTGCGCCACCCAGGGCAGCTGGGCGTCGGCGGCGATAATGTCGCGAAGGAGCGATTTCAGCCTCTTCTTGTTGATGGCGAGATTGTCGTCGATAAAGAACACGGCGATCTGGCCTTTCTCGTTCCTCGCCCGCTCCTTCAAGCGCAGAAGCTCTTCGACCACGCTCTCGTTCGTGCGGAACCGGATCGAATCGCCGAAAAAGCCCGTCACCGTGCAGAACTCGCATCCGTACGGACAGCCGCGCCCGGTCTCTATCGGGACCACGAAGAACTTGCCCCAGCCCGCTCCCATCTTCGACATTAGCTTCCGGAACACCTTCGGTACCAGGCTGAACTGCTCCAAGTCCAGGGTTTCCCACGGTATGTGCGGATACGGCTGGAGCGACGGCTTCACATCGTTTCCCTTCTCGTCGAACTTCGGTTTGTAAACGTCCTTCAGCTCGCCATTCGCCGCATCCTCGACGATGTCCGCCCAGTAATCATCTGCCTCTCCCAGTGCGACCGCGTCCGCGTGCCTTGGTCCGCCGTCGCGCCCGAGAGCCTCGTCCGGGCATTCGGTGACGTGCGGGCCTCCCATCACGACCGGTATCCCGGCTTCCCTCAGAGCGTCCGCAACTCTGTATGCGCGGGCTACCATTCGTGTCATCGCTCCGATCCCAACCAGGCCGATCTCCTGATCTTCGCAGAAGCTCACCAGTTCCTTTCGGGTCATCGCCTTGGCGTTGCCGTCGATCAGGACCACCTCGTGACCCTCGGGAGTCAGGGACTGCAGAAGGAACATCCACAGGTGCGGCATGAAGTTTCGGGTGACGCCGTTGTCGGGGTTGTAAAGCAGGATTTTCATTGGTCGATACTCTTGGCACACCTGTTCCCTGCCCCCGCGCGAAAGGCGCAGGACTGCCAGATCGGCACAGTACCGCTGAAAACGGCTGCTACGGAGCCTTCACGGGCTGCAAACCCGTCAGTGGTTCTTGGATTAGGGATAGGGTGTATCCGGCGGGCCTGTTGAGTTTGATCTGGAATAGGGTTGATGGGGTAATAAGATGGAGATGATCCCGCCGATCGTGTCCAAGACTCAAGACCACGCCCTTGGTGCCAAATGAACTTGGCTTCGAGAGAGGCTCAAGTGTAACACAAACCGGAACGGACGCACGCGAGCGAGCCGTCGCGGATGTACGATAAGCTTCGGCTTGTCGCCCGCCGCGAGGCGGGAACCCGGGGACCGTGCCCTTGGCGCCGCGTCCGAAAAGACAAGACAGTCTCCCAGCCCGTTGATCCAGGTGCGTCGCCGCTCCGCGGCGGGTATCGTATTGCGACCGTCTCCCCGGGGCTGCGCCTGCAGCTTGCCCCGGGCTATCATCCGTTGCCCCTCCGGGGCAAAAGACACGACAGACCCGACAGACTCGACAGACCCGACAGACTCGACAGACCCGACAGACTCGACAGACTGGAAAGACCAAATAGATAAGGCAGGCTACACAAACACTGGCGAATCAGCAAAAAACGAAATTCAAACAAAGACGACAGAAAAAAGAAAAAAAGCAAAAAAAACACAAAATATACA
>JAGFIQ010000140.1 GCA_024103495.1 Aridibacter famidurans
ACTTCGTCGCTATGGCTACATCCTCCCGCACAGGAGCGAGTGCCTTTCCGACCAGCACCTCGTTCGTAAACGGGCCGTAAACTTCGGCCGTGTCGAAGAACGTCACACCTTTCTCGACCGCCGAACGGATAAGCGAGATCATCTCGTCCTCATTTTTAGGCTCGCCGTAGCCGAAACTCATCCCCATGCAGCCAAGTCCCAGCGCAGACACTTCCAAACCGCTTGTTCCAAGTTCACGTTTCTTCATATCTCTCCAATTCTCCCGGATCGCCGGGCATCATCCGGACCGATCTGCGATAAAGTTGCTTAAACCCTGTTCTTCAGACTCCTATCGTCGCTCGCCTCTGAATGAGGCTGTCTAGACCGGGAGCCCAAGTTCGATACGGCCCCTTAATCTACTCCATTCTAATCATCTAGGCCTGCGTGATTTTGTCTTATACAAAACATAAGACGGTTGTTCCCGGCTCTGTTCGACACAGGCAACAGAGTGCTGCAGGATCCAGGGAGAATATTTGGGAAGCGCTGAGTGGGACAACAGGGACGGACAGACAATCGGCCAGGCCGCGCTTTTCGCGAGACCTGGCCGTGAACGATCCATGATCGGTATGTGAAAGGGAACCGCTACTGCTTGTCGGCAAGATCGAATTGTTTCGAGTGCGACAACGTCAGAGAGCCGTCGCCGACGGTGAAGGCGAGTCTCGCTCCTCCGTTTCCGGCGACCGCGTCCATGGATGTGTCAGTAAATTTTGTTCTGCGCATCGGCTTGATGTTCTTGAAATTGTTCTCGATCGAGCCCGTCCTGAGGACCCTCGCGAGCACGTTGGCGTTCATGTCTTTCGGCATCAGCACGTCGATCCTGCCGGCCGCGACCTGTATGTCCGCAAACCGACCCCTCCAGCTGGGCTTGAGCACGTTCACTGTCGCGGTGCCGACGCCGATCGTCGCCTGGATCGATCCTCCCGACACGTCAAATCGAGCGATCGATTCGAGATACTCGATCTTCATGCTGCCTTCCACCGAAGCGATCGTCAGCTCTCCCTTGCCGCCGTCGATAACGAGGTCCGTGTAGTGCGGCACCTTCACAATGTAGTCGATCCGGAACGGGCTGTAGCGGAGGCGCTTGGGGAAGTCCTTGAATGCCTCCTTCAGGTATTTCTTGTCGTGCGGCCCGACGGTGATCACGTTAATCTTCGTCAGGCCCTCGTCGATCATAAATCCCGCTACCTTCGCGAGCTCGGTCAGATCCGCTTCGTTATCGGCGGTGACCTCGATCTCGGCGGATATCTCGACATCGTTCTTCGACCAGCCTTCGACTCTGATCGAACCGACGGGGCCTCCGATTATCGAAACCGTGCCTCCGACGCCCGACTCGATCGTTTCGGTCTTGTACGTCGTTCGCTTAAGTTTGCCCGGGGCCTGCGCAAGGGCGGAAGACGAGAACGCAAAAAGGACGAGTGCGAAGACAAAAAAACGGATGGATTGCTCTCTCATTTTGATCATCCTGGAAAAGTTGCCGGAAGGGAATCGGCTTTGACAAGCGAGGGATGGAGTTCGTGAATTGAAGGCTCAAGCGTATCGAAGGGCCCTATAAACAATAGCACATCAGCGCCTTAGAAATGTAATTGTTCCGCGCTGATTCTCGACCGTTAGACTTGCCTGGCCGCCGCCGACCTTACCCACGACGCGCCTCCCGTCACCGAGAAGCCGCATGCTCGAGTTTGAGAACGATCCGAGCGCGATGTTTCGGGTCGACGGGGCGGTCGCGAGGAGTTTGAAAGATGATTCCAGAGGGATCCTTATGTTGACGTCCCCACTCATCGACTTGAAGAAGTAGGTTCCGCCGGGCTTTATGGTCCCGTCGAAGAATATGTTACCGATCAGGTTTTTCGCCGAAACGTTTGAAGCGCTGATATTCGCCAGCGACACATCGCCCTCCGAGGTTATGTGCGCCCTGAGGTGGCCTCCCTGGATATTGCTTACATTGAGGTTCCCGATACGTGTCTCGATATCAACGGTGGATTTGTAAGGAACGAAGATCGTAAAATTCACGTCGCCGACTTCGCCCCGGCCGTGATTGTCCTGGACCACATTGATCCATACCTCACCGCTCCGGTTCTGTGGTTCGATCTGTGCGAAAGGCCGCTCAAGCGAGGCGGAGATGCGGATCTCGTTCCTTTCCCAGCCTTGCACGGTCACGGTTCCTGTCCTGTTGACGAGGTTCAAACGTACGTTCTTCGAGGCGGGATAGTTCTTGTTGAACTTCTTCTGGGCGAACGATGCCTGCGGCGCCGTGGCGAACATTGCGAATGCCGCGGCGATCATCAGTAGACCCTTAAGAATTCTTATTTTAGGGGGTTGGCAGGTTGTGTAGGGAATCCGCTTCATTTCCAACGCAGGGAAGATTAGAGCTCTGAGAATTCACGGAGCAGCTCCATCTTTTCCTTCAGGGCCGAATCAAGCATTTCATTGGAAATCGTGTCGTGCGGGTTCTCATTCAGAAGGCGAGTGTACTCGCTGACCGCTTTGTCGATCTCGCTGAGGTTCCTGTCGAACACCACTCGTGTTTCGCTGTTCCAGGAAGCACGCCTGACCTCGACCCGGTTCCTCCAGTATTCTATCGCCGCCCTCTGCTCATTAATCCGACGCTCGTTGCGCTCGACCTTTGAGTCTCCAAGTCCGAGGTCGGCGAGGACCTTTTCGACAACTGTCTCTTCGCCGTCCTGACCCGCAAGCGGATCCGCCGGGGTGGTCAGATTCTGGAAGGCGACGATCGTGAGCAGCGAACTGACGAGAGCGATCCCGGCCACCGCTGAAGCGACCTGTCCGGCGGACAAGTTCAGTCCGGTGTTCCAGAATCCGGACGATGCGCGGCTTCCGGTAGTTACCGTTTCAGCCTGCGTTTCCGGCAGCTCCGCTTCAATGATGTTGTTGATCCGGCACCAGAGAGCGTGTGAGTTGGGAGGCGCTGTTTCAGCCGAGTAAGCCTCGTCGCAAAACTCGAGGATCGTGCTGAAGTCGGAAAAGACTCGCGTGCATTCATCGCACTCCTCAAGATGGGTCTCAACCGCCCGCCAGGTTCCTGAATCGAGTTCGCCGTCAAGATAGGCGCTGATCAGGTTTTGATAGTTTCCACAGTTCATCGGAACCAGTACTCGAAATGTGATCGGATGATAATAAACTGATGGGCTCGTTTCTGAGCCAAAACATTACAAATAAATGATTTGCGATAACGGCCTATAAGATTGCCGGCCGGTCCCTATGGTTGCCCCGGCCTTTACCTTTCTTTACAGTTCGCGGCTCTTATCTGACAAGCATTCCCCTCAGTTTTAGTCTCGCCTTGTGAAGCTGCGACTTGGAGGTTCCGACAGAGATCCCGAGGATCCGCGCGACTTCCGAATGCTCGAAGCCTTCTACGTCGTGAAGTATGAACACCGACTTGTATCCGGGGGGAAGTGCCGCGATGGCCTTGTTGATATCGATCCGGTTCAGAATCGGAAGATTAGCCTTGGTCTTCGTCTGAGGCACGAGGTGCTCCGGCATCTCGCCGTCCTCGGTCGTCTTCTCGTTCTTGACGCTCCGCTTCCTGAAGTACATCAGGACCTGGTTGACCACGAGACGATGGAACCACGTCGTGAACGCCGAATCGCCTCTGAAGCTTCCCGCCTTTCTGAAAAGCTGGATGAACGCTTCCTGGGTCAGGTCCTCGGCTTCGGTGACGTTATTGGTCATCCTGAGGCAAAGGCTGTAGGCCCTCCGGTGATACTTCTGATAAAGCATCTCGAACGCCTCCAGGTCGCCTTCGGCGGACATCTGGGTCAATTCGTAGTCCGGGGTGTCCCTTGTGATCACTTGCTGGATGACCTGATCAGACGCTTGGGGCGCGGAAACGCCTCTGTCTTCCTCTCTCTTGTCAGCGATCGTTGGGTTGATCGCAGCGGAGGTCAAGTTCATATCAACTCCTGCTGTGGCTTCGGGGTTTGGAAAATCGTTGGTGCCTATGATGTGCCTCCTTTTCGGACCGGTTGCATTGACCCCGTAATTTTAGCGGTAAAACGCGAAAAGGCAAAACTTTTCGGCGGTGGGTTTGACAGTTCCTGCCGCCCGGAGCGATAAATCACCTATGGCCGACACTTTTGAAGAGGTGGTCCGGGGGTATCTCGCCGATGCGTCGGCGACGTTCCGTGCGTACAAGCGGCTGACGGAAAGGGCGCTCGAGCAGGTGGACGACGACGAGTTCTTTCTCGTGGGGGCACCGGAGTCTAACTCGATCGCGATTATCGTCAAGCATATCGCCGGTAACCAGCGCTCCCGCTGGACAAACTTCCTGACCGAGGACGGTGAGAAACCGGACCGGAACAGGGATTCGGAATTCGAAGAAGAAGGCGACGACCGCGAAGCGCTGATGCGGAAATGGGAGGAGGGATGGGCGATCCTTCTCGACACGATCGACTCGCTGTCGGCCGATGATCTCAAACGGTCCGTCACGATCCGCGGGGAAGCGCATACGATCATTCAGGCGATCAACCGCCAGCTCACTCACTACGCTTATCATTCGGGCCAGATCGCGCTGCTGGCGAAGGAGATCAGAGGCGCCGAATGGCGGTCGCTGAGCGTTCCCAGAAACCGTTCGCGCGAGTTCAACGAATTCCTTGCAATGAAAGCGAAACAAGGCGGAAAAGCCTCGCACCCGATCGAAGGCCCTGCCGAATTCGCGGAGGCCGTTGAAGAAGACCGGTGAGGCGATTCTTACTCGCCCCCGTATGTGCTAATCTTCCAAAGGCCCGTTTCATATGACTTCCAGGAACATTTCGGTACTCGGCTCGACCGGCTCGATCGGCTGCAACACGCTGAAGGTCGCCAGACATCTTGGCGATGTTAACGTCGTGGCGCTGGCCGCCGGAAACAACGCGGAACTGCTCGCGAAACAGATCGTCGAGCATTCCCCAAAGCTTGCGGCGTGCGCTGATGAGGATTGCGTCGATCGGCTCAAGTCGGAGCTCGAAAGGCTCGGCGCGTCCCCCGGCGATCTTCCCGAAATAGTCTGCGGAGAAGAAGGACTTGTAAGGGCGGCGACGATCTCAGAATGTGAGACGGTGGTGTCGGCGACCGTCGGCGCGGTCGGATTCGTGCCGACCCTTCGCGCGATCGAGGCCGGGAAGAGGATCGCGCTCGCGAACAAGGAAACGCTTGTGATGGCAGGCGAATTGATGACCGCCTCGGCGGCCGCTTCGGGAGCCGAGATCCTTCCTGTTGATTCTGAGCACAACGCGCTTCATCAATGTCTTCGAGGTGAGAAGATGTCCGAGGTGCGGCGGATAGTCCTGACGGCTTCAGGCGGCCCGTTCAGGACAAAGACGAAGGAGCAGATCGAGAACGCGACGCTTGAGGAAGCGCTCGACCATCCGACGTGGGACATGGGCGACAAGATCACGATCGATTCCGCGACGTTGATGAACAAAGGACTCGAGGTGATAGAGGCTCACTGGCTGTTCGGTCTCGGCGGCGACCGGATCGACGTGATCGTTCATCCGCAGTCCGTGGTCCATTCGATGGTAGAACTCGTCGACGGCTCCCTGATCGCACAGATGGGCGTGACAGATATGAAACACGCCATCCAGTACGCGCTGACATATCCCGAGAGGCATCCGAACCCGCTGCCTCCGCTCGACCTTGCATCGGTATCCGAGCTGACGTTTGAAGACCCCGACCTCGACAGATTTCCCAACCTCGCGATCGCCTATCGCGCGCTTGAGAAAGGCGGAACCGCTCCGGCGGTTCTCAACGCCTCGAACGAGGTCGCCGTTCGAGCGTTCCTCGACGGGCGGATCTCGCTTCCTGAAATAGCGCGCATCAACGGCAAGCTCGTCGATGGTCACGAACCGGAATCTGCCGATTCGCTTGAGAGGGTGCTGGCCGCCGACCGGGAGGCGAGGTCGCTTGCGGAAGCCCTGGTCGAAGCTTCCCGGACCTCTGCCGCCGCGATAAATCGGGTTTGACTCGGTTTTGGCCCGGATTTACACTTTACGTTTACAACGTGACTCGGTCCGCTCCTTTCTAAGGCGCAGTTTTTCACAGAGGAATAATAAGTAATGTCAGACATTTTGCTCGTCGTGTTCGCAGTGGTTTTCGTGCTCGGCGTCGCCATCAATATCCACGAGTTCGGTCATTTCGCCGTCGCCAGGCTTCTCGGAATGAGGGTCGAGGCGTTCTCGTTCTTCGGAATCGGGCCCAGGATCTGGGGATTCAAGAGAGGACATACCGATTACAGGATCAGCGCTATTCCGCTCGGAGCCTATGTGAAGCTTTACGGTGACGAGGCAACCGCGCCGCTCGAAGGCGGGGAATCCGAAGGCGAAAAGGTGCCCGACGAAGAGCTTTACGAACTGAGGCCCAGGTGGCAGAAGTTCCTCGTAATGCTCGGCGGGCCGTTTATGAACATCGTTCTCGCGCTCGCCATCCCGTTCGCGACGGCCCTTTGGCTGGGAGTTCCTTCCGTTCCGGCGCCGGTCGTCGGTTCGGTGGTCGAAGGCGGAGCCGCTCAGCAGGCCGGGTTGAGGCCCGGCGACCGGATCGTTGAGTTCGACGGGATAAAGGATCCGACCTGGACGCAGGTTATGGAGAACGCTCTTCTTCTTCCGGGAATGGAAACGCCTGTCGTCGTTGAGCGCGAAGGAAAGCGCGTTCGGATGGCGATCACTCCCGGCGAGGTCGTCAATAACGGCAACAAGCTCGGCGATCTTCAGATGGAGCCCGACGCGGGGGTTCAGGCCGTCGTGATCGGCAGGATCCAGGAAGGAATGCCGGCGGCGGAAGCCGACCTTGCGGTCGGCGACCGTGTCACGTCTGTTAACGGACAGACGGTCAGGAACATCGAGGAAATGCAGCGGCTCGTGAAGGAGTCGAAAGGCGAACCGATCACTCTGGTGGTGAACAGGAACGGCGAGACGCGCGAGGTTTCGACGCGCGCCGAAAAGACCGAACAAGGCTATCTGATCGGTATCGCGTTCGAGTCCGGAACGCTTGAGCCCGTAGGCTTCGTCGGCGCCACGACCCACGCCTTCAACGAGAATTGGCGGATCCTGAGGCTGACCGGCAAGGCGTTCGGCCAGATGTTCGCGGGCGAGAGATCGGTCAAGGAAGGCGGTATCGCCGGACCGGTCGGTATCGTGCAGATCATTGCCACGATCGTAAGGGATGTCGGTATCGGCGGGCTGTTCTACATTCTTATGGTGATCAGCCTGAACCTCGGGATCTTCAATCTGCTTCCGATCCCTCTGCTCGATGGCGGGCAAATAGCGGTCCTGGGCATCGAGGCCGTGCTTGCGATGTTCGGGCTCACGCTTTCGGTCGCGGTGAAGGAGAAGATCCAGCTCGCGGGCCTGGCGATCATCCTGCTTTTGATGGTCGTGGTCCTCTACTTCGACATTTCGCGCCTGATCGGCTGACAACGACCGTAGAAAATCGATGAGAAGAGAATCCAAGGCGGTGATGGTAGGCGGCGTCCAGATAGGCGGCGGCGCCCCGGTCGTCGTGC
The DNA here is from genome assembly GCA_024103495.1 of Aridibacter famidurans. Classification (GTDB taxonomy): domain Bacteria; phylum Acidobacteriota; class Blastocatellia; order Pyrinomonadales; family Pyrinomonadaceae; genus Aridibacter; species Aridibacter famidurans. The sequence continues at coordinate 7,535 of JAGFIQ010000140.1, forward strand.
AGTCGATGACCAAAACCGACACGGAGAACGTCGACGAGACGGTCGCGCAGGTCGACAAAATGATCGAGGCGGGCTGCGAGATAGTCCGCATCGCCGTTCCGAACCCGGAAGCCGCCGAGGCGCTGAAAGAGATCCGGAAGCGCGTTACGATCCCGATCGTCGCGGACATTCATTTTCACTACAAGCTTGCGCTTATGGCGCTCGACGCCGGGGTCGACAAACTCCGGATCAATCCGGGCAACATCGGGGCGATCGAGCGCGTGCGCACCGTCGTCAGGGCCGCCGAATCACAGAACGTCCCGATCAGGATCGGCGTCAACGGCGGTTCGCTCGAAAAGGACCTCCTCGAGAAATACGGTACTGCCACGCCGGAAGCGATGGTCGAATCGGGTCTTCGCCATATCCGCATTCTAGAGGACCTCGGGTTTTCCGACACGATAATCTCGCTCAAGGCCTCTGACGTTCGAAGGACGGTAGAGGCTTACAGGCTGATGGCGGAGAAGGTCGATTATCCCCTACACCTTGGCGTGACCGAGGCGGGAACGCCTTTCGGCGGCACGATCAAGTCGGCGATGGGGCTCGGGATACTTCTTTATGACGGCATCGGAGACACGATCCGTGTATCGCTCGCCGCGGAGCCGGATGAAGAGATCCGGGTCGGCTGGGAGATACTCAAGAGCCTCGAGCTCCGGAATAGAGGCGTGACGGTCGTCGCCTGTCCGACCTGCGGCCGCCTTGCGGTCGATGACTTCGTGGGGATCGTGACGGAGATCGAGCGAAGGCTTCAGCACGTCGAAGAGCCTCTTCACCTTTCAATTATGGGCTGCGCGGTCAACGGGCCCGGAGAGGCTCATGATTCACAGCTGGGGGTCACATTCGGCCGCCAGGTCGGAATGATCTTCAAGGACGGAGTGCCTATGCGCCGCGTTTCGGGCGAGGACATCGTGGAGGAATTCGTCAAAGAGGTAGAAATATTAAGGAAAGAAGGAAAGGACGAATCACTGGTGAAAGAGGACAAGCCTCTCGTCCAGATCGGGTGAGTCCTTGGTCATTGTGGTAATCCTGGCGGCGCTTCGGCGCCGCTTTTGATTTGTCCGCTTGCAGGTGAAACAGAAACATTGACAGATACTGTCATTATGCTAGTCTGCAGACCGAGGTCAAATCCGATGGCGTACAAGACGATCAACATTTCTTTGCCCGAGTCGATGAAGACCGAGGTAGAACGGGAAGTCGCAGAAGGACATTTCGCAAGCACAAGCGACTTTATCCGGGATCTGATCCGGGACTATCTCGAGGACAAGAGGATCGAGCGGCTGGTGGTGGAGGGCCTTAATGACCCGGATGTTAGCGAATTGAAGAGTGAGGACTTCAAGGAAATGAAACGCGTTCTGCGAATGCGGATAGAACGATCAAAGGTCGACAATGAAACTTGAAGCGAATCACCATCACAAGCATTGCTCGCGCGGATGCAGCCGAAGCGGCCGAGTACATCGCCGGCGAATCGCCTGACGGCGCCCTTCGTTTTCTGGAATCGCTGGAGAGATCGCTGCTCGAAATTCAAACGTTTCCCTACATCGGCCGCGAAGCAGAATTTGAAACCGATCTCCCGGTGCGGTTCTGGTTCGTGAAACACTTCCCAAACTACCTGATCTTCTAC
>JAGFIQ010000150.1 GCA_024103495.1 Aridibacter famidurans
GTTTCTGCTTCAAATTGTCGTCGGCGTGATAACGACGCATTACGGCGTCGAGGGACACGGATTCTACGGGATACCGCTTTCCGATTATCTGCCCTACGTCGTCACGCGTACGTGGCACGTTCAGCTCGGGATCTTCTGGATCGCGACCGCATGGCTCGCGGCGGGACTCTTCATAGGGCCGTTCATCAGCGGCTTCGAGCCCAAGTTCCAGAAACTTGGCGTGGATGTCCTGTTCGGAGCGCTCCTGATAGTTGTGCTCGGCTCGATGGCCGGCCAGTGGCTGAGCGTTATGCATATGCTGCCGGGCGACAGCTGGTTCTGGATCGGGCACCAGGGCTACGAATATGTGGACCTTGGAAGGCTCTGGCAGGCCGCTCTTTTCGTAGGGCTTCTGCTGTGGCTGTTCCTGATCCTCCGGACCGCGCTTCCCGCGTTCCGGGAAAAGGACAATCGCAAGGAGCTCGTGCTTCTGTACATGATCTCGACCGCGGGCATCGCGCTCTTCTACGCACCGGGACTTTTCTGGGGAATGCGCTCGCACCTGACGGTCGTCGAGTACTGGCGCTGGTGGGTCGTTCATCTATGGGTCGAGGGATATTTCGAGGTCTTCGCGACCGTCGTTATCGCGTTCCTGTTCGCAAGGCTCGGCGTTATCGATCCGAGGATCGCCGCAAAGGCATCCTTGCTTTCGGGAGCGATCTATCTGAGCGGCGGAATTCTCGGCACCCTGCACCACCTGTATTTCGCAGGCACGCCGACAGTAGCGCTGGCTTTCGGGGCCGTGTTCAGCGCGCTCGAGATAGTGCCGCTGACGATGGTCGGTTTCGAGGCGTGGGAGAACATACGGCGATCGAAGGCTAGAGGGTGGCTTGCGCAGTACAAATGGGTTATCTACTTCTTCGTAGCCGTCGCGTTCTGGAACCTCGTCGGTGCCGGCATTTTCGGCTTCATGATCAATCCGCCGATCGCCCTCTACTACATGCAGGGCCTGAACACGACCGCAGTGCACGCGCACGGGGCGCTATACGGTGTTTACGGCACGCTGGGGCTCGGGCTGATGCTGTTCTGTCTGAGGGCGATGAATCCCGAACGAATCTGGAACGAGAAGCTTCTCGGCTGGGCGTTCTGGATGATAAACATAGGCTTGTTCCTTATGATCGTCGTCAGCCTTCTGCCGATCGGCCTTCTGCAAACCTACGAATCGATCACAACCGGCTACTGGTCCGCCAGAAGCCCTGAGTTCATGCAGCAGGACATTATGCACGTCCTTCGATGGATGCGCATTTTCGGCGACATCGTCTTCGCGCTCGGTGCCGTGCTGTTCGTGTGGTTCGCGCTCGGGCTGATCTTCAAGAGGCCCGAAGTGAATCCGCTGGAGGAAGAATGATCCGGTTGGGACGGGCTTCCGCGCGGTGATATCCTTTGTTCAGAAGGAGTTGTTTCGAAACGGGGGAAATCATGTACGAGAAGATCAAGGAAATGCTCGAGGACAGGAAGCAGGAGCTGGAAGCGCTCCTGACCCGGGTTGAGACCAGCGCGAGGCGGAAGCTCGACAAGGACTTCGAGGAACAGGCGATCCAGCGCCAGAACGAGGAGGTCCTGACATCACTCGACAACTCGCTGAATGACGAGCTTGAGCAGATCGAGGAAGCGCTGTACAGGATCGAAAAGGGGATGTATGGCAAGTGCGTGAACTGCGGCAACGAGATCTCCGAGAAGCGTCTGCTTGCGGTTCCGCACACGAGCCTGTGCATCGAGTGCGCCGAGTAGGGGATCAGTCCTCCGGAACGAAGGGGCTGTGTGTATCGTGTTTTCTGCGGCTTACTACCAGCTTGCCGGACTTCCAGAGCCGTTTTCGGAAACCCAAAAGGTGAAAGACCTGAAGGGGAAAGATCCGTGCGATGTTGGTGTTGACGACGAGTGATTCTTCGTTGAACGGATCGCGGGTTACGCCCGGGAGCCAGTGAACGATGCCGGGGATCCCCATTTTCCTGAGCACCCTCGAAAGCCACAGCCAGAAAGGCAGAATCTCCCGGCCAAGAAAGAACCCGTCATTCCCGAGCTTCTGGTAAAGCGGCATCAGGATCAACCCGGTTTCGCTGACCTTCACTTCTCCCATTCTGTCGTGCGCCACGACTTCGCCCTTCTTCACGGGCTGAAAATTCTCATAGCCCGGTTCCATCCTGAACTCGTCGGCCGGCGTTATCGCGTGCCGGTAGCGGATCTCGATCAGCTTCGGGTCTCCCATAGCTTCCCGCAGCGTCCGTTCGTGCCTTTCGACATCGACGTGTTCTTTTCCAAGGCATCCCGAATGATAGAGCGCGAGCCACATCAGCGCTTCCTGATTGTCGACGGCCGTCTTCTGCCTGTGTTCTCCGGCTTCGAAGCCAAGCGTGACCGCACCGAGGTTGTTGATGTATTCCAGGATCGTCGAATTCAGCTGTTCTTCGATACCGAGAAGGATGGTCGCCGGGAACTTGCGTCCGAAATCGCGGTTCCGAAGGGTGTCCCCGATCATCGCGAAAGGCGGGCTCACGGCGGAGGTCGAATGGAGGTCGAGTGCGTACACCTCGTTCTTCGCCGTTAGAAAGATCCGGTCGAATATCCTCAGAAGCTCCCGTTGTTCCGTATCTTCAACGCGGTTCGTGCGGATGGACGAGTCGGGATCGTTCAGCGCGACTATCTCGGGCGTCCAGTGCCGGTTAAGGTCGCTGTCGATGTAGCGCTCGTCCTGACGAAGCGCCCGCGTATTCCCTGCGACGAGGTATACCCGGCCATTCATTTCTCGTTCAAGCTTGCGTAACTCCGGCGCGATCTTGCGCATCGCGAGAAGGCCGCTCGGCTCGTTCCCGTGAATGCTTCCGACGACGAGCACGGTCACCCCGCTCTCGTCGCCGACAAATTCGCCGACGAGATGTTCGCCTTCGCCGATCTCGATATCGGGCGCGGGACGCGATTCCTCGATCTTCAGGGGTTGGGTCTGCATTTTCTTAGGACGGGGGGTCGATGCTTCAACTTTAACGGAAAGAAGGCGAAAAATGAATTACGGACCGTGGGCATCCTTGGACCGCGGCTGCCCTCGGACCGCGGGCGTCCCCGCCCGCTCTTTTCCCGCTTCCGACAAGCCGGCAGGAATACGTCGGGTCATTCCTCCCGATCTGCTTGGTTACTTGCCAAAGAGCCATTGGGAACCTTCGCCTGTCCAGACAAGTATCGTTCAATCGGACCTTTCGAACGTTATATACGGAATCCGGGCCGTTTGATATGGTGGCGATGTTCCGGCGGGCGAAATGCCGGGAGGAGCGTTTTTTATGTCAGCAAAGATCAAGATCTCAGTCGCAATTGCCCTCATCCTCACGGTTGGCGCCTATGTTTCAGCACAGGACGCGGTTTTCTTTCAGGATGTCGAATGGTCACCGGACGGCAGCCATCTGGCCTTTTCGAGGCTGCGTATGGAGACGGTGGACGGAAAGCGCAAGATGACCGCCGATGTGTGGATAGCTAAAGCGGACGGAACCGATCAGACAAAGATCGGCACCCCGGAGCTCAATGAATTTTTCGTTTCGTGGTCCCCCGACGGGGATCGGATCGCATACGGCGGTGCAGATCCTGAGACACGGAACGGAGATGTCTATCTGAGCAAAGCGGACGGCACCGGTACAAAGAAGCTGACCGTAGGGAGCGCGAGGAACTCGCAGCCGGCGATCTCACCGGACGGAAAGCGGATCGTGTTCGCTTCGACTCGGGACGCTGAAAAATACCAGCTGTACTCGATGGACCTCCACGGCGGCAACCTGAAAAGGCTCACACAGGACGACACCATCGCGCACTACAACCCCAAATGGTCCCCGGACGGCAAGCGTATCGTCTTCTATTCCGAGAAGGGGGACGACAAGGATCAGATCTGGACGATCGCGGCCGACGGCTCGGACGCCAGACTTCTCACCAAAGGGGTCGGTCACAACATATTCCCGGGATACGCGCCGAACGGGCGGATAATCTTCTGCAGCGATCGGGACGGAGACAAGGGAGCGGTGTACACGATGAAGCCCGACGGGTCAGATATCAAGAGGATCCCCTGGCTAAAGACTTCCTGGGCTAGGATCTCGCCTGACGGGAAACGGATCGCATGGATCGAAGGCGGCTTCCCGCGATCAGACATTTATGTCGCCGATCTGGACGGAAGGAACCGGCTGAAGATCACGGGCGAGCCCGGGGGAATGAACTGACGGTTACTTTCGCCGCTACGCGGCTCTCGATAATTGTTGCGACCTTTCCCGGGGCTGCGCCTACGGCTTGCCCCGGGCTAACCTCCGTAGCCCCTCCGGGGCATTGATCCCGAAAGTCCAACGTCTGCAATATTCCAGTAAGACTCGACGGACTCAATAGACTCGACAGACTGAAGGGACTGACACATCGTGTCGCCGCTACGCGGCTCTCGATAATTGTTGCGACCTTTCCCCGGGGCTGCGCCTACGGCTTGCCCCGGGCTAACCTCCGTAGCCCCTCCGGGGCATTGATCCCGAAAGTCCAACTTCTGAAATATTCCAGTCAGACTCGACAGACCCGACAGACCCAATAGACCCGACCGACTCGATAGACTCCCCCGCCCGAGTTATAATCCCTTCATCCAAAATGCAGAATCCAGACACTCTCATTGGAACCGTAAAGGGCCCCGGAAAACTTCCGCACGAATACCTTCTGATTACAACCGACGATTCGAAGATCCGGGTCGGCGAGTTCGTGTACTACGAGGCCCGGGACGGGGACGATCGCCGAAGGATCATAGGGACCGTGAAGGGGAGAAGCCTGGTCAGGAGCCTTCCTGACGAATTCCTTTCGGACCCGGAATCGCATCCCGCCGGGATCGCGTCGATGATCGGCCTCGACGCCGGCACGCCCGAGATCTATCAGATCGAAGTCGAAACCATCGGCTATTTCAGCGAGAAACTGAACGACTTCGTGAATCCACGGATCCCTCCGAAACCCGGCGACCGATGTTACCTCGCGTCCTCCGAAACGCTTTCGAAGATGCTCTCGCCCAAGTCGGCGGGCGAGGCCGGCTCCGCTCACATAGGCAGCCTGCTCACCCGCCCTGAAGGCGAGGTGCCCGTCGTGCTTTCTGTCCGGGACGTCGTTTCTACTCACCTCGCGATCCTGGCTTCGACCGGCTCCGGCAAGTCCTACACGGCAGGCGTTTTGATCGAGGAGCTCATGCAGGCCTTCAACCGTGCGGCGGTCTTGATCGTGGATCCGCACGGCGAGTATCACACGATGCAGGCTCTTCAGGGCGACGAGCGCTTTAGGGCCTCCGACGGCTACGCGCCGGAGGTCAAGATCTTCACTCCCGACAAGATACGGGTTCGCTTCTCTTCGCTTACCGAGGCGGATGTGAAATACCTTCTGCCCGAGGGAACTTCGGAGAAGATGCGGCACATCCTTTCGCAGGCCTATCGCGCGCTCGTCAATGACCCGAAGAAGGGTAAGGGGCTCTACGGATACTTCGATCTTCGCGACGCTGTGCTGAAGCAGCGGCACGACGGCGACGGCCACGAGGGTTCCGGGAACGCATCATCGGTCGAAGGGCTTCTGTGGCGTCTGGATTCACGGTTCGACCGGCGCGGAGGGATCTTCCACGATTCGGACCACATTCCGCTTCAGGAGCTTTTCAAACCCGGAAGGTGCACTGTGCTGGAGCTTTCGGACATCGAGCAGGCGGAACAGCAGGTGATCGTCGGGACGCTGCTCAGGCGCGTGAACAAGGCGCGAGTGATGACCGTGCGGGGCGAAGCGCGTGGAGGAGAAGATCTTCTGGATTACCCCGTGTTCACGCTTCTCGAGGAGGCGCACAGGTTTGCCCCGGCGGGAGCGAGCGTGGTTTCGACGAACATCCTGAAGCAGATCCTGAGCGAGGGAAGGAAGTTCGGGGTCGGGGTCGGGCTGATCACACAGAGACCGGGAAAACTCGATCAGGACGTCCTTTCGCAGTGCATGACGCAAATAATAATGAGGATCGTGAACCCGATCGACCAGCAGACGATAGCACAGACCGTGGAGGGAGCGGGACGCGCTATGCTGGCGGAACTTCCGGCATTGACGAAGGGCCAGGCGGTGATCTCGGGAGTGGGTGTGAACACGCCGGTGATGTGCAGGATAAGGCCGCGGCTTACGAAGCACGGCGGCGAGACGTTCGACGCTCCGGCAGAATGGGCGAAATGGCATTCGCCGGACTCTTCTGAGAAGCGGGAAGAAGAATCCGCTGTTTATTTGAAGGAATCGTCGAAAAAGAAATCGGAGAAGATCGGGGGGATCAAGATCTAGCGGCCCTGTAACCCCTGTCTTCTGTTTTCTGTCTTCTGTCTCCCGTCTTCTGTCTTCTGAATCTGAGTTCTTCCTCTTCGACTGCGCTGCTGTGATGTGCGGAAAGGCTTGCCTTTC
>JAGFIQ010000154.1 GCA_024103495.1 Aridibacter famidurans
CTGGGAACCGAGAGGCTCGAAGACCAGCCGCCAGCAGTGCGTTGAGCAAACATTGGTTTCACATCGTTGACTATTCCCCAGGTCTGATGCTCCCATGAGCCTCCTGGCGGAGAGTACATCTGCCAGATTTTTGACGAATAGCTGATCGAGATAGGAAGACCCGTTCCCGCTCTGCCCTTGTAACCTCCAACCGGGAGTGCGAACTCGAGCGCCAGGGTCGAGGGGTTGATCATCGACCTGCTCTTTAGAACCTGATCCGCCTTATAGTCTGACTCCCGGACGTTCTGATCGGTCTGCGCAAAAACAGAACTGATAATGAGTAAGAGAGTGGCTGTAATCCATATCGATCGGCTAAGGATCTTGGAGGTAGTTTGTGTCATGCCTTTGCTCCGGAAATGAACGTCTCTATTTCTCTCGGCTATATGTCTTGCTATTGAAGAACTGGGTAAAATGCATTACCACTTGTAATAGATCGGCACGGGAATGTCCCCGTTGGCGCCCCAATACTCGACTCTCATCGATCCGTTCGAGCTTCGCCGGATGTACCAGAGCCCCTGGCTTCCTGACACTCTCCAGATTGCAATGTCCACTTTACCGTCTGCGTCGTAGTCGTTCGGCACAAGCACGTCACCGGATTGACCCCAGTTGTAGGCGTCCGTCGAACTCGTCGAGCTCTTGAAGATGTACCAGTTCCCGTTCGAAGGCCTGAAGACGGTGATGTCCGCCTTCCCGTCGCCGTCATAATCAGCCGGGATGGGAGTGTCTCCCGATGCCCCGTACTGCGTTGTGTGAAGCGATTCGTCCGTGGTGTGGAACGAGTAGAAGGTGTAGTTCGAATCCCGGAAGACGGTGATGTCCGCCTTGCCGTCCCCGTCAAAGTCTTTGGAAACCGGCTGGTCATCGATCGTTCCGAACTGGTGTGACACGGTGGAACCGGTTGAGCTCTGGTAGATATACCAGTAAGCGCTGGACCCGTCCCTGTAAACCGCGATGTCCGTCTTCCCGTCGCCGTCATAGTCGGCCGGGACGGGAATATCGTTCTCCACACCATACTCGGCCTCGAAATAGGAAGCGTCGGAGCTTCTCTTTACGATCCAGGTACTGGCTTCGCTTTCCTCTTCCCTGTAAACGCAGAAATCGGTCTTTCCGTCCCCGTCGTAATCTCCCGGACAGGGAATGTCGCCCGATTGTCCCCATTGATAGGTCGGGTTCGACTGGTACGCCGGGTCCATCACATACCAGACCCCGTTCGACGGTCTCCAAACAGCGAGGTCCGAAGGCGGGATGGCATTGGCGTTTGCGTCCTCGACCGCGAGAAGCCGGTCGCCTGCGTAGATGTATTCCTTGGCGAGCTGAGGCGTAGGGGTCGGAGACGGATTGGCCGGAGGGTTCCAGTTACTGCCCTCAGCGTGTTCATTGAACTTCACGCCGAACCAGCCGTACCTCTCACCCGAAAACGGATCGGTCCTCGGAAGCCAGCCGTTCCGGGCGAAAGTCCCGAAGACCAGAAACAACAGAACGGCCAAACCGGCGATCCAGTAGACCATCTTCCGATTTCCGGGCTTCCTTGCGGTTTTCTCTACTTCCGGCTTATCAACAAAACGCTTTGCCATATCAACCTCTTCTGAAAACAAAAAACCGCCGACCCTATCAGGTCTGGCGGCTTTGAAACTTTCCAGTCTTTTCTTCTCTGCTGAAGCTACAGGGTTCGCACAGAATGCAGCCTGCTTCCTGCAAGCGAGAAGAAACTCTGTTGAGCGAACGACAACTATGGGAGTTGTGGTACTTCACTTTACTGCTTTATTAGCCCAGCTATCTCTGAGCGGGAACAATGAGGGGGTCCAAAACTCGGATTGCAGTGACTATCCTTGAATTCCGGTCTCTTGTCAATAGAAAAATCTTGACAAAATTGAAGAGAATCCGGAAACGGCAACCTCTTGGCCGCGTAAGGTGTGCCCTCCTAAGATTTAGTTGCTTGAAGGATGGGGAAAAAAATTTCGACGGTTCCCCCCTTCTACATTTCATTCTCTAGAACCATTCCTCAGAGAATGAGGTAATCAACCTGCTATACTGAATGCACACGCGATTAACTCTCCCGCAAATGTCTGAATTCACCTATGAGCCGGTAACTGACCGCCGCTCCCCAACCCTCTCGCAGGCGGAACTTCGATACTTGATCTTCGAGCTCTAGAACCTCTTCCCTGAGATTGACTGACCCGTCGTCGATCCCTCTGAGACGGACGCCGGCTCCTGAGGCTGTCTCAGATCCCCCCGCCCCTTTTTCCAAACCCGACAATCTAATAGGAGGTACGCAATATGAAGTTGCTAACTGAAGAGCTGCGCGCGCAGCTCCCTGCTCTCTACTCAACCGAAGGGACGTCGGCGATGGACAAGCATGTCTACGCCAAGTTTTTCTTCCCAATGGGAAACTGGACCTGGTTCGTTCTTGAAGGTTCCGCCCAAGAAGATGATTTCCTTTTCTTTGGCTATGTGGTGGGTCTCGAGGAGGAGCTTGGATACTTCTCGCTTTCGGAGCTTGAAGGAATCGACATTCACGGGCTTACAGTAGAGCGAGATCTCTACTTCACGCCTGGAACCCTCCGCGAGGTGCTTGAGCAATTCCGCCGTGAGCGGGCATAAGAAATAAGCGATGGAGAACCTATCTCTATCGCTTTTTGTATTGTTCACTCAGTGAGTCCAGATCCAACCCTTTCCCTACCATCGGATTCATCCTCAATAACGTATTGAAATTGGCATGTGACCTTCAACTGCCTACCGATAAGCAAGGCGAGACACTTATCGGCAGGAATCTGAAGGACAAGAAACGAATAGCCCAACATTTCTTCTAGTTAGCAGAGACTGGCGGAAGCGTTTTGGCACTGAAAGGCTTTGACACCTTTCCATCTATCATCATACGAAGGTACACGCGGTAGTTGGGGAGATTTGTAAACTCCTTGGCTTCAATATCTGAAGCAAATTCCCTTGAAACGGCCTCGGCGTCTTTTGCCCCAAGACGGAATGACACGATTGTTCCGACGTTCCCAAAGAGAGCTTCCCTGACTTCAGGCAGTAGCTGGTATGGAATGTATTGATTCGCTAGCACCAGCGACACATTGTATTTCCTCAAGGAAGAGAGCATGAAGGCAAGACCGTGAGTCGTAAAACTATGAAACTCATCAAGGAATAGAGTGTAATCGCGTCGCTTTCTTTCGGGCACATTTGAACGGGACAAGGCCGCAAGATCAAACCGGCTGATAATAAGTGATCCAAGGAGGTTCGCAACATCTTCACCTAGTGTTCCTTTTGACAGATCAACAAGCAGGATCTTTCCTTCGTCTACGATCTGGCGAAAATTGATGGGCTCCTTTGGGTTGGTCAAGATATTTCTTACAAGTGGATGGGAAAGGAAGGCGCCGACCTTGTTTTGAATCGGCGAGACGGCGAATGCTCTGAATCGGTAAGAGTACTTTTGAAACTCATCTTCCCAAAAAAGTCTGACTTGCTTGCTCGTAATGTAGGGAAGCACCTTCTTTCGAAAGTCATTGTCCGCAAGGAGTTTCAATATATCGGGCAAAGTGGCGTTCGGATAATCAAGAAGAGAAAGGATCGAATTTCGTAGGATATGCTCTGTCCTCGCTCCCCAGGCATCTCTCCACAAATGCTTGAACACCTGGATCAAACCAGAGGCAGCGAGCGGCCGATACCTTGCACCAACGCCGCTCAGCGGATTGAACCCGTAGCCTTGATCCTCGTTTGGGACATCAAAATCAATGAAGCTGTCCTTGAATGTGGAGGGAATCCAACTTCTGACTTTTGATACCAAATCGCCGTGTGGGTCGAGAAGCGCAAAGCCGTACCCATTGTTCAGATCGTCAAACATAAGGTTTTCGATCATCGTGCTCTTGCCGGTACCGGTCTTACCCAAGAGCCAAATATGACTTCTGCGGTCGGTTCGTTTTATCCCAAAAGGAATGTTGGAATTACGATAATCGGTCTCGGCAAGTAACGATATTCTGTCTAGGTCTGCAATCTGTTTGTCGGATTGTACATCTTGGGTCATTGGTGATTGTTAAGGATACTGTTGGACTTGCTGAGTGATATACCTCAGAAGTCAGCACTCCGCATCGCCATATTGACTTCTGACAATCTCCTGCGTGCGAGAATCGCATATTCTCTCCTCCTTTCGATACCGATGAACTTGCGGCCCAGACGCCTTGCGATGACAGCGTTCGTCCCTCTCCCGACGAACGGATCGAGGACAATACCGGATCTCGGACAGGCGACCCTAATCATGGTATCGGCTAGCGCTCTGGTTATTGTGTTAGAAAAGACTCCTTGGGAACTGCCGATCGTGGTGACAGCACCTCCCGATCCGTTCTCACCTGTTTTGCTGTATTGTTTCGGAATCCGCTTCTCTGCCGTAAAGAGTTCAGTCGTTTTATTTGTTTCACTCATTCGTGAGTAACACTCGCTCGGATCCTTGCTTCTTTGTTTAGAATTCCGAGGTTCATACCCGAGCCGGAATTCGCCGTCGGATTTGCTCTTCCTCCGTTTCGCAAAAACAAGTGCCTGATGTACTTCCCGTACGTTTCCGCCTTTCGCGGAGTCATACGCAACGCGCGTGGTCAGAGAGGTAAGCTCGTCTCTGAGGACCCAGCCGCTCTCGACCATACGCTTTGCAAATCCATCGGGAATCCCAAAAGACGACCCCCTCTGAGCCCTAACGCTTGCTTTGCCAAATAGGGCGAGAACCTTCTCAATTAGGCGGTGGAAGCGGTTTTCTGATCTCGCCTTCGCGTGACTTCCTGTCGGCGGATCTGAGTGGTTCTCGAAAAAGGATACGTAACAGATTCCTTCGGGCTTTAGGACCCGGTGGAGCTCGTCAAAGACTGGGTAGAATCTCTTGAGAAATTCCGCGAGTTGATGTTCCGAGATGTTTTGCTGACCATATCCATCGTTGTGAAAGGGCCAGTACGGAGGCGATGTGACAACACAATCGACACTTTCATCCGGAATCGCTTTTAGAACTTTCACGGGATCAGCACAGAAGACCTTGTTGGTGAACATCGAGACCAATTTCCTTTTGAGCCGGGCCAGGTAGATTGGGCTTAGAGGTCCTCGATCGTGATTCGAATTCTCAGGCATCTTTCTTGAACTCCTTCCATTTCTCGATCCTTAACTTGAGGAGCGGCTTGGGTTCCAGGATCGTTACGTACTTCTTTTCGGCCAGGCGGTCTAGATCCCGGTTGATCGTTCGAAGCCGCGATCCTGTGTCAACTTTTATGCTTTGGAGTGACCTTCGAACTACACCTGTTTTCCGATTGGCGAAGGTCAAGAGGTATAGAAAAAGCCAGATAGATGACCCCATTCTCTTCCGGTGTTTTGCTTTCTCGTCGCTGACAAGGCCCTGCCAAAGGGGAGTCCACCAACTAGGTCTCTTCTCTCTGGATTGACGAGGTGTTTCAAAGAGGGATTTTTGGCTCTGAGGTTTTGCTTCCGAGAAAGATCTCATGGACGGCTTTCGATTAATTACATCTTCAATCTACCAGTTGAGCATTTTTGCCGAAAGGGTGAAATTTCGGTCAAATTTGGGTTGGAAAGCAGAGAGTTATCCACATATCCCCAGCATTACTATTATTCTGTTATTACCCACTTTAGCAGCGAATTTGTAGTCCAGGAATGACAAGTAAATCCAGTATTTATCGGCAGATCAAGCTGCCAGGAACCTGCAAGATTTTGTTTGGCAAGGGACAAAAATGGTCGATGGTACGCCCGAAAGTGCGCGAAATCTCAAAAGTTGAGAGCCTTGCTTTTGTTCGATCGTAGGTCAACCAATACCCGGCAGCGGACGCCGCAATGGCAAAAGAAGAAATACCCCGCATTTGAATAGCGAGGTATACTAACTTTCAAACTGGACCTGTAATGTAGGGCAGCTCAGTACGTTTAGCAAACAATTTACAAGGATTGAAATGATGCCACTAACCAATTCAGGAGGTGCAAAGAAAACTTATTGCGTAAAGAATGTAAGCTGGAAAGGGCATTATAAACGATTGTCGGCGTTGTCGCTTGGGACTAGTGGCAGTGTTGTAGACGACGAGAAATCGATGTTTTTTGATGTTCCACTGTCTGCCTGCGTCACATCAGAGGATATCATTATTGCCGAAGATAGATTCCTGTACGTGAGTTGCAGAAACGGTCTCTCGCAAATTGCGCCGTCTTACTTAAGCCGTGACAAACTCCGAGTCGGTGGCCTTGAAGTTAGCGCCCTAATTAAAGAGATAACTCAAGCGGATGAGCATGAAAGCTACCAGGCTCTTGCCAAGTTCCATTATCGAGATCAACCGTTGTTTGGACGGACAGCTCGGTTAATTGCTCGCACCTTTCACCCCGCTTACCCAAAGATATTAGGCTTTATTGAACTCGCAACGCCTTTCTATATGAACAAGGCTAGGTCTCAACTGCTTGACGCACCTTTCCACAATGGAACAGTTTCTTGGGATGGGTGGAATATGGCCACAACTCGTTACTACATTCACCTCATTGTTCGCATTGCCCGTTGTGTCATCCATCCTGAATTTCGGGGCCTGGGTCTTGGGCAGGTACTCGTTCAGCATGCAACACAATTCGCACGAGCGCGCTGGCAGGTAGCAGGCTTTCTGCCGTACTTCATGGAGATATCTGCGGACATGTTGAAGTATGTTCCGTTTGCGGAGCGTGCAGGGATGTCTTTTATCGGTGAAACCGAGGGAAATCTGGATCGGGTAGCAAAAGATATGGGCTATCTGATGAAGAACGCAGAGCGGGTGCGAAATGGGGAAATTGTATCCGAGGATTCGTGCGGCATTGTAGATCAGCAAGTCGCCCGCATGGAGCGTGTGCTCAAACTACAGGATGAAAACGACCTGACACGGAAGGAGTTATTGAGCCGGCTTGCTCGGTTATCTACCGACGACGTGCTACGCGATTACGCTATGTTCTGGGACATCATTAGCCTTCCAAAGCCAACGTACATGAAGGGTCTGACAAAGAAGGCATCTAAGTTCGTTCAAAGCCGAGTCTCTGAAATTTCCCCCGCAAATGGCTGGCAGGCTCCATCTCTAAGGATTCAACCTATAGCGGAGCCAATCAGAGTCGAGAATCTATCCCTTACCTACTACTCTAAGGTGCGCCGGACACGTCAAACTCACGCTGTTCAGCAAGCGTTCGGGCTTTCCCCTGAGGACATCTTAAATGTGGTCATACGAGATCTGTCGCTTGATGTCGGCGCCGGTGAGATTGTACTAATAACGGGACCTTCTGGATCGGGAAAGACGACACTTCTGCACGTGTTGGCTCAAGGTAGCTGTCAAGACGGCCTTAAGAAGCAAGGTAAGATCACCTATCCCCCAAATAGTATTGTCGGCACATTCAAACCAATCCGTTCAAGGAAGGCGCTTGTCGAGATCTTTAGTGCTGATGAAAGTGCTGGGAATGTTCACGGTGCGTTGCATCTGATGGGAACAGTTGGCCTTTCCGATGCATTCGTTTTTCTTAAGCGGTTTGGTGAGTTAAGTAAAGGCCAGCAACACCGGGCTATGCTTGCTGATCTAATCGCCCAGCGCTCGAACGTCTGGTTTGTTGATGAGTTCTGCTCCAACCTAGATACAGTTACTGCAAATGTCGTCGCTGACCGTCTTCAGAAGTTGGCGCGCCGTTACGGAGCGACGCTCATCGTCGCAGCGCCTCATTGCGAGTTATTTTTGCATGCCCTTCGTCCAGATAAAGTAGTGTTACTTACCAATGCATGGGAGCACGCGACCATGTCTGGTGACTCATTTATGGGCCAACTGCAGAAGCCGGATCGTTGGGGACGTCAAATTCGGCGGCTCAAGTTGAGGCAGCAGCAGTTTGAAGCGGCTTGCCGAGGAGACAAGACGATGACGATCCGAAAAAATCGCCTATCAGTTACCCCGGGGCCGCTTCTTCTTGCCAATAGGGGCGAGAACCTGCTTGTCAACGTTAGATCGGTCAGTCATGTGACGGTAGAAGAACTCACCGAAGACCACGCACGTCAAGATGGGTTTGAAAGCCTCGATGCCTTTAAGGTCTTCTTGCGAGAAGTATACCATTCGTTGAAGGAGACCAGCCCGCTCACGGTGATTGAATTTGAACGTTTTTGATGGCGTCATTCAACAGTCCTCTAAAGACCAAAGTGCTAGCGTGGTAGTTCTTCGGGCTGAGATCCTAATTGATAGATTCTTATCCCAACATCAGACTGAATTGTGATGTCCGCCGCTGAGTGGTTGAAGATTTTACGAGGAAACATTGCCGCTCTTCCAATCCAAGATTGTGAAGCGTTTCAGCGACTTTGGCATGACGGGCGCCTGCGGTTTACTGGGGCCCAACCCGATCCAAACGCGCTAGACGCACTCAGTGCAGCGCTCGTTTGCTCGTGCCTGGACAACGAGCAGCGTCTCCTCATCGTCCTCCCAGATCGATCTCCCTCGCGGTCTGCGCTGCTCTTCGCAGCGGGGCTCATCATCAACGCAATTGACAGCATTGACCTTCAACGTGCTCCGCAGCGGGTGCTCTACGCGGGTTCCCACATTGGAATTCGAGATCAGCTCTCTCGTGTTTGGATCAATAATCTCCGACTCGATAATGTTTTCGCGCAGGATCGTGCTTCAGGGCGGAAGGCCGGAGTATCCAATACGGACAGCCTTGCGGAGTACCTGCCGCAAGTGCTGACGGCATATGCTCCCTCAGATCCGGCTTCTCTTCTGGCCGAGTATCGTCCTGCATGGATTGCCGTTGACTGTGGAGAGGGTCACGGTTTGAAGTGGTTGGAGCCGCTTCTGAAAAGTACTGCCGACAGCAAAATTCCGTTGGTTGGGTGGTGCCAAAACCCCCTGGCCGATACGGTCGAAATCTTCTCTGAGCAACGTGCTCAAGTTTTTCGCTGGCCTTCCAGTACGCAGATTTCACTGGATCAACAGGGACTTACCTATCCAATAACGAGATTGGGAGCCATAAGTCTTGAGGGCCGGAGCACAGAAGCCGTAGAGCCACATCTCCAGCAGGCATGCGACGTGCTGGCTGATCTGACAAAGCGAAATCTTAGCGGCCGGATGGAGCGAGACGCCTTGAGTGTTGCCTGGCGACAACTTCGGCTGCTGGAAAGTCTTACCATACCCCTGGACATCCATGAAGCAGAAGCACCCTCGTATTGGGGACTACACACGGTACGACACGGCATCGAGACGCTGGTCGCCTTTGCTGAAGCCTTACGAGCGAGTAGCCCGAGTGTAGCTTCCTCTTTTGCCAGTGCAGGGCACGGACTGGAGCTTGCAATCGAAGGTATCAATCAGTTCGGCCCGCCGCACTGGCATGCTTTAACGGAAATGTGTGTCACCGATGTGGAAGCTGATGCTGCACGCCTCCTTCTATTCCCGAGCGATGCCCGGTGCCAACTTTTCGAGCTGAGTCTATTAGCTGACTATAACATTTCCCTTGAGGATCTTGCTGCTCTCAGAACTACCCTTCTCAGCGCCCGGGATTTCTATGGGAAAGGGCGCCGACCGTGGCTGGGACATCCTGATAGAGAGGATGTGCCAGGGTTCCTACGAGCTACAGACGTATCTTCCTGGCAGGTAATCGTAGCTGGACTCCCAAGCTCACGACTGCTGCACCAACTTGAACCCGGTTTACGAACTGGGATGCAGATCGACTTTTTGCTCTATTCCTACCAGCTTCCCAACCTGTCGTGGCGTCTTGACCGGTGCATCGATGCGTTGTCTGTCCCAGCCGCCGAAACAACAGAAGTTCTTTCAGTCTTGGGTTCAGAAGTAGAGCAGGCATCCCTGGTCGATGTACTTCCACCGCTCTCTAAGGGAGAGACATCCGCCTTCTCCATAAAAGAAAAACGTGAAGCGCAGCGTTTCTTTCGTTCAAATGCTGTGCCCTCTCTGGAATTGGATCCGGCTGTTGAGGCGGCGTGGTTATTTGCTGATGAAGCTGATGATCCGGATGAAGAAGCGGACTTGATCCGTGGTGGAGATGGCCAGGCATCAGAAGGCACGGCAGGTGGCGCGTCTCTGTTTGTACCACAGGCAATAGAGATAACCTTCGAAGAAGGCTGGTGCGGTCTGTTCGCCCCGGATGCTACGTTGAACGTCTTAACCCAGCAATCTGGAAATCATGATCTTCAACCCAGGTATATGCGGGCGATCAGAACGAATGACTTGATCTTGTTTATACACGGGCAACGACGACAGAACCTTTATGAACTGATTGTCCAGCGCATTCATAACCACCCTGCTTTCGCAATCCACACCGAATTGATCGCGCGTTGGCAAAGAGACATCGTGACGTCCTATAATCAGTGGTGTAAGAAGTGGGGGCATCAGCGTGGTGCCGAAGAGCTATATATGGCGTTACATTCGCGAGGGTGTACGCGCAGTAAGCAAGCTGTGGCTCAATGGGTGCAAGGGCTACGCCTCAGAACGCAAGACAGAGAAGACATGCGCCGACTGGCTGAAGTACTGGGGATGGATTTCGTGCGTCGGCATTACAGGCGTATTCACGATGCCGCTGGCCGCATCCACGGCATACACATCCAGCTCGGCAAGATGCTCACCGATTGGCTTCTACATGGTCACTCGGCGGCCGGCGAACTGCTCGACCGTGAGCTTGGGCTTTCCTTCGAAGACTTGAAAAGCTCCCTGCTACGGCTGCGTGTCAAATCCAAGCAGATCGTGGACGGCCCCTTTTATCATGAGCATCTTGGCACACTCGAACAGCTTTGAACCGCATAGACCTAGAACGGATGACTGTCAATATAGAACAAGCCGATACACCGCAAGGCGCGTCCGATCAGAATGAAGAGGAATCCCTGCTGGCGCGCTATTTGGCTCGCCGCGTACGTGATCGCGCCTCAGGGCGCGCGGAGGATGAATGCGTTGAGAACCATCCTCATGATGTGTATTTCGTCGGCAACCTACGGCCTCGCCCCGCGGTGGACGAGCACGACAATTTTCTGAGCGAGCTAATAAACAAGCTGGCTCCCACGGCTTTTGGTACCGAGTTCGTGCTCCGCCCCACAGCAGATTCCATCATCGTCAATGTAACATTGCGTTGGGCTTGCTACTACCGTGTCTTTCCAACGCTGGAGCAACAACGTAGCCGCCGGCAGAATGAAGGTGACGAAGAGAGCACGGAGACAAGGCAGAATGCTGAATCCGAAAGAAAGGTGCCGGAAGCAGCGCTGGAGGAAGAAGATCGCGAGGTGTTGGAACGCCAACTCGAAGAAGAAGACCGACGTGCTGAGGAAGAATCGCCTGAAGTTACAGAGTCTGCCGCCGAGCGCCGGCGCAACAGACACCCCACGGACTCGCTGTTCATCCGATTTAGGAAGATCGAGTGTGTAGCTTCAGGACCTGTGATTCTTCAGCGAGCCGAAGGCGAGACATGGACGGCAAACTGGGATGCGCTTCAGGCGGGATTGGATGAGGAAACACACAGGGCGCAGCAAGTAGCGCTCGACGACCCGGATCACTTTCGCACGGATGGGGCTCCTGATGCTCGCGTTCGCATCCCCGAGGAAAACCTATCTGATCAAGCGGCTTATGATGCGTTCCTGGTAACGCTTGACCACGACGTGACGCCAGAATGGTCGTGGCAGGTCAGTATTGACTTTCGGCCACCCGATGACGAGAACGCCGACACGATCGTACCTATTTTTGAATTTGTCAATGTCTCGCCAACACCGGACCATCGAAACGCACCAAACAACGAACCCTTTCTATTTGACGCCGAGGCGACGTTTGCAATAGAGGATGCAGAACCTCGTCCTTTTGAGATTGAGCTGGCTCCGCAAGGCTTCAGGTATGATCGCCACGCATGGGGGCGCGGGTTCAACTGTTCCCTTGAGCGGGATGACGCGGCTCCTGATCGCTTGTACACAACGCATACCCCGATCTACGAACAACTCCGCTACACCACGCAAAGCGAACCGGAAGCTTCTTTTGCAGCCCTTGCCGCCGACCCCGTTCCTGTGCTGACAGAGGTTCTTGAGGCGATGGAGTCCTACAGAGATGTCTGGGAGCATGCACGTTCCGCCTACGAAGCACAGGACCCGGGCTGGCGAGCAGAGCATGGCGATGAGTTCGACCGCGACGTGGCGACATTTGAACGTGAGATCGAAACGTTCCGCCGAGGACTTACCCTCATCGACCAAGATCCAGACGTGCGCCTCGCTTTCCGGCTGACGAACGAGAGCTTTAGACGGCTCGGCGCTCATCCAACGCGCCCGAAGACAGCCTGGCGTCTTTTCCAAATCGTCTTCATCGTCAGCCAGATCCCTGGCATCGTAGCGTTGCGCGATCCGAATGGCCCGAACGCAGCGGAGCGTGAGCAAGTGGACATTATCTACTTCGCTACAGGCGGTGGTAAGACAGAAGCCTACCTCGGAACAACCGTATTCCATTGCTTCTTCGACCGCTTGCGCGGAAAGACGGCTGGCGTCACGGCTTGGACGCGTTTCCCGCTTCGTCTGCTGACCCTCCAGCAAACGCAACGCATGGCCGACGCGATTGGCGTGGCTGAACTTGTTCGCCGGGAACAGACGAATGAGCCGCGTCTGACATCAATCGTGGATTCCTTCGCGGTTGGCTACTTCGTGGGAAGTGAGGCTACGCCAAACGAAATCCTGAATCCGGAAGACTACACATTCGCGCAGCCCAAAGATCGCGTTACATGGAGCCATGCCAACGACCCGGAGCAGCGTCAGCACTGGCAGCGGGTCATCACCTGTCCGGCCTGCCGCACGGACACGGTTCGGGTGGACTTCGACGCCGACAGAGTACGCGTAGTCCATCACTGCACCAACGACCACTGTGCCTTCCCGGACGGCGAGATCCCCGTATACGTCGTCGATAACGAGATCTACCGCTACCTGCCGGCTGTCATCGTCGGCACCATCGATAAGCTGGCCGGCCTCGGTAACCAGCGAAAGTTTTCGCAGCTACTTGGGCACGTCACGGGGCGTTGTACCCTGCACGGGTACTATGCCGAGAAATGCTGCCAGAAAGACTGTGAATGGCGGCAAATCCGCAGGCGTGAAAAAGGCATGGATCAACCGGCGCCGGAAGGCCTCTCAGGACCTACGCTCTTTATCCAGGACGAACTGCACCTGCTGAAGGAGGGGTTAGGCACGTTCGATGGACACTACGAAACCTTCACGCAGCGACTGTGCGCCGAGTTTGGGCAGGACAGCACGCTGAAGATTATCGCCTCTTCGGCAACCATCGAGGCCTTCGAGCGCCAAGTCGAACACCTGTACGGCCGCGACCGCGGCGTCGCCCGTCGTTTTCCAGGGCCAGGCCCGACGCTCCAGGAGTCCTTTTACGCTCAGACACGCGACTACCCGCAACGCCTGTTCGTAGGGATTCTGCCGCATAATAAGACGATCTTCAATACTATCCTTGAGCTTATCGAGCTTTATCACCGCGAAACACAGCTGCTTCGCGATCTACCGGCGGGCAAAGGCAATCCCTACGGCGGCACGCTTCAGCCTAGTACACCAGTATGGAATAGCCTACTCGATAACTACCTCACCTCGCTCACCTATTTCCTGGCAACGCGGGAGCTGGATGCCATTAACACAGACCTGGAAGGGGACACGAATGGCCGCTTGCGGCAGAACGGTCTCAACCCGTTGACCATTCAAGAGCTGACAGGAGGAACCAGCACGGCGAAGGTCACGCGCATCCTCGCTCGGCTTGAGCGCACAGCCAATCCTGACGTTACCGACGCTGTTCTGGCAACAAGTATGGTAAGCCACGGTGTTGACGTTGATCGGTTCAATGCGATGATTTTCTACGGCATGCCCCGCATGACTGCAGAGTATATTCAGGCATCGAGCCGTGTCGGGCGTGCTCACGTGGGGCTCGTGTTCACATGCTTACACCCTGCTCGTGAACGCGACCGGAGCCATTACGTCTACTTCAAAAAATACCACGAGTACCTGGGGCAGCTCGTCGAACCTGTAGCCATCAACCGGTGGGCCACGTTCAGTATGGATCGCACGCTTCCAGGACTATTTATGGGGATTCTTCTACAGCTACATGCAAACCTCCAAGAAGGAAGGTTAGAAAACAATCTAGATCGTGTTAGCCCCGGTAAGTACTACAGGCGCGAATTCGTGGCGAAGGAAATTACCGCTGGTCGTCTTACTGAGGCTGACTTCATTCCCATGCTCGAAGCAGCTTACCTTAATCACGTTGGCGATGGAGTAGATCCGGACGAATACCGGGACAAAATTCGTCATCAGGTCCAGAGCTTCCTTTACGACCAAATCCTGCCTTCACAGGCAGGTTTTGTGTCGGAAACCCTCAACCCTAAACCCATGCGCAGCCTCCGAGACGTTGATGAACCTGTTCAGATTGAGCTGGACCAAGACGGTACGGAATGGACCCAACGTATGAGTAGCGCTTCATCGTGATTCATTCTAGACACTGACATCCCGCGCTTCGCAGTAGATACCGAGTAGTTACATGGGACATAAAATGAGTCGTGGCAAGCAACAGGTGCTGTACACCTACTTGCCGACGAATACCTTCGATTTTCAAGGGGGCAGTATTGCGCGCGTACAGTACGTAAGAGGCAACATTGCAGACGACATCAATCCACGTTTCTTGGTGGCGCGTATCCGTGAGGATGCTTCGGCTTGGCCGGATGAAGCGGAGTTTCGCCCGGCCTTGCGGGACGTGACGCTCCAGGATGCAGATCGCTTCGTATTGATCGATCCTGCAGAAGTGAGCGCGGAGCTCTTCCCGAGGGTTTTCTGGTGTGACCGCTGCGGGCGAGTCTACGACCTCTCTAACAGTAATAATCTTCCCCCCGTCGCATGTCCTCGCTGCAATGGAGGACACCTTACTCAGCTTCGGTTCATCCTCGTTCATCGATGTGGGGAGGTTCGTCCACTTTCCCCGCCAACTTGCAGCAACTGTCGTGGGCACTCTGGGCACATGGCACTCGTGACGCACGGCAGTGAACGTATTAGCGAGTTTCAGTGGGTATGCCTGCGCTGCGGTACTTCCGCCGGCGGCGTGTTCGGAGGGTACTGCCCAGCCTGCGAATGGCCTGGGGCGACTAACGAAGAGCAGCTAGAACTTCGTCGGATGCGGGTGCTCGTTCACCGGGCCGGCCCGACCTTTTATGCGCGCTCCGTAACTTTGCTCAACATTCCTCAACGCCGCCTGGATGGCTTCTTCGCACTAGGTGACGTATGGAAGCCCCTCGCGGCTGCCAATTTTCTTGGTCTACCGGAGATCGCAGATCGTCGCCTCGAAGACATACAGCCTTCGCCGTCGAGGGATGATGGTGCGGGTCCTGGCCTCGCTGCAGCGGACCTTGACGCGCTTATGGCGCGTCAAGCCAATGGCGAATTGACGTATGAGGAGTTCGTCGAGGAGATGCAACGGCTTCGGGCCCAGAGGAGCCAGGAACAGCAGGAAAGTGTACCGCAAGGCATTGCTGATCGTCTGATCGAACGCACTGGAGTCAACGCGGGCATCTGGGATCGTGCGGGCCAAGAAATGCTGGAAGCCATACTCCCGCTCGAAACGGGTAATCCTCGCGACCTGTTCGAGTTGAGCGACGCGGATAGAAAGCGTATTTCACGATATGATGATGCGCACCGGATTGCTGCCCGTCTGGGGCTTAAAGGGCTGACGCTGCTGGATGACTTCCCGATTGTTAAGGGCACATACGGCTATACGCGACTAGAACCAAGTCCGGGCGATGGAGATACCTGCCGGACCCGCCTCAATCCGTTTCCAACGCAGCCAAACTCAGGCCAGCGCATTCCCATCTTCATCGACAGCGTCCGCGCCGACGCGCTGATGCTGCGTCTGGATCCGGAGCGCGTTCATTGCTGGCTTGAATTGAATGGAATTACACCGGCCATCCCAGCGGGCACCGAACTTGCTTTGGCACGGCAGGCCTTTTTCGTAAGGCTCTTCGACGGAGCGCCCTTGCGGCAGACGCTGCCAGACAGCCCGTTGCGGATGGTCTTCACGCTCCTTCATACATTTAGCCACTTGGCGGTTCGCCAGGCGGCCCTGCTCTGCGGCCTCGACCGCACCAGCTTGTCGGAATATCTGCTTCCCTCTACCCTCACGTTCTCCCTTTACTGCAACCATAGATTCGGCGCAACGATTGGGGCTCTCAGCGCGCTCTTCGAGCAGACGCTGGTCGAGTGGCTGGAGGCGAACCGGGATGCCTACCGATGTGTGTATGACCCCGTATGCAGGGAGCGAGACAGCGGCTGCCACGCCTGCGCGCACCTAACTGAAACCAGTTGCGGATACTTTAACCTCAACCTGGGGCGGGTCTTCCTTTTCGGCGGCTATGATCAAAAGGCGGACCGCGAGCTTGTCGGCTATTTCGATCCTGTGCTGGACGAGGATGTTGAAACAATCCAGGCTTCGTAGACAATTTGAAATCAGTTTGTTTCAGTTCCTGCGAAACACTTCCCACTGACAATAGTGATTCATGTACAGAAAGGTTCGTTGATAACGAGATGGAACCCAATTCTCGGAGAGGTTGTTAAGGTGCAAATTTGACAGGTACCGAATAAAGTATCACGTTGAGCAGATCAATTCGGAAACGATATTCAGCGGAGTTCAAGGCGATGGTCGCTCTTGAGTCGATCAGCGGCGAGTTGACCCTCTCCGAGCTTCCCGGACAAGTACTTGACCCATCCGAACATGATCACGGGTTGGAAACGCAAGGCAATCAAGAACCTCACCGACATATTCTCTTCAAAAGCAGACAGGGAACGCCCGGTATACTCAGCACGGACTAGGGAACGCAGTTCACCTCGTTCGAGTTCACGACGGCGCTTAAAGATGCCGGCGTGAGGATCTCGATAGACGGACGCGGACGCTGGATGGATAATGTGATGGGGGCGGTTTCTTCCGTTCTAGGGCCGTACAATTTTAGCCGAATTTTTACCCTTTTCAATTTAGAGGAGGGTATTAGAATTACAAGTGCGATTACTTTCCCGATAATAAAAAAAAGGATCTGCAGCCAAATAGGCTGTCGTAAGAGCTTTTCGATCTCAATGACCGAGGAGGTTTTTAAAAGTGGATTGTGTTTTGAAATAGACCGTCAATTTAAGATACAAGTCATTCAAAGTTCGAGTTTCAGCTGGTTGCGGGCTACCAACCGGGATGGTCTGCCTTTCAAACAGTATCTCAAACGGGTTTCTCAGCTTAATTGAGAGGGATTTGTCACTTGCGTAAAAGTTCGAGGTAGTTATTTTGACCATCTCCCGTTTTCCTTCCGTATCGGCCTTTTCATAGCTTAAACACGCGGATTTTACGAATTCGAGAAACTGATTGAATCTCGCTAAAGATTCGCCCTGACCGACATCAACCTGCCGCAATTTCTTATCAATCTCCTGCTTTTCGGAGATAAGACGGTTCCTCTTAGCGAGGTATGTTTCTTTGTCTAGTACACCTTCGACGTAGCCGTCAACAAGTCTTTCAAGCTTCTTTTCTGAGTTCGTCAGTCTAGCCGTAAGCTCATCCTGGGCTTGCTTGATTCGCTTCGGTTCTTCCTCCCGGTATCGAGCCGCCTCTGATTTCAGGTAAGCGTACTCTTGATCGGTCAGCTGAAGTTTTGAGTAAGTGCTGACCAGACTTTCCTCAATTAGCTCTTCCCGAACGGTCTTCTGAGGGCAATCTCTTGTGTGGCACCGGTAATACACATATCCTTTCTGACGCTCACCGA
This sequence comes from Aridibacter famidurans, assembly GCA_024103495.1. Classification (GTDB taxonomy): domain Bacteria; phylum Acidobacteriota; class Blastocatellia; order Pyrinomonadales; family Pyrinomonadaceae; genus Aridibacter; species Aridibacter famidurans. The sequence goes on from JAGFIQ010000154.1 coordinate 17,776, forward strand.
TCAGAACATTCTCACATCTACTGCAACTGACCAGTCTGCGAAACAGAAAATTATGCTTTACCTTTCGTTTATATGTTTTGCCTCCGATAACGGCTTGAACTTGGTCAAACAGCTTTCTTGAAATAATCGGCTGGTGTTTTCCCGCAAATACTTCGCCCATCGAATCAACCCTAATAAGCCCAATGTAAAATGGGTTCTTCAAAATGCCTGATAGCCCGTTTCGGCTGATCTTGTTCCCGCTCTTGTTTCTCATGCCTAGGTCATACATTTTCTCGGCCAACGCATTGAGACCAATGTCTCCGTCCGCATAGAGCTCGAACGCCTTTTCTACCAATGGCGCTTGTATGGGATCGGGAGTTTTTGGTTTCCCGGCTCCTCGGTCCAGGTATCCAACCCTTGCGGGGAAGGGATAAAGCCCTTGCTTGAGCCTTCCAAGAATCCCTTTCTTGGTCTCTTCCCTTAGGTTGCGGATGAAATCTGCGGCAACAACAGCCTGGATGTCTGCTGACAGTCTGCCGCCCCGTGAGTTGAGATCCAGACTCTCATTTGCGAAGTGGACCTCGACGCCAGAATCCATCAGATCTGCCCAGTCCCTCAGGTTTCTCGCACTTCGGTCTATCTTGTGAATGATGATGCCTTTGGCATCTCCCTTTCTGACAGCCTCAAGCATCTCTAAAAAGACAGGTCTGCCCTGCTTTGCTGCGGTCTCTCTTTCTTCAAACTGTTTAGTGACCTGAAGGCCAAAACGGAGAGCGTAATTTTCGATCGCGGCGCGTTGCTGAGTAAGCGATGTACCTACACTTCCTTGTTTCGGAGTTGAAACCCGGATATAGGCGAAGTACCCATTTTTGTTCATCGGGGGGAAGTTGAATGCTTGATTTAGGACGTGACTTAACCGTAGCGTTTAAAGTTATTTACGTCAATTATCCGTACTTTCTTGGCGGCTTCGTCGATAGATCTTCCAAAGAAGTTCGATATATCGCCGCAGATTGTGCTCGGCGCTCTTCAAATCCTCCGGGGAATAATCTGGGAAGATCTCATCAATTTGGGGAGTTCGATCTGAGTGGTGTGGAAGGGTCGTTTGCATTTAATCAATATCGCTTTCTCTCGCCCATTAATTGTTGATTCAGTTTGCGGGCGCAGTAAAAGCTGACGGCGACCGCGTCAAAGAGAGTCGAGTAGTGATACTTATTCCAAGGCTCTTGCCGAACTAGATAGCGCCTTAGTTCGGGAAATCTGTCTGCAAGCGCGATAGCGACATCAAGTTTGGTTGGATCTCTCTTTTGGATGAGCTCCTGTCGAACGTCTTTAGGATTGAACTGATATAACCGGATTCCGTGGATTCTTATACTGTTGACGACTCTGTCAAACACCGCTTTAGACAATGATTGCTTCTGCTGGGTGTAGGGAAGGCCCTCGATCGCTACGCAATTGATCTCGTTCTTGGTAATCAGATCCTCGACAGCCGATTCAATCTTCTGCAGCGTCGTTTGCTGATCCTCCTTCATTGGAGACTTAATTCCGTAGAAAACGAGCTCACTCTTAACCAAGACGGAAACTCCGATCTTTCGTGCTCTTGCGGCGATACCCAGGATCCGAGTTGGTGAAATGGTCATTCTTGCGCGATCTTAGTTTACGGCTTCCTTATACGCAGTAACTGAATTGTTTAGGCCGATAATATGCTTGGTGATCAGACCCAGCTCGATCTCATTCGGAATGTGGGATTTGAGGAACTCATCGTATGAGCAAAATTCGGATTCCTTGAGCTTGTCAGTACCATTCCTGTAGAGGCTACGAGAATAGATCCCCGGATTACCAGCCCGTCTTGTCCTTATCTCTTTATCACACTGCTTATACAAGTCCTTGAACAGCTTTTGAACTGGCATCTTGTAGATGACCTCGAGCTTAAACGCCATCTCAAGTCCCGGAATGTGTTCCCCTCTTTCATAGCGAGATACGAGATTAGGATTTTGATGCGATAGCAGATACGCGACTTGTTTTAGCTCAAGCCCTAGGCGATTTCTTGCAATCCAAAGATTGTTTTTTATGTTTGTTTCCACTGTTGTTGCAATTAATTCCAATATCTAAATGGTAGCAAGCAAGTGTAAACAAGCGATAGGGTGAAATTTCGGCTAAATCTGTGTTTTCAGCGTCGATTCGTTCCACACGGAATCCACAGTTTTTCCACAATGAAGAAACTCGGACCCACGAAGAATACAGGATACGACCCGCTTCAGTTGTAGCCTGGAGAGCAAAGGCGGCAAGTAGAATGTAAGAGATAAGAGAATTGAGGGTGCTCGAGGCCGTTACCAATTCGTTACCAAAACGTGGCGAGATATGCGTTCTTATGGTCAGCTGTGAGAACATAGAATCACCATAACCCTCATTATTGGAACACTTCCACCGAATTCCTTGGGCCCGAAATGGGGCTTGAGCGTGATTCGCAATCATGAGGTCAGGGGTTCGATCCCCCTCATCTCCACCAATCAGATCTGAGAAGAAGGGCGGTTGCGAAAGCCGCCTTTGATATCGTTTAGCCTTTGATCCCTACCTCGCCGGTTCCCGCCCGGCAACAAATCAATCAGCGTACCCTCGGTCCCAGGATCGTTCCCGATCATGATTCCGAAAGTCTATTCCGTGCGCCAGCCGGGCCTTGAGCGGAAACAGCACGTTTAGCCAGCCTGCGTGGGTCTCGATCCAATCGTCCGCGCTCACACCATCGTGAGTCAGCAGCAGATCGGTGCTTTCAGCTCCATCCGCTGAAAGGGTAAACGTGACAGGGCCGCCGAAGTACTCGATCGCAAAGATCTCCGGCGGTGTTCTTTGCAGTATCCTGCTTCTATAAGTCTCGGCGCTTACGAATTGGAACTCGATCCGATCATCCGACTCGACGGCGGATTCAGCCCAGTAGGAAGCTCTGCCCTCATCCGAATTCAACGCCGCAAACACCAGTTCCCTTGCGACGGGAATAACGATCCGCCATCGGATCGGTCCTCCGATCTTGTCTCCTCGCATATTCTTACCGGTGGGAGTGTTTGGCGGTTGGGGGGAATCTTTCCCCAGCCCGGCTCGCTATCTTATGAACAGGTCCGCGAACCGTGCGGCATCGTTCTCCGAGATTCTCGCAAAGGTCAAATTGCACAGAATCGCTACCGCCACCCAGGATTCCGGATAGACGACCAGGATCGAACGTCCGCCGACCGAATCGCCTCCGTGAAAGTAGATCGTGCGTCCTTTTGCGTCCTTTCCGATCCTCCAGCCAAGGCCAACGCCGGTTTCTGTTCCATCCAGGGTCTCTAATGAAGTGAACACGAGCGAGCGTGTCTCCGGCTTGAAGAAATCCCCAAACGCTGTCTTTGACCCGAACGAAACAAGATCCTCTGGAGTCGACAGAAAACCGCCGGCGGCAATTCGATCACTGTAGTCGACGAAGATCTCGTTGCTTGTCTGCTTTTTCTCCGAGTCGTACGAATAGAATCCGGAGCGATTCTTTATGATCCGCCGATTGTCGTCGACGACCGTGTCGTTCATTCTCAATGGTTCGAAGACGAGATCCTGAACGACCGTCGGGAAATCCCGCTTCGCCGATCCTTCTATCACCTGGCCGAGCAACACGTATCCATATGAAGAATATGCATACTTGCTGCCGGGCTGGTGAAGAAGCGGGTCGTTCAGAAAGACCTTCAGACTCTCGGAGATGTTCTCGAAGCGCTTCTGATTGATGTACTCGTTGCGCTTGTAATGCCTTATCCCGGCGAGGTGCCCAAGCAGCTGGCGAGGAGTTATTCGGTGTTCCTTTTCGGGAAAGAATGGTGCATATTTCTGGACAGCTGCGTCCAGGTCAAGTAATCCCTGTTCGAAGAGCCTTGCGGCCGCTGTCGCGGTAAACAGCTTCGATACGCTTCCGATGCGGAACCGTGTTTGCGGTGTGACCGGAACTGAATGTTCGAGATCGGAGAATCCGAAACCCTCGGACCAGACGATCCGGTTGTCGACCGATACCGCGATCGCAAGGCCCGGGATACCCTGTTCGGCCCTTAGCTCGTCTACCATCAGCCGACCCCGGACGATCGGATCCTGGCCAAAAGACGGAGATACGCACGCCAACACAAGGATGATCAGGCAAGAACAATATCGCTTCGCTATTTTCACGATCCTAATTTACGATGAATGCCTCCGGTTGTCTTGAATGATAGAAAGGTAATTATGGAACGATCGAAGCCTTTGACAGGACGTTTGGATATAAACAGAAAGTCCGACGTGGGAATTCTCGGCAGCAGGTGTTCGGTCTCGACATCTTTGGTGTCCGAGGTATGTCGTAACAAGAGGACAAGACTTCCGGACCACTCGCACGAACTCGCTTCGTTCAATCTTCTGGTCGAAGGGAATTATGCCGAATTCTACGGCACGCGCCGTCTGGTTTGCGATCCGTTGACGGTTTTATGGTGTCCTCCGGGTGTAACGCACAGCAATGAGTTCGGAAACTCGGGAGGGCGAATTTTTTACATCGAGCTCGCCAAAGGGAGTCTTGACCTTCTTCAAGCGTATTCAACGATCCCCGAGTCTTTTGCTACCCGGAAACCGGCTTTGGTTTCACTCGCCCTGCGGATACGAAGAGAGTTTGAGGGATGGGAGGCACATTCACCGCTTCTTGTCGAAGGCTTGATCTGGGAGATGCTGGCTGTATCCATCCATCAGAACGAGCGCCGAGACCGGCGTCCGCCCGATTGGCTGAAACGGGTAATGACGATGCTCCACGACAACTTCCGCCAGGGTGTCTCTATGAACCGGCTCGCGGCCGAAGCCGGCGTCCATCCGGTTCATCTGTCGCAGGTTTTTCGAGAGTTCAAGAACCGATCTGTCGGCGAGTACATACAGGACTTGCGGGTCAACTTGTCCGCTCGGCTTTTGCTCGAGGACAAAATGACGATATCTGAGGTTGCGATCGCCGCCGGATTTTCGGACCAGAGCCATCTCACGCGGGTTTTCAAACGAAGAATGAATACGACACCAGGAGCCTTCAGAAAAGACCGGAGCCTCGGTTAGCCCGGAAGAACCCGTTGCGAAGTACCTTGCTATGCTGGATCCTTCGAACAGAAATCTTAGAGATCTTGTCTATCCTTGTCATATGTTCAGTCCGCCTCACTCTCCCGGGACTTGATCACAATGCAAAGAAGGGCCATTCGGGCTCGGCACCGAGGGAGATCTGGCCAACTGACTGCAACCGGCTCTCACTTACGAACGCATGCTGGGTAAGGACGTGTATGTCCCGAAAGTGTCTCTGGAAGCGCTTCTCGTTCCTGATCGCTGAACTACCCGCCGCGAGATGGATAAGGTCTACGGCTTCGGCCGCAGTCTTAACTGCATAGGAACAAGCCATCTGACATCTCGATCGATCTTCAAGTTCAAGACACTCGCCGTCCAGCGCCTTCTGCCACATACCGTCATAAGTGTTATGGAATAGGGCTCGCGCAGCTGCGACCTTTGCTTCTGCTTCGCCAAGCTGCAACTGAACGACCGGACGGCTGGCGAGCGAACCGGAGGTATACGAAGGGACCTTTTTCCCAAGCTCTATGAAATCGTCGATCGCGGATTGGGCGATCCCGAAAGCAGGAGCTGCAACACAAGCGATCGCGGGCCATATCGAAAGCCTGTGTAGCGGGCCTGCGTACTCCGGCTCAGGATCCGAAAGCGGAATGAACGGCGCCGATTGCTCCTCGGGCAGAAAAACATTGGTCACTTCGACATCGTGGCTTCCCGTTCCGCACATTCCAAGCGTGTCCCAGTTATCGATGATCTCCGCTTCCTCGATCGGAAAGAAGGTCAGGATCGACATCGGAGCACCGGTCTCATATTTGAGAGGTTCCGTAGCGTCATCGGACTCGAAGATCAACGCTTCGCCGCAAACCCAGGTCGCCGCGTTACAGTTGCTGTTGAACTGGGTCCGGCCGGAGATCCGATAGCCGCCATCCACCTTGACCGCCTTTCTTGGAGGAAAGAAACCGCCGCACAAAACCGTGTCATCAGCACTCATCACGCGGCGGACCAGTTCCTTCGATCCCCACGCGCCAAACGGTTCAAATCCGTTCGCGATTCCGACATTCCAACCGACGGCGCTGTCGATCCGGCTTACTTCCTCGATCATACGGAAACACGTGACGGGATCCAGTCCGAGCCCGCCGACCGTCTCGGGCCGCATCATTCGGAAGAAACCATTCTCGAGCATTGCCCTGCTTACTGGAGCAGAAACGCATCGGTTGCGTTCGGCTTCATCCGAATGCTCTTCGATCAAAGGCCTCAGATCTTCCAGCTTTCCCAGGATCCCCTCGACTGTGGTTTCGGCAACTGCGGGCATTCTCGACCTCCCTGTTCTTCCCGTTCTATTCCAAGACGTCAGATTCACGGGGATTGTATATCCGCGACGGCAATGACACAATGACAATAATCCGAACGATTATGCCATCACCCCGATCCTGCCTCCTGAGGTAACTGATATGCCGATCTATACAATTCCGAAAGTCCAAGGCCTGCCGCGAAGGCGTCCGGGACGAAGCTCGAGGAAGAGAATCGTCGTCGTGACGCATAGGGGATCGAACACGCTTGAGTTCATCGGCCCGATCTATGTACTTCAGGAAGCGAACCTGTTTCTAGAGTACAGCGACCGGACGGACATCGGTTATGACATTGAGGTCGTCACGACGGCACCGGGACCGGTCTTTGAGGTCCAGGGGTTGACGATGGTCGCTGACACCGTTTATCACGAATTGACCGGGGACGTCGACACACTCATCGTGCAGGCGGTCGATGAAGATGAGAACACGCTGGCAAACAGACGGTTCATTGGTTGGCTGGCCGATATGTCAGACCGGGCACGCCGGGTCGTGAGTATCTGCGTGGGCACATATTTCCTTGCGGAAGCCGGACTTCTTGAGGGCAAGCGCGCGACGACCCATTGGGCAGCCTGTGCTCACTTCGCGAAACAGTACCCGAACGTGAAGCTCGAGCCCGAACCGATCTTCATTAAGGATGGCGATGTCTACACTTCCGCCGGAGCAACCTCAGGCCTCGATCTAACGGTTGCGCTAGTCGAAGAAGACTACGGACACGATCTCGCGCGGAGGGTCGCTCAAGGCCTTGTGATGTACCTGAAGCGGCCGGGAACCCAGGCCCAGTTCAGCGTATTCACGTCGCGCGATTTTCCTAAGGAAGAGAGGATCAGCTGGGTACAGAACTACATCAGCGAGAACCCGGACAAGGACCTAAGTGTCGAATCGCTGGCAAGGAAAACGCGAATGAGCCCCCGGAATTTTTCACGCGTGTTCTCGAACGAAGTTGGTCTGTCACCGGGCAAATTCGTCGAGCTGTCGAGGCTGGAAAGGGCGCGGTACCTTCTTGAGGATTCGGATCTTTCTTTGCCCGCGATTGCGGAGAAATGCGGGTATGAAACCGCCGACGGACTTCGGCTGGCATTTAACCGCCATCTCGATGTCAGCCCGAGAGAATACCGTAGAAGATTCTCGAGTTCTGGATATCTAAGTCTTGCAGGTTGAGTGAGTTAGCTGAGTTCGCCGGAACGCAGGCGTTCCGATCGATTCTGGTTTTGGAGCAGCCTATGCGATTCAGCCGACCTGGAAGCCCGCACAACGACCGGTTCTTGGAATCGCGTAGTCGTCTCTATACGATCCTTCAACTTCCTTTGGGTATCCGCGTTCGGTCTTCCTCAAACTAACGAAATGCTTCACATTCGGCGGCGTCGATCTTGGCGAGCATCGACAGGCCCATTCGATATCCGTGGTATAGGCTGTTGATCTCGATTTTCTCCGCCTTGTCGTTTGAGGTGTGTATGATCTTTTCGAAGCCCTGTCCGAGACCGTGGAGCGTGATCGCCGGGACATCGATACTCTGAAACGAGGCAGAATCAGATCTCGCCCAATCGACCGAGGCATCGGAAAACGGGATCTCCAGCTCCTCAGCCGTTGACTTGGCAAGTTGCGACAGCTTTCGGTCAGAGACATTAGACAGGACCTGCGGATAGTACATCCCGAAACTGTCAAAATTCACCATCGCACAATAACGGCTGCGTTCTTCCTTAGGGATCGCCTTGGCCATCTTGTCGGACCCGACAAGGCCCTTTTCTTCCTTTCCAAACGCGACGAACACATAGGTCTTCTTTCCGGGATACTTCTTCACCGCGGTGTACAGGTTAGCGACAAGGACGACCCCGGTCCAATTGTCGAATACGCCACAGCCGGGTTTCATCTTGTCGAAATGTGCCCCTACGACCACCGTTTCTTCTCCGCCCTTTACAGTCAAAACGACATTCTCGGCGGAATCGAATTTCTGAACCACGATCTCGCTGTCGGAAACTCCCTTTTCCTTGAACAGCTTCTTGACCGATTCGAGCCGTTTGTCGTCGTCGCACTCTGCCATTTCAAGGTCTTTCTTGAGAACCTCGAGAATATCGGCTTGAGATTCGCTAGGGCGGTCGATCGCAGCGGCAACAGCAACAACGGCGATCACGGCGATCAGGCCGAGAGCAAGCAGGGTCGTTCGCTTACGTGTCATACTTTGCCTCCCTACGTGAGAACAAACAGGATGGACAGGATTTACAAGATGTCGGGGTCTGATTAGGTGCGTTCGGGGTTGAAATTCAATGCGATCATCGAGAAGCCGCGATCCTGCATATTCTGTCCATCCTGTTGCCTCCTTGCAACAGGGATAAAGTGGGTGAAGGAGATGACCGGGAATTGTGAATTGACAGTTGATGGTTTGGGCTTTGCGTATACCTTCCTTCTGTAAGTCCTCAACGAGCCGCAAACTCAGGTCTCTCGTAAAGATCTGGGTCACGTGCTGCAGACCGGCAACTCTGAACCATCAACTTTCAATTATCAATCCTCAATCGATCTCCTTCACCCCCTTCATCCCTGTTAATTTACGCTTACCGAGCTCGGCAGCGGGACATCTCCTGGCGAGCCGAACTGCACCGCCTCGAAGCCGCTCGTTGTCCCGAAGATGTACCAGGTCCTGTCTGAAGGTCTCCAGACAGCCGGGTCGAACGTCCCGTCGCCGTCGAAGTCTCCCGGAGACGGGATGTCTCCCGTCGCTCCCCATGGGAATGCGAAGAACGAGTCGTCCTCCGACCTGATCACATACCACTTTGAAGTTGAAGGCCTGAAAAACGCCACATCCGCCATTCCGTCTCCCGTCCAGTCTCCGACGGTCGTTCTGTCTCCCGGAGCCCCGAACTGGAACGCCTTCACGCCGTCGGTACTTCTAAGCAGCCAGAACTGGTTGTCGGGAGCGCGATACACACCGATATCGTCCTTTCCGTCGCCGTCGTAGTCCGCAACGATCGGCTGATCGGCGGCGACTCCGAACGGAACCACGGAGAGTCCTCCGTCGGAAGATCTGACTATGAACCAGGTCCCGGACGAAGGCCTGTAAACGGCGGGATCGGCCTTTCCGTCTCCGTCGAAATCACCCGGGGCGGGAA
>JAGFIQ010000170.1 GCA_024103495.1 Aridibacter famidurans
ACCAAAGGCTCAAGTACAGCGGCTAGCGCCTCATGACTACCGACCTGCGGCCCCGCCGCTCACCTGTCAGCGCCCACCGCTCCCCTCGCTATTCTGTACGCACCACACTCACCGCACAGCGCCCACCGCTCATTGCTCGCGGTCCACCGCTCACCGAGCACCGCTCACTGCTCACCGCTCACTGCTCACCGCTCACCGCTCACCGCTCACTCTCGATCATCTCCACCATCTGGTCGAGCGCGGCTCCCCAGCCGGAATGGAATCCCATGTCCTCGTGCGTCTTTTTGCTTTCAGCTTCGCCGTGGACCGCGATCGCCCTGTACCTTGTGCCGGTGCCTTCGGCTTCAAGGAGTATGAAAGCGGTGAAGGGAAGTTCGTGGTCGTTCGAGGCCTTTGCAGTCGGGCGGAAGCCCGGAAGCAGCGCTGACGTGAATACCAACCGCTCGTTCTCGATAACTTCGAGAAAACAGCCGGAGCTCGGGAACTCTTCTCCCTCGGGCGAGCGCATTACCGTTGTGAACTCGCCTCCCGGCCGTACGTCGATCCGGCAGTCGGCGACTCCCCAGGGCTTCGGGACAAACCATTGCTTCAGCTGATCGGCGTCGGTCCAAGCCGTCCAGATAAGGTCACGGGGAACATCTACCACTCGTTCAAGCACGAGGTCCAGCTCAGGGTTGATATCGATCTCGGTCATCATTTCTTCTCCTTTTGGTTCATTTCCATCACGTGTGCATCCAGCGCATTGAGCCGTGCATTCCATTTCTCGCGGACTTCTGAAAGCCACCCTCCGACCTCTTCCATTCCTTTCTCGTCGATCCGGTAAAAGCGTTGCTGCGCCTGCTTGCGAACAGAAAGCACACCGGCCTCACGCAAGACCTTCAGGTGTTGGGATACGGCGGGAGCGGTGATCGTGAAGTTCTTACTGATCTCCGCGACCGGGAGTTCGCCGCGTTCGGCGAGGATCTTCACGATCTCCCGGCGAGTCCCGTCCGCAAGCGCGCTGAATAGCTTCATACCGAGAGTATATAAGCTATTACTTAATTAAGTCAATGCTTAAATACTGTTTAAAGCAGGAGTTTATTGAATTTGCGGAGTTAAGCGAGTTGGCTGAGTTAACTGGCTTGGCTGAGTTGACTGAGTTGGCGGAGTTCCAAAGAAGTGGCGATCGAACTATTGATTCACGACCAAATCGCGCCGTTTAGAGCAGCCCTCCGGGCTGCATTGGCCGTGCGCAGCACGGCCGGGCTTTCGATTTATACGGTATTTGAAAACTGCGAGCGTGGACGCCCGCGGTCCGATGAGGTAACGCGAACTTCAGTTTGCGCCGCGCGAATGCGCGGGGAAGAAGCGGGCGGGGACGCCCGCGGTCCAACGAGGTAACGTGAACTTCAGTTTGCGCCGCGCGAATGCGCGGGGGATGAGGACGTTTGTTTAAAGCAGCCGGAATCGAAACAGGTGCCTTAAATTCGCTTTAAAGCAGATTTAAAGCAGCTTTAAACATTTCGGACGAATTAAGCACAGGGGGCGACATCACTTCCTGCACGGGTCGCCGGCGTCTGAATCGGGCGGCATCTGTATCGCGTTGATCTCCCATTGCCGGTCGCCTTTGTAAGTTGCCAATACGGTCCATTGGCTGGTGCGCTCGTCCTCCTGCTGCCGGGCGGGCCGGTTCTCGAGCTCGACCCTGACCGTGCTGTCGAAAGCCTCGACCACATTCCCGGCGTTGTCAAAGCTGTCGCAACGGAATCCCCGCATCTGCGTTACGGCGCGGCTTTGGTTTTCCTGGAAGTGGTCGCGGACCGCGATCCCCAGGTCGGGTGAGATACCGACGCTGTCTCCGTGACCGGGAAGGCTGAAATAATAGATCAGCGCGAAAGCGCCCAGAACGACCGCCGCGATGATCACGATGCGCTTGGTGTGACCACCGTAGTCGGTTAGCGAATGATACGGGGAATCGGAACTCATAAGTTGTCAATGCTCTAGTCGTCAATGATTAGTGCCCAATGGTCGTTTGCGAACGCCGGAAGCCTAATGACGGATGCTCAATGGTCAACGATCATTGGTCGATGATAGATGACCATTGGTAAATTAGAGGCGCTCACTGCTCAAGGTGCCTCGCCCGGGGTAACTCTCCCTTACGGTTGGGCTTCGGACACACGGCTCACTGAGCAGGAAGATCGCTATACCCGTCGACCTGGAACCGCCAAACGCCGTCCTTGCCCTTTGTCGTCACAACAACGAACTTACCCCTGTCCGTTCTCGAGGCTCCGTCCGCCTGCGTGGCGGTCAGGGTGTAGATCCCGACATCGTATCCCAAATCGCCTGCGACTTGCCGCTGCACGATCCGGAAGCTTATCTGCCACTTCAACTTCCGGCTCTTCACAGACTCGAACGAGCGTGTGAAATTCGCCAGGATCGTGTCCCGGCCGACCGTTATCTCGCTTCCGGGCGAAAGATACGCCGCGTCTTCCGTGTAGAGGTTCGCCACGGCAGACGGATCGAGATCGTCGTACGCCTTGCTGAACTTTGCGTAGATACCGTCGATGCGTTTGTGAGCCTCGACGCCCGGATCGAGCGTCAGACGCTCCTGGGAATAAGCTCCCGGTGCGAAGACCAAAGCGAATGCGAAAATGAATGCGGATATGGAAATTCGTCTCATTATTTCTCCGAAGACTAAAGATTTGAAGTCTGGCTTCGTTTGCGAATCATAATCAAGCGCGGTGCCGGCTGACAAGGTCAAGTTACGGGGCTCGGGTCGGAGAGAGGCCGCCAGGCACCGTACGTCTTTAACCTCACGAATCGACAAAGCCGCCATATGATATACTCCGTGGCCCAAAGCCACGCCCGCCGATGTAGCCGCGCTGTTTGTTGGAGTGAACGTATGATACCACTATCCGAAAATCTGTCTTTGAGAGACCTCGCAGTCCCCTTATCGATCGTCGCGATGCTGATATCCGGTCAGTTTGCGATTCGTGGCCAGGACATGCCTCGGCCAATGGGGCCTCCGCCGGAGGGTTCTATCATTACCCCCAAGTGTCCCCACGTCGAGATTGTCTGGCCGGGAACTACTGAGAATATCGACCCGGAGGGAGGAACCATTGAGAGTCCGTCCGGAACGCAGATCGATGTACTCCGCGAAGGCCTCGAGATGTTGCCTGAGATCACTTGTCAGGCTGTTCGTAGGGTTGTGTTTATCGATCTCCCTCCGGAGGGCGGCTCCGGCAAGGATGTCTGGGTAAACCGAAACAATAATCAGGATCTGGTTTACTTAAACACCAACAGAGCCTGGGTCTGGCATAGAGATAACGTTCGCCAGGATAAGTACGGTGCGATCTATAGGCTCATTCACGAAGCTACGCATCTGGCGGTTCGATTGATCCAGTCGCAACAGAAGGCAAGCCCGTTCAGGACGCTGCAGTTCCGTCCGGACGAGCGTCTCTGGCCGAGCGATGCGAGACAACTTGCAAAGAATATTATCAAGGAAAATCGCCTGGAAACCGGCATTATCCGTGAATGGGAAAGGATCCACAGGGCGTTTGTATCCGCCGGTATCGCGAAAAGCTATTACGGCGGCAATTGGAAGGAAATGGTCGGATACAGCGTTGAGTATCTTGCCAAAGACGGCTTCATGTCAGCGTACGGAGGCGAACAGGCCAACGAAGACATTGCGGAGATGGTCAGCTGGGCGATCATCAGGGACAAGGCCGTCAAGCCGGAAGACGGCGCCTGCAAGGTTATGAATGGTCGATCCACCTCTTCCATTCAGAGGGATGATTCCGCCGTGTTCACCAAACTGGGATTCATAAGGAGTCTCGGGTTCATTTCGGAAGCTCAATACAAGAGCTGCGTCGGAAGGCTTGAGATCGACGCCCCGGCCGAAGGATTCCACTCTTACAGGGGCGGAAACTCCGTGTACCGATACACCTCAAATCCGCGAGCCGGAGTCGGAAGGGGCAGCGGGAGCGATGAGGAGTGGCTGCTCGCGAACATCACTGCCGACGGGAGTCTCTCGACCACCTCCGAGTCTTCCGTTCCGGTAACCGTGGAGCTGATCCTGAATGTCACGCCTATCGTGGATGGCATCACCGACCCGGGAAAACGGTCGGACCGGCTGGCGATTCCTGTCGCGGATGTCAGTTATCCTCGTGGCATTTACTTCATCGGCTTTCGGTACGGAAGGCTTAATAAACTTATGATCCGCAGGAAAGATAACGGGAAACTGATCCTGGATGTCGCACAGGGCATAGCGCTTGTCGGACGCGCCGGCAAGGACGGCATCGTAGGATCGGTTTTTGTGGAAAGGGTCGCCAACTACTCAGGCGGCTTGCTTTCCGCCATCGCGGGGGACGAACCGGTTAAAGAGTCGACGAGAATAACCTTTCTGTACAAGCCGAGAACCAATTAACGGAAATGGCCTTAAAGCCTGATCAGGGGAAGTTTACGGGTCTTGTTTCGCACAAATCTCAACGCGAAGCGCCCGGCGCCCGGACCTCCGTGTTGATCTCGCTTCCTTCCTTCGTCACGATCACCGTCGTCGTTTCGCCGGTCTTGATATACACATCATTCACGACGATCTCCGGGTCCGCTTTGATCACCACGCGGTAATATCCTTCCGTCAGCTGTAGGTTCGTCGCCCCGGTCACTCCTCTCGCGACGACATTGCCGGTAGCGTCGCGGACCTCGAAACGGGCCCCCAGGGACGTCCTCAGCGCAGTCACAAGCTCGTCCGCGTCCGCCGCTTCGTGGAACTGTCCGCCTCCGGCGTCCGCGATCTCCTTCAGCTGGGCGACCGAAGGGTCATCGACCGCGAACCCGATCACGTGAAGATTGACGTCGACGCCCTGCCTTTGAAGCTTGCGCACTTCTTCAACAGGATTACCGCGGCATTGCTCGTTACCGTCGGTCAGCACGATCAGCGTCGTGTCTCCCGAGAATCCGGCCATGTCCTGTGCCACCAGGCGCAGGGAAGCCGCGAGCGGGGTGATCCCGATCGCGTCGATCCCGTCGACCTGGGCAGTCAGCCTCTGCCTGTTGAGCCTGGCGAACGGCGACAGCATCTCGATGTCGCTGCAATCGCCTTTCCTCCGGTGGCCGAAAACGCGGAGGCCGATTTCCGTGTCGTCTGGCAGTTTCCCTATAAGGTCCCGCACAACCTCTTTCGCGATCTCTATTCGCGTCTTGTCCCCAACCTGAGCGTGCATACTTCCAGAGGCGTCAAAGACGAGCTCAACCCTTCGCGAGGTGACTTCGGCAGGAAGCCTCTCGCCCTGTGCGATCAGGTCCAGGTTGCCTTTGCCCGTTGCCGTGCCTATCTCCAGGCGGTATCTGGTCACCTCGCTTATCTCCTGCGAAATCTGTGCGTAAAAGTCCGTAAGCTGCGAAGGCTCGGTCGTGAAGAACGACCTTCCGTTTGTCGCCAGAGACCAGTGGCGCAGGAGGCTCCGGCCGTTGATCCCGATGGGCTGCGGCTGGAGAAGGCCCTGTCCGAGCCCGACAGTGTAGATCCGGATCCCCATATC
This sequence comes from Aridibacter famidurans, assembly GCA_024103495.1. Lineage (GTDB taxonomy): Bacteria > Acidobacteriota > Blastocatellia > Pyrinomonadales > Pyrinomonadaceae > Aridibacter > Aridibacter famidurans. The sequence goes on from JAGFIQ010000170.1 coordinate 5,520, forward strand.
CTGAGCGAGTTTCACCCACACTTCCGAATACTCCGCAGGGGATGTCGTGTCCGCGCCGTCTGAAAAAAGGAGAATCGCTTTGTTGCCGGTCTCTTTGTCGAGTTTCTCGAAAGCCTTTAGCATCGCGGCGTTGAGCGGGGTCCCGCCAAGAGCGCGCCCGGTTTCCGCCGCCGCGGCTCGAAGAACCGCCTGATCGCTTGTGAAATCGGTCAGCTGACCGACCCCTCCGCCCAGCGATTCACAGAAGGCTTCCTGGGCGCACAGGTCAGGAGGCCCCTGGATCTGCTTCAGCTGATCCTTGAGCTTGTCGGCGATGGCGCTTGGCAGTTTCGACAAAAGTTGGTTCGCCTGGCTGGCCATCTGCTGTTCCTGGCCGCCCGCGAAGTTCAGGATCGCGACCCGGTCCTGTTCGTTCCGCTCGGAAACGAACTGCTCGACCGCGCGCCGCAAGTCGTTCTCGCGGCCCTTCATACTCCCGCTGTTGTCCACGAGAAGAACTATCGACATCCCGGGCTGGAATAGCTTGAAGTAATACTGCTCGTCCGTGAGGTTTAGGGAATAGGATTTCTCCATTCCCAGGACGTTTCCGCTTCCGATCCGGTTCAGGACGTTCCCGTTTCGGTCCAGAAGCTCCATGTCTGTCCGAAGAAAGGGCCGCGACTCGAGCGTGAGGTTGATGATCCCGCGTTGCTCGGGCCTAATGCGGAGGCTGAAGTAATCCGCTTCTCCCGATCTTTCGATCTTTCCGCCGATGCTCTCTCCCGGGCGGATCGGGTTCGCAGTAGAAGGGCTGTCGTTCTCCTCTTCTTCCATGCGATCTACCGCCTTCATTTCCGCTGTTGCGCTGACCTTGGTCGTTTGCACTGCCTGCTCGCCCTCTTCCGCGCAATCTTTGCCGGCGCCTTCAAGAACGCCTCCGAGTATCTTTATCCCTCCGCCGAGGGCCGTCGTTTTGCCGCCGTTGTTCGAAAGCACACGGATCTTCAGAAAGCGAGCCGTCACGGGCGAATCGAATCTGAACGTCTGCGCTCCCCGCGAAGCTCCGAACGTGAACTGCCCGACGGTTCTGAAGCCCTTTACGGGACTCGTTTCGGAAACCTCGATCTTGAAGTCTTTGACTTGTGACTGCGCGCCCGCCTGGGGCGCGTTCCGGGGCTGCTGGAGTACGACTCCCGTGACCGACGCAGTGCAGATCCCACGGAACGAGAAGACGAAATCGAGAGGCGGAGCCCCTGCGCCTGTCCAGGCGGCCCTCCCTGTGCCTGCGGGCGAGATCAGCATTCCGGTCTGTCCGACCTGTTCCGGTGCGGGGTACGAGACCAGCGAGCCTCCGTTCGAAGGGTCCGCGAGATTTGTTTCCTGCGGAAACACCTGTCCGGCCAGGAGAGGGAGGAATACGAACAGAAGGAGGAAAGTGCTTGAGGTTGCGGCCCGCAACCATCCGGCTCGGATAAAGCGGAGCCTTCGGTAGATCTTCGCTTGTCGTTCTTCCGACGCGTACCGAATCTCGCACCGGTCCTCTGAATAAACCTGCACATCCGTTCGTGTTTGGGTCGGTCTCATTGCTCTCCTCCTTTTGGCGCGGAATACGCGCCGATGATATCCGAATTGTGCCGATAGTCAAGGTTTTGTAATAAAAGAAGTTACAGAGACCAAGGAGCGCGTGAAAGGCGATCTGTCCCAAGATGAGACGAGAGACGATCGAATGAAGCAAAAGGACTCAAGGCCGCGGTTAGCGGGGTCCGAGCTAGAACATAGTTTTAGGGGCGGCTGGGCAGGGCGGCCAATTCCACGAAATGGCCTGATCCGGGTCGCAAGGCTCAGCCCGTGCGATCCCGGAAAAGAATCTCCTGAGGCGGTTATAACCCCTCTACGTACCCGCCGGGACACGTGACAGGACCGCTCCCCCGGTCCGGTAGGCTCTGACGGCGATCGCAACGGCGGCAGCTATGAGCAGTGTCGCGAATGCGAATGTGAAGCGCATTCCGTAAGAAACGGCGGCCGGGCCCGGGTCCCTGGCCAGATTCGACCCCGATGCGTACGCGAACACCGCCCCCATAAGCGAGCTGCCCGTGATCAGGCCAAGGTTTCGCGACAGATTGAGCATTCCCGAGACCGCTCCTTTCCGGTCGGCGCCGGCGATCCGCATCACCCCTGTGTTGTTCGCAGTCTGGAAGGCCGCGTAGCCGATAGTGAGGATCACGGTTGCCGAAAGATATCCGGCCAGCCCCAGGCTCGAGCCGAGCGCGGCGAGAAGAGCGGTGCCCGATCCGATCGCCGTCAGTCCGGCGACCGCAAAATACGCCGCTCCTACCCTGTCCACGATTCGGCCGATCGGGATCCCCGAAAGGGCCACGGTGACAGGTCCGACAGCCATTACCATACCTACCGATGAGACCTCCAGATGCAGAGAGCCGATCAGGTAAAAAGGGCCCACGATCAGCATGGCCATCAGTACGGTTGAAACGAGCGCGCTTGTGACGAGGCCGGCGGCGAGACCGGGCTCGCGGAACATAGAGAGTTCAACAAGCGGAGATTCGGATCTTCTTGCGGCGAGAACGAAAAATACGAATCCGGCAGCCGAGGCGAGCAGCAACATGACGTTGATCGATCCGACCTGCCCTTTTTCGGTGGTCATCGCGAGCGCGTATGTGCCGAGAGCGAATATGAGAATAAGAGTCCCGGGCGCGTCGATAGAACGCCGCGTGCGTTTGCCGGAACCCACAAATGAAGGAAGTTTCACAAACGCGAGCGCGACCGCGAGTATCGCGACGGGCACCTTCACGA
>JAGFIQ010000178.1 GCA_024103495.1 Aridibacter famidurans
CTTTCTCCACCGCGACTTCCGAATAAAACTTCATAACGGCTCACCTCGCCGCACGAGTCTACCCTCCGTCGCCGAAAGCGGACATTTTATTTGCTAACTCGACCGGACATATTATTTGCTAACAACAGGACCTTGGAAAAATCTTGACTCTCGGCCGCAAGGCGAATAATATCCCGGCAGTTCCCAAACGGAAACTGCCTTTGGGGCAAATCCACTCCGTTCTTCCCAGCACCATAGGGAACAAAAATCTATGTCTTCCACGACCGAAGTGCTTTCCAACTGGAGCACGTTGATCGAGAATTTTCAGACTTCGCCTCAGCAGTTCTACTCAGTTCTTACGAGTGCTTTGCAGAAGAGGCAGATGCCAAACGCACGTATAGACCGCGTGAGCTTTCGCGAGAGCCATCTGCTTTCAGCAAAACGCGAATACTTGCGGATCTCGTGCAAAGGGGACTTCTATTTCGCGATCTGCGGGGCCCCATTTGGTACCGGTTTCTTTGTCTCCTGGTGGCTGCTTCAACCACCTGACGGGTGCCTTGCTCAAATGTTCGCGCCTTTCCCCGGGCTGTCGATAATTGCCCGCTCCCTGGTGAAGCCCTGGACTTATTATCGTATAGATACCGCGACGATGTTCCGCACGGCAACGCACCAGGCGGTTCTTGAAGTGATCGACATGATCATCTCTGAAAAGAATCTCCCTGCGCTTCCGGAGTCGGAAAGAAAGCCAATTCTCAAGGGCTTTCTCGCCTGAAACGGTTTTAGGTAGATGCCAGGCGAATACATTGAAGAATCGGGCAAGTCGATAGCTCAATTGTCTCGCGAAGAGTTCTTGGGGATTTGGCTTGAATTGTGGGACAAGCGCGGCCGCGGTTGGGAGGTATTCGAATATCCAGTTGGTTTGGAACCTCCGCTTGTGCCGCTGAACCGGATCCTGAACGTTCCTGAGGAACCTGTCTCAGATGACGGCCGGATACCGTCGTTCTTCAGCTCTATCTTCCGCACCTCTTACTCGACCGAAGCGCTGGCGGAGACGAACCTCGTACAGTTCAGATCGGCACTGGCTGAGTACAGCACACGACTGATTGACGAGCACGCGCCTGAGTACTGCAGATATGAAGATGAACGTTTTCTTGAGTTTCAGTTGGTCCTGCCAAAGGAGTCAGCGACTGCCCCGAAACTGACTGAGGAGCTTATCCTGAGCCTCTCCTACCTCAAACATCCGGTCAGCTTCGAAGTCATTGGCAGTGAGTCTAAAATAGTCATTCAGTTTGCAGCCAGCCATTCTGATGCAGAGCAGCTTGAGCAACAGTTCAAGGCCTATCATTCCGAGATCTCGATGAGGGAGACTTCAGGTTTCCTCGCTCAAAGTTGGGCGAACAGCAACGTGTGCAGCAGCGTCGTTCAGTTCGGCCTGTCGAACAACTTTGCACTTTCTTTGAAGGAGTTTCGACTGACCGAATTCGATTATCTTGTTCCGGTTGTCGCAGGGATGTCAGACCTTGATGACGATGATATCGCTGTAATGCAGATCCTGTTCACAAGGACCCGTGGTCCATGGACTGATGAGACTCTGCAGGCTATCGAATACTTAGACAGCCTATCGCCGTTTGAAGTGTCCAGAGATCGAGCAGCGGTCGCTAAGAAGAAATTAACTAAACCGCTTTTTGCTACAACCATAAGGATCGGCGCTAAGGCAGCTATTGATGAAGAGGCACTGTCCATCGTAAGGCGCATCGCCTCGGGTCTCGCTGCTTTCTCCAATCCATCGAGCAATGAATTCATCCCGCTAGAGGAAACCGGCAATCCTGAGGTGTACGACGAGCAGGCCCTAATCACCCGGACTTCCTACAGGAGCGGCATGCTCCTCAGCTCCACGGAGCTGGCTGCTCTGGTTCATCCGCCAACAGACAAGATCCAGTCCGAAAAACTCATGCGAGCATCCGGCGCCACGAAACCAGCTCCGGAGATCTTACTCGGAAATGACCTCGTTCTTGGAACCAATCTCCACGAAGGAGAGGAAATAGCCATTTCGCTTAGTGACGCTCAGAGGTCGCGGCATATTCACCTTATAGGTGCTTCAGGATCAGGAAAGTCCAACCTGATGCTCAATATGATCCTGCAGGACATAGCACAAGGAAAAGGACTGTGTGTGCTCGATCCTCATGGAGACCTGATCGAAGACGTACTCAAGCGAGTTCCCGAAACTCGGTCTGATGACGTAATCCTGTTTGACCCATCAGACGCGGAGCATCCGATCGGTTTCAATATCCTGGGGGCGACAAGTGAGCTTGAAAAGACTCTTCTTTCCTCTGATCTCATCGCAACTTTCCGCAGGTTCTCAACCTCGTGGGGCGACGTGATGGATTCTGTTCTCGCCAACGCCATCCTTGCGATCGTTGAATCGGAAAAAGGGGGTACTCTTCTAGACCTCAAGCGATTCCTTATAGAGGAAGACTTTCGGCACCGATTCTTAGAGACTTCCAGCAATGATTCCGTCAGGTACTTTTGGGAGCATGAGTTTCGGCTTTTGGGAGGCAAGCCGCAGAGCTCGATTCTGATTAGGCTGGATGCATTCTTGAGACAGAAGCTCATCCGGAACATTGTCTGCCAGAAGGAGATGAAGCTGGAGCTTCGTCGGGTCATGGATGAGAGCAAGTGCCTCCTGATTAAACTGTCACAAGGTGCAATAGGTGAAGAAAACTCATATCTCCTAGGCTCCTTGCTTGTCTCAAAACTTCACCAGATCGCCCTTAGTCGACAGGACTCAATCCAGAGGCCATTCTTTTCGATCTACATGGACGAGTTTCAGAATTTCATAACACCGTCCATGGAAAGCATTCTCTCTGGGGTCCGGAAGTACAACATCAGTCTTGTCTTGTCACATCAGGAGTTTCGGCAGCTGCAAAGCCGCAATCAGGACGTGGCGTCTAGTGTACTTTCAAACTGCTACTCAAGGATCTGTTTTCGACTTGCAGAGACAGACGCTGAACGGCTCGCAAAGGGGTTTTCATTCTTCGATTCTTCGAGTCTCCAGAATCTTGGGATAGGCGAGGCCATCGCTCGTGTGGAAAAGTTCGAAAATGATTTTAACCTCTCAACTAAGCTAATAGGTTCGGTCCCGGAAGAACTCGGCAGAGACCGAAGTGAGACTGTAAGACGATCTTCAAGGACAGCTTTTGGATCGACCGTGGAGGCAATCAACGATGAACTAAGGAGATATGCGACTATCGTGGAGGCCAAGGAAAGCGCCCCTTTGGTCAACCCCCCTGCGAAGCGGCACCGCTCCGCAGGGTCCGTTCCGCCAGAGGAGAATGTTGAAGGCGCAACAAAAGCGAATGAGAAATCAATCGGAGGCTCCAACCGGCCCTCAGGGAGAAAGCCCTCAGGAGGGAACCTACACCGCGATCTTCAACGCGTGATCGCACGGATGGCTGAGGCGAACGGTTTCAGGGCGGAGATCGAAAAACCAATTCTGGCAGGCAAGGCCCGAGTGGATGTCTCTGTAGAAAATGAAAAGACTCGTATCGCATGTCAGGTGTGTGTGTCGACAGATGTTGACTATGAGATCAAGAACGCAAAGAAATGCCTTGCTGCCGGTTTTGATTCTGTTGCGATTGTTGTTTCTGAAAGGTCAAAAGTGCACGCGGGACTAAAGGGTCTCCAAGATCAATTCTCGGTTGAAGCGAGAGAACAGGTAAACTTCTTTACAGTCACTGACCTCTTGGAGGAATTACGTGGGATTTCAAATCGGATTAACAAAAGAGGACCAAAGAAACCGAGTAAGGGCGCTCGTCTAAGCATAGAAGAAGCCAGTGAATTCTTGGACGTAAGCGTATCTACAGTTTATCGTTGGGCACGCGAAGGGAGAATTCCCTTCTACCGTGTAGGACGAAGCTATCAGTTTGATCCAAAGGAACTGGGGCTTATTGGAAAGAGCAGCGAAGATAGCCGAAGCCCGAGTGTCGATCTACCTCCTATAGAACTGCCCGGCCAATCGCGCAAGATGCAGCAGAAGGACGTGAAGCGTTACAGGGAGCTGTTGAAGCCAAAAAAGGAGACGAAGTGACTGTAAGAAAGCGGAAAGATACCGGATCTTGGGTAACTGATTTTTACTACAACGGTAAACGAATAGTCCGGACTTTGAAGTTCGCACGAACGAAGAAGGAAGCAGAGCAAGCTGAGGCCATCTTGAAAAACAAGGTGTTCAAGCAAGCCTACGGTCTTGAGAGGAGGCCCTCGAAGACGTTTGAAGATTTCTTGGTCGAAACTTTCCTGTCCTACTCCGAGGCGAATAAGAAGTCTTTCAAATGTGACGTATACGTTTGCAGGGTATTGGCAGCGGAGTTTGGGAAGAAGAAGCTTGACCAAATTAGGTCCGACGAGGTCGAGGGATTTAAGCAGCGGTTCCTGAATACTCCCACAAAACACGGCAAGCCCAGAAGCAAGACCACTGTCAATTATCATCTAGCGGTGCTCTCCAGGATCTTTTCACTTGCCGCTGAGTCTGGGCTTCTTGAGACCAATCCTTGTAAAAATGTTCGCAAGTTCCGGTTGAACAACAGACGAACCCGGGTACTCTCGGATTTGGAAGAAGCGCGTTTGGTGAAGGCGCTCAAGGACAATCAGCTCGTAAGGAATATAGTAATTGTCGCTCTGCACACAGGAATGCGAAAAGGAGAGATTCTGGATTTGAAGTGGTTTGACGTAGATTTGAAACGACGTGTTATCACTGTAAGAAAGAGCAAATCGTTTCAGCCACGGGCAGTGCCAATGAACAATACAGTTGCGACACTCCTTGGGAGAATCAAGAGGGAGAGCGAGTATGTCTTTACGAATCCAAAGTCTGGCGGTAAGTTGAAGGATTTCAAAAGAAGCTTTGCAAGTGCAAGGAGAAAGGCAGGTCTTCGAGACTTTCGTTTTCACGACCTTCGCCACACAGCCGCAACCAGAATGGCAGACAAAGGAGCAGACGCTTTCACCCTAGCCACTATTTTGGGCCACTCCGACATTCGAATAACTGCACGCTACGCACATGCTACCGACGCCGCGATTCGCAACGCTGTTGCGAATCTGGATTCGCATTTTGGTAACGAATCGGTAACGGCCAATCAAGTACTTGATTGGCCGTCCTCGTAAGTCGTTGAATTTATTGGTGGAGATGAGGGGGATCGAACCCCTGACCTCATGATTGCGAACCATGCGCTCTCCCAGCTGAGCTACACCCCCACAAGAACCTTCTTCACTGCAAGAAATTATCCAATAAACAGGCAAACGGTCAAGACGTGAAATCGTGATATGTGTGCTTCGGATCCCAAATGGCTTCCCGTTGCATCTCTGACACCCGGAACATCGGACTATTGTCTTCCTCCCAACTGACTCCGGCGGTTCCCGGGCGGTACGATCGATCTGTAGTTGGGACGGCTCTGATTTTCGCGCCGTTCCGCGGAAGCACCCCCGATCGGAGGAATTATGTTAACGATAGACAACCTGAACGACAACAAGGTCCTAGAAATAAGCGCGAAAGGAAAACTTACTGAAGACGATTACGAGATCATACTTCCGCAGCTTGAGAATCTGCTGGACAAGCACGGAAAGCTGCGGTTCCTCATAAAGCTGGAAGACTTCAAGGGAATTGAGGCCGAGGCCCTGTGGGAGGACATCAAGTTCGACCGCGAGCACATGGACGAGTACGGAAAGACGGCCATCGTCGGAGACAGCAGCTGGGAGAAATGGGGAACGAAGATCTCAAGCCTTTTCTTTGATACGGAGATGAAATACTTTGACAGGTCCCACGAAGATCAGGCGCGAAACTGGGTCAACAACTGACCGAAGACTCTAACAAGGCCGGCGAAAGCCGATCTTTCTCAGAATGCCGTTGCGAGAAGATACGCGGTGTAGGCGATGTATGCCGACAGAAGCACCGCGCCTTCGTAGCGATTGATCCTGCCGGGTTTTCTGAAACCGTATCCGAAAAGAAAGAGGGAAACGGTCAATATCGACATCACCAAGACATCTCTCGAGAGCACTTCCGGACCGACTTCGAACGGGGAGATCATACCGGCGATCCCGACCACGGCAAGCGTGTTGAAGAGGTTCGATCCGAGGATGTTTCCAAGGGCAAGATCGTCCTCGCCCTTTCGCGCGGCGATCAAGCTCGACGCTAGCTCGGGCAGTGAGGTTCCAAGAGCGACGACGGTCAGCCCGATAACGAGATTGCTGACGCCCAAGCTTGTGGCGATCTCCACCGCTCCCCAGACCAGCATTCTCGAACTTACTATCAGGACCGCGAGACCGACCAACACCCACACGAGCGCTCGTCCGACAGGCATCGCCGTCTCGGAGAGCTCCGCCTCGAGCTCTTCCGCAAACTTGTCCTTTCTCTGCTTCAGCCCCTGCCTGATGGTCCAGGCCATAAGCCCTGCAAAGACCGTGAGCAGGATACCGGCATCGACCCGGCTTACGGCGTTGTCGATCAGCTGGATGGCAACGAGCGCGGTGATCAGCGAGAGGATCGGCAGTTCGTTCCGGAGTACTTTCGAATCGACGGTGATCGGAACTATGATCGCGGAGACCCCGAGGATCAGCGCTATGTTCGCGATGTTCGATCCATAAGCGTTTCCTACGGCAATTCCGGCGTTTCCCTGAGCGGCCGCGAAGGCCGAAACCACCATCTCGGGTGCGGAAGTTCCGAAGCCGACAACGACCATCCCGATCAGCAGCGGCGGCATTCCGAAATGCCTCGCTGTTGAAGCCGAACCGTCGACGAAGCGATCGGCGCTCCAGATCAGAAGTAAAAGTCCCGCGATAAGGGAAACGATTGCGAGAGTCATATGCCCTTGCTCAAACTTCGGGGTTCCCGGTTCAACGTGGAGCCCCTGCGGGTCCCCGGAAAACGGCAGACCGGTTCGTGATCGGACGCCGTATATACACTACGAATTCTGCTTGCTCAATGCGGCAAGCCGATCATCGCATTCGTCGATTCCCGCGCGGACTCCGGAATCCTCATAAAGCGACCGCGCTTCTTTCCAAAGAATCTTTGCCGCCGAATTATTGCCGGTATCGGACCTGAGGACGGCCAAAGCCCGCACGGTGTTCGCGATATCGAGAGTCGAAACATCTTTCGAACGCCTGCAGATCCCGAGCGCTTCTTCGTAACAAGCCAGCGCAACGTCGAACCGTCCGGCTCTGCGGTGAATGTCGCCCAGGTGCCTGATCGTATGGGCAAGGCGAAGCGAGTTCCCGGACTTCCTGAAGAGCGAAACGGCTTCCTCGTAGTTCTCGAGCGCCTTTGCCTCGTCGCCTTCGTGTCTTCGTAGTTCGGCGAGCTTCCTGAGAGCGGCTGCCAGCTGCTCCGGATCGTTCTTCGACCGAAGTATGCGGACCGTCTCGGTCGTTTCCCGGATACCGTCGTTCTGCATCATTCGATCACATTATTCCACTTCCGCAAGTCCGGCGCTATGCAAGTTGGGACTCAGTGGCGTCGCAGGAGGGTACAAGTCCGACCGGATCACGCGACCCGATTAGCAGGCGCACTTGTGCGCCTGACATCATCCGAGGTACCGCGAACTTCAGTTTGCGCCGCGCGCCAGCGCGGAAGAATGCGGGCGGGGACGCCCACGGTCCAGCGAGGTACCGTGAACTTTAGTTTGCGCCGCGCGTCAGCGCGGAACTGTGAAGTGTTCAATCCAAGGCGACGAGCTGAAGCTTATCGAACTGGCGGGCGGGGACGCCCGCGGTCCAGCGAGGTACCGTGAACTTCAGTTTGCGCCGCGCGTCAGCGCGGAAGAATGCGGGCGGGGACGCCCGCGGTTCATGCGACAGGCTGAAGCCTATCGTACCTCAAAACCAAAAGAACCCGGCATGCCGGCCGGGCTCTCTCAGTACTCAGTACTCTGTTCTCAGTACTTCTTCAGATGTGGTGGAGGCGGCGGGAATCGAACCCGCATCCAAAGGTTGCGACCAGTGGAATCTACACGCTTAGTCGCTTCACTCGTTTCTCGCCGCAAATGAGTATGTGAAGCAACAAGACCTCACTTGCGACCAGCCTGGCGAAGTTTCGCTCGCATCCGCAGGCGGTCGATGCGAGCTAGCTTAAACTGTGTCATATCCGGTCGGCGCGCATTAAGCAAACTTGCCGGCGGACATCGCTGTAGCTAACTAATGTTAGGCAGCGAGAGCCAATTCTTGGTTGGCATCTGTGTTTCTTCCAGAATTGTTAACGAGCTACTGAAAGGTCGCCCGACGTGCATCCAAAGATCTGTACAAGCCTCTGTCGAAGCCTGTCGCCCCCATAAGCAACGCTTATTATAACCTTTCCAATTAAAAAGCTGAAGCGGTTCCTTCGATGCAGACTGGCCGAATAGGTTGGAACCGGGCAGCCGCCGCTACCTGTACGTGATATTCAACCATCCGCTCAGTTTGCCTGTGGCCCCTATCGGAGTGTATTTCGGAAGGTCGTCCTTCTTCATTTCCACTAGACCGTACCAGGGGTCGAGAAAGACGATCGTCCCGTCGCCGTAGATCCTGCGGACCAGAACGAAGTGCCCGCCGCTTGTCCACGCGATGTGAGCGATCGTCGGAGTGCGGTCCGTGACGTAGTGGGACAAATATGAGAACACTTTGTTGTCCGGTATGTCCGTACCTGCATAACACTTAACTCCTTCCGCGTTCAGCACATACGAAAGGTTCGTAACGTTAGTGCCACCCTTGGCCGTCCAGTTTCCGGCGTACTTCTGCGAGATCTCGCGCGCACGCTTCTCGGGATCGACCATGCACTGCAGTTTGTAGTGGCTTTCCGCCATCGCCACGCAAGCCGGGCCGCAGGACATAGACAGCTCCTGGAACATCATGTAGTGGCCGTTTCCTTTGCTGTCACTGACGATCTTCGCTTTGCCCTTGTCTTCGGGATATGCCATTCGAGTCTCCTTCGAGAAAATTCAAGATTGGAACTCCCCTCCGACGCAGCGCCACGGGGATGTTTGCACTAGCGAGGCAATTAGACGGATATTTACTCGACACTTCAAGCGGAGAGTGCCCGATGTCAGTCTTTTTTTCCGAAGGTGGCACGAAGCCCGGTTGAAAATAGAAGGTCGTTCTGGACCTTGCCCGGAAGCGGGTCGGAGTTGAACCTGTCTCCAATCGACACGTGCCAGCCAAGCCAGTCATTCAGCGCGGTTACGAACGAAGCGTCAAACCGCGCCCGTACGGTTCCGGGGCGGCTGAGGTTTGGAAACACTTCTAGTCTTTGCTCGAAGACCGTAGTGTCTGTGAATTTGAACTCGAATTCCTCGCCGATCAGCGCTTCCGCCGACGATCTGTTTTCGGCTCCCTCGAAATACTCCCGGTTGAAAGTCGCGCCGCCGAAGACATCGAAGCTGGTTCGATCGTTTCTTATCCAGCGGTACCCGAAACCGCCGCCGGCCACGGCGCGAAGGTTCAGCTCCTGCGGCCTGTCATACTCGAAATCCGCCTTTCCGAAGACAAAAATCTTGTCGTTCAGATTCCGGTCGTATCTTCCTCCGAACCAGAAGGCCTGAGCCGTAGTAACGGACGTCCCGGACGTCGAGTTACTTGCCTGGATCCCTTTCGCATACAACGAGATCTTGTCCTCTTCGGAAACGCGCTCGCCTCTCGTTGCGAACGTCAGCGAGCGTGTCTTCGCGTTTCCCGTAGTCAGGCTGAAGCCGACGTCCGCCGATCCGGACCATCGGTTGAAGAAGGAACCGTCCGCTTTCTCGAGCATCTTCGCCTGATAAACAGATTCTTGCTCTTCATTTCTGATCGCCGCGATCTGTTCACGCGAAACTGGAATCTCGGAATCGTCCTCCGCTATCACCCGAAGGCCGTCGTCGGTCGTCTCGACCCTGCCTGTGACTTTGCTTCCGTCCTTAAGTTCGACGTGCAGGACGTTCTCCGCTTCGATCGACGAAACCGCGTCCCACTTGATCTCTATCGTTCCCGCGGATTCGGTTTGAATCGTTATCTTCTCAACATCTTTCTTCACGATCGTTCCCGTGATCCGGTCGCCGTTCTTCAAAGTGATGCGGTCGGCGAAGGCTGGGCCGGCGAGCACGAATACTTGGGTAACCAACAACAGTGCCGCGAAACGTTTTTTCACAATTCCTCCTTGTTCTCTTCAAAGTTCTTGCTACAAAAACAAAGCCCGCTGGCTGCCTGGGAGACAGGCCGCGGGCTTCTCTTATTCATAAGTGTTCCGGACCAAGACACGGTCCGTCCGAGGTTCAGCTTCCGAATGCTTTGAGGATCTCGTCTGCGTGCTCGTCAACCTTCACACGCTTGAAGATCTTGACGATCTTGCCTTCTTTGTCGATCAGGAAAGTGGTCCTCTTTACTCCCATGAACTTGTTGCCGTATAGATTCCTTTCTCCGTATACGCCATACTTTTCAACAACCTTCTTGTTGGTGTCGGCGAGAAGAGTAAATGGCAGTTTGTACTTCTTTATGAAATCCTGGTGCGATTGTTTGTCGTCCGTCGAGACGCCGATCACTGTGATTCCGGCTTTCTTCAGGTCCTTGTAACCATCCCTGATCGAGCACGCTTGCTTGGTGCATCCGGGCGTGTCGTCTTTCGGGTAGAAATAGAGCGCTATTTTCTTACCCTTCAGATCCGATAGTTTCACCGTGTTTCCGTCCTGGTCTTTCGCCGAAAAGGCCGGCGCTTTGTCACCTACATTAAGCATTCTTTCGTAATCCTCTTCTTGAGCTATTTCACGCACGTCTCTCGCGCGTTTGAGTGTTATTCAGTTCATAAGCGCCCGGGATGCCAACGTCGGTCCAAGACGCTTCACTACGGCTGAATGATCTAAACGCCTCTAATCCCGGTCGCAACTTTGAGACGATGGTCTCACAGAGCGACAAGCGGGAAAAGGACACCAACGGTATCGAACTCCGGCGGTCTGACCATTCGGGATTTCCTAATTCTAACAATACTGGAGCCGTGTTCGAAAAGACGAACACGGCACTTGGAACACGGTATTGACTCTCACCAACGTCGAACAACTCAGAAAAGGTGCCTTCTATTTGCCCATGACATTGTTTACGACAGCATTCATCACCTTCGCGTCGTCGCTCGCAAGCTTTTCGGCGATCGACTTGAACGTGATACTGCCGTAGTCTTGGTTACTAACCAATAGCGTCGGCCAGAATTCCTTGTTCTTATCAACAAAGTGGGAGTTGTAGGCCGAGAAGATCGCGATGATCGTATATCTCTTCAACGCTGTGAATTCGGTACCGATCCTTACGATCAGTTTGTTACCTGTGAATGAACCTGCAGGAGACTTGTTCAGTATCGAAGCGATGCTGTTTCGTCCACCAAGTAGAAAAGTCAGACCGGCTACGTCGTAAGGATCTCGTTCTGTCCAGGCGCCGGGTAGGAACTTGCCTCCGCTTCGAATCTCTTCGACAAGGCGAGAATTCGAGGTAAGATCTGACGGCATCGTACTATAGATGCGAACCCTCATTTTATTGCACTCCAGAATTCGAGTTTGGAATTCAAAAGCATCGCCCAGGGTTCAGAGACAAGAAGCAGAAGCCGCGCGTGCGAATCAGACAGATCTGGATTCAAAATGCGACTACAAGCCCCCTAACTCGTGAAGCGAATGATGGACTATAGAACGGTGGAGATTCGCAGTCAATACTTTTTTGCGTGTGGAATAACCCCATAAAAGAAGCCTATGAAAGTACTTAGCCTTTCAAGAGCGCTGCTTGCGACTGACAGGATTCGAGAAAGATTCAGGTCCAAGATCACGAAGGAATTCGAGGTGCTTGCGAAGGACTGCGCGACCTGTGAAGTCCGCGGATCGTGTTGTACGGACGAGCACTTCGTGAACGTACGCGTAACGAGGCTTGAAGCCGAGGCAATAAATCGGGCGATGGAAAAACTTACGCCGGAGACGCGAGCCCGAGTTTTGGAACGGAACTATTCCTCAACTCAAAGGCTCAGCGAAACGAGGGGGTTCTATTCCTGCCCGTTGTACGAAAAGGATTCGGGATGCCTGGTTCACAACGAGGCGAAGCCCCTGCCCTGCATTCACCACGCCTGCTACGAGCGCCGGGAAGACCTTCCGCCCGACGCAATGCTCCAAGAAGCCGAGGCGGACGTTGTTCGATTAAACGCTCTGGTTTACGGGAACGCCTGGAGTTCGGAACCTATTCCCATCGCGATCTCCCGGTTCGTTCCCGAAAAGCCTTGACTCCAAAAAGGCGAAAGGCCGGAAGTTCCCGCTTCCGACCTTTCTTACCCGCTTGCTTGTTTTGCCTTTGCCCCAGCAAAACCACGGTCCGTTCACAAGACCGTTACCGAGGAATCCACGTCTTCAGTTCCCGCTAAAAACCTTTCTCCCAAGGCAAGAGGTAGACTAGCATAAGTTGCATGGCGTTGCAAGGATGAAACAAGTTTCATCGCGAAAAAAAATCTCGGAAAGTTCACAGACTTGAAGAAATGTGCAATTTTCGGTCGATAGTTGTATATTGGCTGCGACGAACCTACCCATCCCTGAGTCCGGTCAGCCATCGCGATCCGGATCGGAAAAGAAAAGAAATGAACGTAAGACCAATTGTTTTTCCGGTTATCCTGCTTTTTGCTTCGCTTTGTGCCGGCCAGGTAGTCACGAGCAACGAGGACTGTCCCGCAATCGTGATCGCCGGCCCACTTGTCGCTGTGAAGGACGGCGACAACGCGATCTTTACCGCACTGATCACGGGCGATTTTGACAGCAAGAAGATCGGATACGAATGGTCGCTCGACAACGGTGAGATCGTTTCCGGACAGGGTACGAATGAGATCAGCGTAACGGTTTCCGGCAAGCCGAACGTTACGGTGAATGTTTCGGGAATCGATGAAGTCTGCAACGGAACGGTCTCGCTCGCCGCGCCATACGGTGACGTTAAACCCTACGCGATCTTCTTTGACGAGTTCGGGAAAGTGAAGGACAAACTTCTCGAGCGGAGGATCGCCGCACTTGTCGATGCTCTCCGTCGAAATCCCACCACATCGGCAAAGATCATTACCTACGGAGCCGCAGACGCGGTCAGAAAGCGTGACGCCGAGATCAAGGACCTCGCTGCCCGGGCTTCAGGTAGTCCGGATCTTGCGAGAATGGTGTTCGCGAACGGCGGAGTGGAAAAGGATATCCGGACCCGTGTCTGGATCGTTCCGCCCGGCGTAAACGCCGATGAACTGAACTAACCCCTTCCCCCGAAACGCCGGTAATTGTAAACAAACAATCCGAACGGCTCCTGGCCGTCTTTCTCGACAGTCTGGTGATGGGTTTGGTGCGCCCCCCGGATAGACAGAAGTGCACCGTTGCGTGAGGCAAACGGAAGGAAGCGCCTGTGCGTGAACAGGTCGTGGACAATGAAGTAAAGCACGCCGTAGATCGCGATCCCGAGCCCGACAGGGAAAGCGACGGATTCCCAAAGCGGATGCTCCGCGAAGACCATCAAAGCGACCGAAACACTCCCGAATAGCACCGAGAAAAGATCATTGACCTCGAACGCGCCTTTGCGGGGGAAGTGGTGGGTCTTGTGGATCCTCCACAGGACCCCGTGGAACAGCCACCGATGGACGACGTAAGAAAACGCCTCCAAACCGGCGAAGCCTAGAAATGTGAGAAGGGCGAACTGCATGTATCACCTGACCGGGAAGAAGAGCTAAACAAGATACACAGGATAGAAATGATTAGGCCCAAAGACCGCCGCCGCAGAATCCGGCCAGCAAGCAGCAGTCAAGAGAGAAGAGATTTTCGCATTTGAGAGTTCAACCGAAGATCGTCCCCGCATAAAGAAAGCCGTTCTTTACCTTTATCATCCTGTCGATCCTGTTTCTGCTCTCCTGGCTACTGACCCACGAACTCGAACTCCCCGAACATGTCCGGACGATGAAAGTTCGGCTCGGGAGTCAATGTAGGACTCCAAGCGAGGTATCCGCGTGACTCGCCCGATCCGACCGCGCGGAACAGGTTTCCGACCCAAACATCTCCTTCGGACGGTATCGCACCCATCGAGCTCCAGGGAACCTTTATTGCCATCACGACACTTTCTTTTTCGATCCTCGCCGCGGTCTTCATTCCCGAAGAGTACTCCCAGTCCGTGATCCTTTCGTCCGGCTTCTGGTGGATCTTCAGATCGAGCCATTCGCCGGTCGGAGCGACCTCGAATTCGAAATAATACCTGAAGTTCACCCTGTCCGGCGCGATGAAGATCTCGCAGACGTCGCGCTCCCAAAGCTTTTCCGCTTCGCGGGTCAGATCGGGAGATCCGTTCGCGACGACCGGCTCGGACTGCGCGGCCTCGAACCTCACGTACAAATACGCGTCGGACCAAAGCAATCTCGCTTCGAAGCGGCGCCCTTTCGGCGCCTTTTTTCCGGACCAGTAATCCTTGACCTTCACGACCTTCGCGGAGCTCCAACGCGGGTCGTCCAATTCGCCGACCTCGAAGTCCGAGGCAATGTGCCGGACCTTCGTACGCGGCTTGTAATCGTCCATTGCGAAAATGCTGCCCGCAAGAATTGTCGCGAGCAAAACGGCGGAAGAGACGGCTATGACCGGTCTCCCAACAACCTTTGAAATCATATGTGTGTTTTCAGAACAAGCGTCGGGAACATCAATTCCCGGGCTTCAGTACGGTCTTCGCGGCGAGTTTCGCCAGCTTCCACGTGCGGTTCCAGTCAATCGGTTCGTCCTCGCCTCTTCCGAGAAGCTTGTCGACGAACATCTTCCGAAGATCGCGCCCCTCGCGCCGAAGCATGAATTCCTTCGCATAGGGCTTTGCCGTCAGGAAGAAATTGAATTCCGGATCGGTGATGATCCCGATGCCTTCCAAGGTCATAAGCGCGCGCATTATATAAGTAAAATTGGACGGGAGCCTAAACGGATAATCGTACATCACGTCCGCAAGGTCGTAGGTCAGCTCCTTGAAATTCACATCTTTCAGCTTCAGGTCAAGGTGGAACTCGAACATCCTGCGTACGACGGGTCTTACCGTTTCCGGATCGGCGCCCGGCTTCAGGAAATCTAGTTCGATCAGGTCCTGCGCGATGCCGTCCGGATCTTTGCCGACGACGTGGAAGAAGGCGTCGATCATCTTTGCCTGCAGCTTCGGCGTGATCCTGCCGACCATTCCGAAGTCGAAGAAAGCAAGCCTTCCGTCCGGCATCACGAGAAGGTTCCCGGGATGCGGGTCGGCGTGGAAAAAACCATCCTCGAGCAGCTGCTTCAAATATGTCCTGATCAAGAGCCGGTTTACCTTCTCCGGCGCCACCTTCCTCGCTCGAAGCGCCTCAAGATCGACCACCTTTGTCCCGTGGATGTACTCCATCGTGATGACCTTGTGGGTCGTTGCTTCCCAGTGGATCTCCGGAACGTGTATGTTCGACCAGTTCTGAAAATTCTCGCGGAAACGTTCGGCATTGCGGCCTTCCGCAACGTAGTCCATCTCCTCGTGTATCGTCTCGTCGAACTCGGCGAGCATTCCCGCCCAGTCCGCATTCTCGTTCAAAGACGGAAATCGCTCCGCGAACTTCGCTATCTTCCGAAGGATCTCGACATCGCCCTTGATGATTCCGGCAAGGTTCGGACGCTGGACCTTGACCGCGACCTCTTCGCCGGAATGAAGCCGCGCCCTGTAGACCTGGCCGAGCGAAGCGGCTGCGACGGGGGTCAATTCGAATTCGGCATAGGTCTCGTGGATCTTGCGGCCGAGCTCCATCTCGATCCTCGCGAAGGCTACTTCGTTCGGGAATGGAGGCACGCTGTCGACAAGTGTTCCAAGCTCTTTGACGAACGGAAGCGGCAGGAGGTCGGCCCGGGTGCCCATCGCCTGCCCCATCTTGATAAAGGTCGGCCCGAGCCCGATTATCTTCTCTTTCAGCCAGACAGCCTGCCTTTCCTGGTTCAGTTCCTTGTTGTCTTCCGAACCGACGAAGATCACCTTCAGGATCAAGAGGAGCAAATGAAAGAACGCGAGCCGCACGGAATAGAACCATTCGCCGATCACGGCCATCGACCCCAGTTTTCGCGCCTGTTCGAGCCTGAACTCCTTCCGGCGCAGGTGTCTTTCACGATGGATGTCGTATTGGTCGAGATACAGGTAAAGAGAAAGCATCCCGATAACTCTGGAGACCTTCGCCAAGCGGAACCATCCCCGCCATCCGTGATACGACTTCTCAATCGTTTTCTCCGACCGGATCAGCTCCTTTTCTTCCGCGATCAGGTCTTCATTCGAAACGTATCTAGCGATCGGGAGCTTTCCGGTAGGTACAAGCTCACGGCCGTGCCCGTTCCCGGACACGTCGTCGCCGGACTTCAAGATATCGGTCGTCCGGTCGTCTATCACCGCAAGCTGTTCGTTCTCTGGCATATGACAAAGGATATCATTCGGGAATGAATAATATGAGGTCTCAAACGGAACGCACGCGTCCCGCGTGCACTCCTTCGACCGCGTAGCGGTGATATGCGTTTAGCCGTGGGCAAGCCCGAAGGGCGCAGCCCACGGTAGGCGGGCCAAAACAGTACCTAGCCGCTTTAGCGGCGACATAATCGGAAGATTCCCAAACGCATTCGCTTCGCTCAATGCACGCGGGACGGGTGCGCTCCGTTTGATTAATCACCCCAGTTCCAGACTGCTCTCGACGCCCTTGCGAGAGAAAAATCTCTTCGCCGTCTCGACGTCGCGTTCGATCTGTGCCTTCAATTCGTCGATCCCGGAGAATTTCTTCTCAGGTCGTATCCGGTGAAGGAACCGGACCCGAAGGACCGAACCGTAAAGATCGCCGTCGAAGTCGAAGATGTGAGTTTCGATGGAAGGTTCCGAATCGGATTCAAAGGTAGGACGGACGCCGATGTTCGTGACGCCTTTCTTCCAGACGCCTTCGATAAGTGTCGCTGTCGCGTACACGCCGTACTTCGGAACGACGCGATTTTCGGGCTTGAGGTTTGCGGTGGGGAAGCCGATCGTGTGGCCCCGGCGGTCGCCGCGTATGATGACGCCCTCGATGCCGTACGGCCGGCCGAGCATTCGCCGCGCGAGGTTCACTTTGCCTTCCCTCAGAAGTTCGCGGATCCTCGACGACGATATTCTTATGCCTCGAAGCCTGACCTCGGGCACTTCATCTGCCGTGAAGCCAAGTTCGCTGCTCATCTTCCGGAGAAGCTCGATGTCTCCCCGACGGCCCTTTCCGAAAGCGAATCCGTGCCCAAGATAGATCTCTTTTGCCTGAAGCCTTTCGTGGACGATGTCCCGCAGAAACTCTTCGGCCTCCTGATCGGCAAACTCACTTGTAAAACGGATCACGATCGCCTGTTCGATACCGAGCACATTGAAATTGGAAAGCCTCTGATCGAGGGTCTGAAGAAGGGGCGGAGCGGATTCAGGATGCAGGACTGCTCGCGGATGCGGATCGAAGGTGATCACGGTCGGGACAGCTTCAGCCGACGAAGCGCGATCGACGACGGTCCTCATGATCGCCTGATGGCCCAGGTGCAGGCCGTCAAACACGCCGAGCGTGAGCACGCTCGGACGTGCGATGCTGGCATTCTCTGTTCCGTGAAATATCTGCATTTGAAAGTATTAGCCACGAATTACATTACACGAATTTCGCGAACTGGAGATCCGGGCGCTTACGACCTGAATCTTCCGTGAATCTCTGAATTCTGATACTCGCAGAATTAGTGAAATTCGCGTAATTCGTGGCTAATCCAAGTCTTCAACCACCAGTCCGTCATACGCGAATTCGACATTCTCCGGCAGCAGCCTCGAGTCTCTTTCGTGCATGATGTCGTGGTTCAAGTGCGTCAGGTACGCACGCCTGGGCTTCAGTTCCGCGATATATTCCAGCGCTTCGTCAAGGCACAGATGTGTAGAATGCGGCTTGATCCTGACGCAATCAAGCGCGAGCACATCCAGGTCCCTGAGCAGATCCATCGACTCATCGGGAATTGTTTTCAGGTCGGTCGCGTATGCAAAATTGTTGAAACGATAAGCGATCACGGGAAGTTTTCCGTGAATGACCTCGATCGGAGTGACCTCGAGTCCGTCTGCGATGCTGAAGGGCGAGCTCCTCACGACCGTGTGCGGGATCAGCTGGGGCAGCCCG
Source organism: Aridibacter famidurans (assembly GCA_024103495.1). GTDB lineage: Bacteria > Acidobacteriota > Blastocatellia > Pyrinomonadales > Pyrinomonadaceae > Aridibacter > Aridibacter famidurans. The sequence goes on from JAGFIQ010000178.1 coordinate 18,116, forward strand.
CCTCCAAAGTGTGTAGGCTCGAAGATGTATTGAAAGATCCTGCGAAGGTCCTTCCAGGCGATCTCGTTCGCGTAGACACCCATCGCGCCGTACCTGAAGTTCAGTGGCCGTATGTCGTCGAGCCCGAATACGTGATCGACGTGGCAATGGGTGATAAGGACCGCATCCAGTTTTTTGATCCCGGCACGCAGCGCCTGCTGGCGGAAATCGATAGACGTATCGACAAGCACCCTGGCTCCGGCGTGTTCGATAAGGACAGAGACCCGCAAGCGCTTGTCCCTTGGGTCCTCGGACAGACACGTCTCGCAGCCGCACCCGATCGAAGGCACGCCCGTCGATGTCCCGGTACCGAGGAAGGTCAACTTCATATCTCTATTGTAGGGGCGGGGCTCGTCCCTGCCCTTGACCGACACACGTAGTGTCCGTAGCCCGACCGTAAGGGAGGGCGTAACTCAACTACGCCGCGAGTCTACGCCCGCGCTGACGCTTGGGCTACTGACACGAAGGATACTTCTATCAGTTCTTTCTTGCTTGCGCCTGGACGGCAGTGATCGCGACCGCGTTAACGATGTCCTCAGCCGAGCAGCCGCGTGAGAGGTCGTTGCAGGGCCGGTCGAGCCCTTGCAGGATCGGCCCGATCGCCGTACCGCCGGTCAGCCTTTGCGTGAGCTTGTACGCGATGTTTCCGGCGTTGAGGTCCGGGAAGATCAGCACGTTCGCGCGTCCCGCGACGCTCGAACCCGGTGCCTTCGATTCTCCGACCGATGGGACAAGCGCCGCATCCGCCTGAAGCTCTCCATCAACGATCAACTCAGGCACCCGCGCTTTCACGGTTTTTGTCGCCTCGATCACCTTATCGGCAAGGGCGTGTCTCGCGCTTCCTTTGGTCGAAAAAGAAAGCATCGCGACCCTCGGTTCGGCGCCGACAAGCGCGCGGAACGAATCCGCTGAAGCGATCGCGATCTCGGCAAGCTGGTTCGCGTCCGGATCGATCACCACTCCGCAGTCCGCGTAGACCATTGTTCCATCGTGTCCGAATTCCCGGTTCGGAACCGTCATAAGAAAGAACGACGAGACCGTTTTGAATCCGGGTCTCGCGCCGACGCACTGAAGCGCGGCTCGCACCGTGTGCGCCGTCGAGTTCACCGCTCCCGCCACGGAACCGTCCGCCTGGCCCAGATGGACAAGGAGATCTCCGTAAAAGAGAGGGTCGCCTACCGTACGTCCCGCTTCTTCGAGCGTCACCCCCTTCGCCCTGCGGAGCTCGTGGAAAAGCATCGCGATCCGGCCCTTCTCGCGGGACCGCAGGTGATCTAGGATTTCCACGCCGTTCAGGTTCGCGCCGGCCGCAGAGGCCGCCGCACGGACCTTATCTTCGTCGCCTATCAAGGTGATCTTGGCGATGCGGTCGCGAACGCACATTTCCGCCGCCGCCACGACGCGGGGGTCCTCGCCCTCGGGCAGGATTATGTGCTTTTTGTCGTAGGAGGCTCGCTCCCGTATTGTCTGGAGGATCATTGTCGAATCACGAAGCTCCCGTTTCTCGTATGTCGAGAGGCATCGGGTTATCGGGCCGGGTTATCTCAGGACCCGAAAATGATAACCGATTCGAATGGAATGACAAACGCGGGCGAGACCGGACTTGCGCCGCCGGAGAACGGGGATTAGACTCGAAAACACTCGATACACAAGGGTCCGGGAGAGAAGTCTTATGGCAAAGAATCGGGCGGTTTCGCGCCGGAAAGAGAAGAAAGAGTCGAAGGGACGAATGAAGAACTTCCTTATGTTCCTTCCGAATATGGTGATGCTTTGCGGAAGTCTGCTCGTGGATAAGCGCGTCCCGATCGCCGAGAAGGCGCTGTTCGCGGCATCCATCGTTTATGCGATCTCGCCTATCGACCTTATCCCGGACATATTCCCTTTCATTGGCCAGGTTGACGACATCTACCTGATCTCTCTCACTTTGCTCAGGCTTCTCAACTACACGGAAGAGAGCGTCATCCGCGAGCACTGGCGCGGAGGCGGTGACATTGTCGCGCTTACTGCTTCGGTCGCATCGATTGCTCCGAAGTTCCTCCCGCAAAGGGTATCTCGGGTGCTTTCTTCGAAGGTGCAGATGGGGTCCGCGGGAGAGGTGATCGAGTCGATCGGCACCGGCAGGAAGAAATTGATGGTCGAGGTTCCCGCCGAGCCCGATCCGAATGAGATCGAGGTCGATTCCCGTTCCAGAATGAACAATTAGGGGATTTTCCCGATGCCGCTCAGAGTCGAAAAGGTCGTGTCCGGAGGACAAACCGGCGCAGACCGCGCGGGACTGGATGCGGCGATCGAGCTGGGGCTCGAGACCGGCGGCTGGGTGCCGAGAGGCAGGCTGGCGGAAGACGGTGCGATACCCGAATCGTACTCATCGCTTCGCGAAACCGATTCGGCACACTACCCGGAAAGAACCGCATTGAATGTCCGGGATTCGGACTGCACGGTGATCGTAAGCCAAGGGGAGCTGACGGGCGGATCGCTTCTGACGCTTGAGATCGCCAGGCAGTACGGGAAACCGGCGATCCACATCGACCTTAGCTCTGAAACCCTTGAAGAAGCCGTGATTCGTTTGCGCGACTGGCTTGCAAGGAACGGAAGCCGTGTCATGAACATCGCCGGGCCGAGAGCATCTTCGGACCCGGAAATCTATGCAATGACCAGGCGTCTGATCGCGGATGCGCTTTCTCCTGAGGAATGAGGGTCAGGAAGCCGATTTCGCTTTGTTCCAGAGTTCGTCAAGCTCCTCGAGGGAGGATTCCTCGGGTTTCCGGCCGCCTTCCCGAAGCTCCTTTTCGATGAAAGCGAACCGCTTGCGGAATTTTCGGTTGGTCTTCTTCAAAGCCGTTTCGGGCTCGACGTCCAGCTTCCTGGCGAGGTTTACGAGCACGAACAGAAGATCGCCGATCTCTTCCTCGACATCTTCGCTCCCGCCTCTTTCCACCGCCGTATGCAGTTCCGCCAGTTCCTCGTCGAGCTTTTCAAGCACCTGATCCGCGTTCTCCCAGTCGAACCCGACCTTTGCCGCCTTGCTCGTCAATTTAAGGCCTTCGATCAGCGCGGGAAAATGAACGGTCACGTCATCGAGTATCGATTCCTTTGCCTTCTCCTCTTTTCCCGACCGCTTTCGCTCTTCCTTCTTTAGCTCGTCCCAGTTGTTCAGTACATCGTCGGCGGTGTGGAGTGTCTTGTCCTCGAATACGTGCGGATGCCGAAGGATCAACTTTTCCGCGACTCTCTCCGCGACGTCGGCAATCGTAAAATCTCCTCTCTCTTTCGCGATCGTCGAGTGGAAGACGACCTGGAGCAGGACATCGCCGAGCTCTTCGACAAGCTCGTTCGTGTCGCCGGTCGCTTCAGCTTCCTGGATCGCGTCGAATGTTTCGTACGTTTCTTCAAGAAGATACCGTGCGAGCGATCCGTAGGTCTGTTCCCTGTCCCAGGGGCATCCGCCGGGCGCTCGCAGGCGCTCCATAACACCAACCAGTTTGTCGAATTCCTCAGACATAGAAGGTAATGCCAAACGCCACTGTACAAACGGAATAGCGGTGTGGCGGCGGCGCATTTTTTGAAATCCGGAATCTCAAAGTGCTAGTATCTGACTATAGTTCAAAAGGCGGAGTATCAAAAAGGCGATGATTGGAAACCAGGACCCGAATCAGGAAGAAGAACCCGAACTAAAGGTAACAGACAGACGCAAGTTCAATCCGGACGGATCTGTAAGAGAAGGGGTAACGATCGAAAAAGAACCGGAGCGGCCTGAACCGGAACCGGCGTCGTCGACGGTGATCACGGAACCCGAGCCTGTCGGTTCGACAGCTTCGGCTGCGACGGCCCCCGCGGAAGAATTGGAGGAAGCGGATCTTGATGAAGAGAATCCGGCGAGCTTCGTAAACTTCCTTTCAACTTTGGTTACCAATGCTGCTGCCGCGCTCGGCGCGATCCCGCATCCGGTAACGGGGCAGAAGTCGGTCGATCTGGACGGAGGCCGCTACTGGGTCGACATCCTGCTCATGCTTCGCGACAAGACAAAGGACAATCTTACGGATCAGGAGCGTCGTTTATTCGACACCGTCCTGCACGATCTTCAGCTTCAGTATGTCTCGATCTCTCGTGCCGCAGAAGAGAAGCTGAAGGCGCAGGCGGCGAAGAAATTCTCCTCGAAAGATATTCTCGGGGGCTGACCGGTTCGGTATCCGGCTTGCGCCGAGGTAACGTGAACTTCAGTTTGCGCCGCGCGAACGCGCGGAGTATCGCTCCACTCCACGTTCCGCTTCGCGCTCAACGGAACGCACGCGTCCTGTGTGCAAGGAGCGAAGCGAGTACTAACGACAAAAGATGTCGCCGCTACGCGGCTGGATAATCTTGGGCGCTCCCGTACCGTGGGTGGCGCCCTTCGGGCTTACCCACGGCTAAACTCACGTGACCGCTACGCGGTCGGCTTCTTCCCGCCTCCCGACCTCTGACTCTCGACTCCTGTATCCGCCATCTGACTCCTGACTTCTGACCTCCCACTTGACAATAAACGAATGTTCATTTACTTTACATAAACGAACGCTTAGTTATTATTCGTAGCCGAATGAGGACAAAGGACGAGAACAAGAAGGAAGCGATATGCCGTGCCGCGATTGACGTGATCCAAAGGGACGGGTTTGAAGACACATCAATAGCGAAGATCGGCAAAGAGGCGGGAGTCTCTCCGGCGACGATCTACGTCTATTTCGAGAACAAGGAAGATCTGCTCAATGAGATCTATCTGAAAGTGAAACGCGCGATGAGCAGCGCGATGATGCAAGACCTGGACGAAGGCGGCGAGATCGAGGAAGAGTTCCGGAAGGTCTGGTTCAATTTCTACGGGTACGCGGTCGAGAACCCTGTGGATTTCGCGTTCGGCGAACAGTTCGCGAACTCACCTCTCGTGAACCGTTTGAGCCGGGACGAAGGCGAAGGATATTACGGGCCTCTGATCGAACTGTTCGAGCGCGGCAAACGGGCAGGCGTGTTCAAGGACATCCCGCTCGCGGTTTTCTCTGCTTTCGCCTTCTTTCCCGTGATCGGGCTCGTCAGAAACCGCAACAGCGAGAACCTGGTCTTCGGCCGCGAACTTCTCGAAAAGGTCTATGAGATCGCCTGGGACGCGGTGACGGAGTAGAGTTGGCTGAGTTGGCCGAGTTGGCCGAGTTGGCCGAGTTGGCAAAGTTCGCTGAGTTGTTGACCGCGTAGCGGTCATGTGCATTTAACCGTGGACAAGCCCGAAGGGCGCCACCCACGGTACACGGTCGCCAAGACGAGATCAGGGGCTGTCGCAAAAGGAAGTCTCTTCTTTTTTCAAAGCTCGAGAATTTCACCCGGCGGGTTCTGAGAAGCTATCAGTTGCCCCCCGCTTCAGCGGGGGGGGGCGGCTGCGGAAAGGTGTGTATGGGGCTTTAACCCCGAGATAGCCGGCTGAAGCCGGCGAAATAATCTATTGGCGCTTTCGGTCCCCCCGCTGAAGCGGGGGGCAACTGATGGTCATTTTCCGACGATAGTCGACTCAGATAAGACCGAAGAGATCCCTAAGAGCACTCTTGAGACAGCCCCGAAAGTCCCAAAAGAAAAGGAAACGAAGAAATGACCAAGAAATGGACAGCAAAGGAAGTACCTTCACAAGAAGGCCGGGTGGCAATAGTGACCGGATCGAGCAGTGGTATCGGTGAAGAGGCAGCGAAGGTGCTTGCAGGAAAGGGAGCCGAGGTCGTCATCGCCGTACGCAACCTTGAAAAGGGCGAAGGTGCGAAACAGCGGATCCTGAAGAAGTATCCTAATGCAAGGCTCCATCTGATGGAACTCGACCTTGCCGACCTCTCGTCCGTAAGAAGATTCGCCGATGACTTCAAAGCAGGATTTCAAAGGCTGGATTTGCTGATCAACAACGCCGGTGTGATGGTGCCTCCGTATTCAAAGACAAAGGACGGTTTCGAGCTGCAGTTCGGCACGAATCATCTTGGACATTTTGTTCTGACCGCCCGGCTCTTCGATCTGCTGAAGCGCACCGACGGATCGAGAATCGTGAATGTCTCGAGTGGCGCGCATAGGATGGGTAAGTTGGACTTCGAAGACCTCAACTGGGAAAAACGAGATTACTCGGCCTGGACCGCTTATGGCGACAGCAAGATCGCCAATCTCTATTTTACGCGCGAGTTGGCGAGCAGGACTGAATCCAGGGGAGAAGGTGTAAAAATAACGGCCGCCCATCCGGGATGGACCGCAACCGACCTTCAACGTAACTCTGGGATCGCGAACTTTCTGAACGGATTCCTGGCGATGTCGGTGGACAGAGGCGCCTTGCCGACACTTCGCGCGGCCGTGGAAGAAGACGCCGAGAACGGCGAGTACTTCGGTCCGGACGGGATCAGGGAAATGTGGGGCTACCCCGTCAGGGTTGAACCGAACGACCTTGCAAAAGATGACGCGATCGCAGAACGGCTCTGGAAAGTATCCGAAGAAATGACCGGGGAGCGGTTTCTTAGTTGACCGAGTTGGTTGAGTTGGCTGAGCTAGGTGAGTTGGCAAAGTTCGCTGAGTTCGCTGAGTTGTCGACCGCGTAGCGGTCATGTGCATTTAGCCGTGGACAAGCCCGAAGGGCGCAGTCCACGGTGCGGGCGGCCCTAAGAACAACAAGCCGCGTAGCGGCGACATGATCCCGCGTTGGTTTTCGCTTCGCTCATTGCACGCGGGACGCGTGCGTTCCG
>JAGFIQ010000021.1 GCA_024103495.1 Aridibacter famidurans
TAATCACGGAGAGCCTTATCTCGTCAACAATATCAGCCTCGGTCTCGACAGGATCGAGCATTTCGTCCTCGGATGTGTCCCTTTCCTGCATTTAAGCGAAGCGCAAAACGAACCGATAATTGCTAGAAACCTAAAACTTACGGGTGATTCGAACTTTGACTCTGACACACTGCCAACGGAAGGAAAGCAGTAACCGCCGCGTCGAGTAAGGCGAGCAGTGTACCGCATTGTGCAAAGGTAACAAATGTCAGGCCCGCTTGAAATGCCCGTGTGCGCAGATCGGGGCACTTTCGAATGCGGGTCGGAGGTTAACGTGGGGATCGCGATAAATGCGGGCGGAGACGACTATTGGTGTAATATGGGCTGCGCGTATAGGACAAACAGCCTAGTCGAAACAGTTGATTCATCCGATGCAGATGTATTTGGTCTGGGCTAATATAACTATTTTGATTGAATGTGTGAAAGCAACACAAACGGCGCTCGGTTATTGACCTGCAGGCTCCGGAGCAGATATGGGATCTTCAAACAAAAGTAACTATGAGCCGCGCACAAGAGGTGGAGTGGACGAACTGATCGTTCAGTCGCTTGCGAAAGTTGATGCGATCGCTTTAGGCGTCGCGATCGGGACGGTCCTGGGATTCGGTATTTTCTTCGCTACGATCGTGCTTCTGTGGAAAGGCGGAGACGTGGTCGGGCCAACACTCGGGCTTCTCGACCAGTATTTCATCGGCTACGAAGTAACGCCTGTCGGAAGTCTGATCGGTTTTGCGTGGGGATTTGGAACCGGTTTCGTCATTGGATGGATAGGCGCGGGCCTTCGAAATCTCATAGTCAGGATCTACTTGAACATGTTCAAATTGCGGGGACGAATGACCGCCGTAAGGGACTTTATCGATAATCCTTAAACCAATCTGATGCAGCAAATTCAGAACAGCAGTAAAAAGGGCAACAACGCCGAAAAGAAGGTCGTGATCATCGGCGGCGGACCGGCGGGTCTCACCGCCGCGTACGAACTCTGCAAAGAGAAGGTGAGATCGGTCGTGCTCGAAAAGGACACCGTGGTCGGAGGCATATCCCGCACAGTTAACTACAAGGGTTTTCTTTTTGACATCGGCGGACACCGTTTCTTCACAAAAGTGAAGGTGGTCGACGACATGTGGCGCGAAGTAATGGGCGAAGAGAAGTTTCTCCGACGTTCCAGGCTCTCGAGGATTTATTACAAAAAGAAGTTCTTTTTCTATCCCCTCAAGGCGGGTAATGCGTTGATGGGACTGGGACTGCTGAACAGCTTTCTGATGATGACCAGTTATATGAAAGCCCAGGTTTTCCCGGTGAAGCCGGAAAAGAGCTTCGAAGACTGGATATGCAACAGGTTCGGAAGACGGCTGTATGACACGTTCTTCAAGACCTATACGGAGAAGGTTTGGGGAATTCCATGCGAGGAGATCTCGGCGGATTGGGCAGCCCAGCGGATCAAGGGGCTTTCGCTGATCGCTACGATCAAGAACGCAATCCTCTCCAAGGCGCCGAAATCTAAGAGTGAGGTCATCACGACATTGATCGACGCGTTCGACTATCCGGAGAAAGGGCCCGGGCAGATGTGGGAAATTGTCGCAGAGAAGATCCAGGAGCACGGAAGCGAACTTCATATGAAGGCTAACGTCGAGAAGATCTTCTGGGAAGAGGGCAGAATCACCGCGCTTCAGTACGGTGACGGGACCACATCGGAAAGGATAGAGGGAACAGACTTTATCAGCAGCATGCCGATGCGGGAGCTGGTCAAGAAGCTTGACCCGCCTCCTCCCGACGAAGTGCTTGAGGCTGCTGACGCGCTGGGTTACAGGGACTTCCTTACCGTCTCCCTGATCGTAAACAAGCCCAAGCTTTTTTCCGACAATTGGATCTACATCCACGACTCCAGCGTTCAGGTCGGCCGGATCCAGAACTTCAAGAACTGGAGTCCGCATATGGTTCCGGATCCGAGCAAGACCTGTCTCGGACTTGAGTATTTCTGTTTTGAAGGTGACGGCCTTTGGACGAAGGACGACAAGGATCTTATCGAACAGGCGAAACGGGAGCTTGAGACGCTCGGCCTTGTGGCGGCGGAAGATGTCGAAGACGGTTCGGTAGTGAGAATGCCGAAGGCGTATCCCGTGTATGACGGCGTTTACCAGGACGCTGTGAACGTCATCAGGGAGTTCCTTACGAGAGTTCCGAACATGCACCTTGTTGGCAGGAATGGAATGCACAAATATAATAACCAGGACCATTCGATGCTGACTGCGATGCTTGCTGTGAGGAACATCCTTGGCGCGAATTACGATGTCTGGGAGGTCAACGTCGATAAGGAATATCACGAGGAGATGTCGCGGGAAGAGGCGGAGGATCTGACAAAGATCGCATCGACCCAGCCGCTTGTTCCCAAGAGGATCTCATAAAAATATGAGCACAAACGACGACGCGGAAGCCCTGTTCAGGCAGCAGATCGAGGCTACCAAGCGTGATTCGGTGGACGAGGACGAGGAACTGATCCGTCACGCGGTACTGAAGCTTGATGGAAAGATCGTTGGGCTTGTACTCGGGGTTCTTGGCGCCCTGGCCATTTTCGTAGCGACCAACTGGCTGGTTTTGAAAGGAGGAGACGTTGTCGGCCCGCACCTGGGGCTGCTCGACAACTTCTTTATCGGATACTCGGTGTCCTTCGTAGGAAGCCTGGTTGGCGCGGTCTACGGATTCATAATCGGCTTTGTCGGCGGAATTGTGATCGGCTGGCTTTATAACGCGGTGGTCTCGCTTCGTTACCGCAGCTGATCGACCCGCCTCCACTTCAATGGAGGTGCGCGCTGCCCGGGTCTTTCCTAACGGAATGCACGCCATGTTCATTGAAGTTTTATGAGGATCGGGGTAGATGCCAGCTGTTGGGGCAACAAGCGAGGATTCGGTCGGTTCACCCGTGAGCTGATCAGGAACCTCCTTGAGGTAGACGACCGCAACGAGTACGTATTCTTCATCGACAGCAGAACGGCAGAGTCATTCCCGCTCCCGGAGGCCGCAGTCGTGGAGGTGGTTCCGACAGCGGCGTCTCAGATCGAAGCGGCGTCCGCGGACGGGCGAAGATCAGTTTCCGACGTTCTGGCGATGAGCCGAAGGGTATTCCGACATCGGCTCGATCTCTTTTTTTTCCCAGCGGTCTATTCGTATTTCCCGATTTTCAACAAGTCAAGGGTCGTCGTGACCGTGCACGATGTCATCGCGGAGAAGAATCCGCACCTGATCTTCCCGAACAGAAGGTCCAGGTATTTCTGGAATCTGAAGCTGAACCTCGCGATAAAGCAATCGGACATTGTCCTGACCGTTTCCGACTATTCAAGGGAACGGATATGCGAGCACTTCGGATTGCCGGATTCGCGATTGAGAGTCGTGAACGAAGGGGCGAGGGGGGATTTCCGTGTGCTTCCCGTCAACGGGAATATGGTAAGCGTGCTTTCGAAGTACGGACTGCTCCCGGGCAGTCGATTTCTACTTTACGTCGGCGGGATAAGCCCGCACAAGAACCTTGGCTCTCTCGTGGAGGCGTTCGTAGAGATGTCAGAGCGGCAGGGCCTCGACGATGTGAAACTGATACTCGTCGGCGACTACAAGGACGATCCCTTCTTCTCGGCTTATCCGTCGCTCAAGAGACAGATCGCCGAAGCCGGGATCGAGGATAAGGTGGTCTTCACGGGTTTCGTTTCGGACGAGGATCTTGCGTTTCTCTATAACGCCGCTTCGCTTTTGGCGTTTCCCTCGCTCGAAGAGGGTTTCGGGCTGCCAGCCGTTGAGGCTATGTCGTGCGGGACGCCGGTCGTGGCGAGCAGGACGGGCTCGCTGCCTGAAGTTATTTCGGACGCGGGAAAGTTCTTCGATCCAAGGGATCCGGGAGACATTGCGGAAGTGGCATCCAGGGTGCTTTCCTCCGATTCGCTGCGAAAGGAGATGAGTGAGGCCGGGCTTAGGCGCTCGAAGGACTTTGGGTGGCGGAAAGCGGCCGAGGACACGGTCAGGGTCTTTGAAGAGGCGGTAAAAGCCTAAATGGAAGCTAAACGCCTTAAATTAGCGATGGTATCGACATTCTATCCCCCGTACAGTTTCGGCGGGGACGGGATGCACATCTACCGCCTCAGCAACGAGCTTGCAAAACGGGGACACAGCGTGGATGTCTTCCACTGCGAGGATGCGTATATTCTGGTGAACGGGGCAAAGCCCGGCGGAGAGTTTCCGAACGAACCCGGTGTCAGGGTCGTCGGGCTCAAGAGTTCGGCAGGGCCTTTGTCGCCTCTCGCCACACAGCAGACCGGGAGGCCTTTTTTCAAGAAGGCCCTCAAAACGGCGCTCGATAGCGGCGATTACGACGTGATCCACTTCAACAACATGTCGCTGATAGGCATATCGGCGCTGTCGTATGGAAGTCCGGATGCGATACGACTTTATACCACGCACGAGCACTGGCTGATCTGCCCGATGCACGTTCTTTGGAAATTCAACCGCGAGGTTTGCACTGAGAAGAGCTGCCTTAGTTGCCAGGTGCGCGGAAAGAGGCCCCCGCAGCTTTGGCGCTTCGGCAACCTTATGCAGGAGAACCTTGGCAAGGTCGACCGATTTCTTTCGCCGAGCCGCTTTACGCTGCGCAAGCACCTTGAGGACGGTCTGGACATACCGATCGTTCATATGCCCTATTTCCTTCCGCCTTACGCGGATGGCGATAAGCAGGCGGTCGAAAGCGGGCCAGAGCCGGAGAAGCCCTTCTTCTTGTTTGTCGGCAGGCTTGAGAAGATCAAAGGGCTCCAGAACGTTATCCCGCTTTTCAGGAGGCGAGAAGATCTGGAACTTGTGATCGCTGGGGACGGCGAGTTCGGTGACGAACTGAAAGCATTGGCTTCCGGATGTGGGAACATCAGATTTCTCGGAAGGGTAGACCAGGCAAAGCTGCGAGACCTCTACAGCGGAGCATCTGCGGTCATCGTGCCGTCGATCTGCTATGAGACCTTCGGGATCATCATCATCGAGGCTTATTCCCGAAGAACGCCGGTGATCGTGAATGACCTGGGGGCTCTTCCCGAGGTCGTCGAAGACAGCGGCGGCGGATTCGTCTTCCGGAGCGAGGAGGAGCTGGAATCCGCGATGGACAAACTGGCTTCGGACACGGCTCTTAGGCGGGAACTCGGCGAAAAAGGTTACCGAGCGTACAGAAAGTACTGGGACGCGGACGCCCACCTGGAGAGGTACCTGGGGCTGATCGAAGAGGTCCGGAAGGAAAAGACGGGAGAAGAGGAAGAGATTGTCCCGCTGTCCCGGGTAACGGATGAATCGAGGCAGGCGATATAACGAATGGCTGGCGGCGAAACGGTCATAATCACGTATCATTCGATCGACGACAGCGGGTCCGTGATCTCTACGCGCCCGGATATCTTTCGAAGACAGATGACCGTGCTGGCCGAACAGGGCTATAAGTCGAAGACGCTGGCGGAATCCGTCGAAGGATCGAAGCCGGCGAGTGCCGGCACTGAAAAAACGGTCGTCATCACTTTCGACGACGGTTTCAGAAATTTCCGAACCGAAGCGTTCCCGGTGTTAAGGGAGTTCGGATTCAAGGCAACGGTGTTCCTTGTGACGGATTTCTGCGGGAAGCACAACGACTGGAAGGGAAATCCGAAAGAACTTCCGAGGCAGGAATTGCTGGGCTGGGACGAGATCCGGGATCTCGCCGAAGAAGGAGTCGAATTCGGGGGGCACACGCGATCGCATTTGAACCTCGCGGAACTCTCCGGCTCGCGCATCGATGAAGAGATCGGGGGTTGTAAAGAGGCGATAGAAAGAGAACTGGATCGAAAGGCCGTTTCATTCGCTTACCCGTTCGGTAAGTACGACGCAGCGGTTAAGAACGCGGTCAAGAGTCACTTCGGCGCCGCGTGCACGACCAGTCTCGGCAGGGTAAGTAAGGGGAGCGATCCGCTTGAACTAAGCAGGGTCGATTCCTATTACCTTTCGGATCCGGGAAGTATGCGGAAGCTGTTTGCAGGGAGTTTTGGAGGATATCTTTTCGCCCGGCAGAGGATTCGCGACCTGAAATCTCTGGCGGGGCTCGATCGGTACTAGTTTCACGTTAATCAGGCAGGTAGTAACAATGTCAATAGTTTCACGAATTGGAAGACACACGCGGCTCTCGATGAGGGCAGCGTCCCACAAAGAAAGGCAGACGCCGCCGTTTATGATCGTGTTCATCAACTCGATCTGCAATCTGACGTGCGAGCACTGCTTCTATTGGCAGAACCTGAATCAGCGCGACGACCTTTCATACGAAGAGTTCGAGAAGCTCTCGAACGAACTTGATGAATTCGAGAATCTCAATCTGTCCGGCGGCGAACCCTTTATCCGTAAGGACTTCGCTGAGATCTGCGAATTGTTCATCAAGAACAACGGGGTGAAGAACATCTACGTGCCGACGAACGGCTACTTCACTTCAAAAACCGAGAAAGCGCTTCGAAAGGTGCTCGAGAACGAGTCCCTGGACCTTTTCGTCTGTGAGCTGTCACTGGACGGCATGCCGGAGTATCACAATAAGTTCCGGGGAAATCCTCGCTCGTTTGAAAAGGCGATGGAGACCTACGAGATGCTCGCGGAGCTCCAGGCTGAAGATCCGAGGCTTCGAATCCACGCCAATACGGTCGCGATGAGCGAGAATATGGATGAGATCTGGCAGTTGACCGAGTATCTCTACAACAACTGCCCGAAGATGGAACACCATAACCTCGCGATCATCCGGGGCGACAGGAAGAACCCGTCACTTCAGGGGCCGCAGCTGGAAAAATACAAGGAACTCTATCGGCACGTGGCGGAGGTCTGGAGCGATCGCGAAAAGGGCCGCTTCGGTTCGAGCGTCGAGCCCATGCTTCAGTGGGCAAAGGTAAATACGATCAAGGCGGAATCCCAGTTTATACCCTGCAAGGCGGGTATCCTGACCGGTGTTGTGTACGCGAATGGGGATGTATCGGTCTGCGAGCAACATATGCCGCTTGGCAATCTACGCGAAAAATCGTTCTTTGAGATCTGGGACTCCGAGGAGGCGCAGGAGCTAAGGGCGAAGATCAAAGCGAAGGCCTGCTGGTGCACCAACGAGGTCTTTTTGTGGTCGAGCATAGTGTTCCAGCCGGTGCAGCTCACAAGGGCGATGGTCGGGGTCAGGAAATCGCAAATAACGTCCCCGAAGTCGGCTCCCGAGAAGATATAGTGGAAACCACAGCCCCCGTAAATGCCTCTTTGTCCGTCATCATTCCCGTCTACAACGGCGCGGGGATGATCGAGAGATGTCTCGAGGCCCTGAAAGGGTCGGAGATACGGCCTCTTGAGATCATCGTTGTCGATGACTGCTCTACGGATGATAGCGCTGCCATCGCCCGGGAACGCGGTGCGAAGGTGTTGACGACCCCCAGGAATATGGGTCCCGCCGGAGCGAGGAATCTCGCGGCGGAGCACGCAAATGGCGAAGTGCTTGTGTTTGTCGATGCAGACGTGGTTGTGGAGAAGGACACGCTACGGAAGATCACGGCCAGGTTTGACGAAGATACCAACCTTGCGGCGCTGTTCGGTTCCTACGACGACTCACCGGAAGAAAAGAACTTCCTTTCGCAGTTCAAGAACCTACAGCATCACTTCGTCCATCAGACCTCGAACCCCGAAGCTTCTACATTCTGGGCCGGGCTGGGAGCCGTACGCCGCGGGATCTACAGGGAGGCGGGCGGATTCGACTGCAGGAAGTTCGAGGTGCCTTCGATCGAGGATATCGAGCTCGGTGTTCGCTTGAGAACTGCGGGCTTTCGTATCCTTCTTGATCCCGGCATCACTGCAAAGCACCTCAAACGATGGAAGTTCATGAACCTGGTCAAGACGGAGGTCTTTTGCAGGGCTATTCCCTGGTCGAAGCTTATAGTTACGAAACAGGGACTGATCAACGATATGAACCTGAAGACGAACGATCGCCTTAGTGCGGGGCTGGTGGCCTTGTCGCTGCTGCTGATCCCGTTCTCAATTCTTCAGCCGTTGCTTTTGGTTCCGTTCGCGGTCTGTCTTATGGCGATCGCTTTTCTTAACAGGGGAATCCTCGGATTTTTTCTGAAAAAGAGAGGGCTTCTGTTTGCAGTCGGAGCGTTCGCCTGGCAGTACTTCTATTTCTTTTATAGCGGCGCGGCCTTCGGCTACTGCTGGGTGAGATACGGCCTGGTCCGCGGGACTGCTGCCAGATCGGTGCCCGCCGAATAGAGGTCGGTATTGTTTTGCAGAGGCTCGGTCGAAACACCCGGGTGCAGGATCGTTTATTGTGACGGATGTCGCCTAGATCTCCCATATCTCGGTTTTTCCTTATGATCCTCACGTTTATCTCCGGCAGACACTGGCTATGGTTGTCTCCGATCGACTTTCGAGGCGTCGGGCTTTGTTTCTGCGTCCATCGGTTCTAGAACTTTAAGAGGTACAAATGGGACCATTGTCGTCAGCTGACGAAGGACAAGAAATTCAGGATCTACGCCCAGCAATCCCGTACGGCGTTTCCCGCGAGGCCGTGTTTCTCACGGTGTCAGCCGTCGTCGCGTTTCTTGTCCGATTATTTATGATCCCCGCGGATGCGGCTGTTACTTCGGACGGCGCGTATTACGCAACACTCGGCGAGAAATTACTCTCGAGCGACTTCGGGAATGGCTTCAGCGCCTATTGGCCTCCTTTTTACCCGTTTCTTATAGGCCTGTTCTCGTTCGTCTCGCCCGATTCTGAGTTTGCCGGCAGGCTGGTCTCCATCCTTGCCGGTACGGCCCTCATTTTTCCCGTATTTGTTCTGATCAGAGACTTTTATGGGCCCAGGGCAGCGGTTCTTGGGGTCATTCTCACGATCTTTCATCCCTTTCTCGTTGAAGCATCCGGCTGGGTCCTCGCCGAATCGTTGTACATCCTGTTGTTGACAGCGGGCCTGCTTATGAGCTGGCGCTCTTTGCAAAGCGGAAAGCCATTGCTCTTCTTTTCAAGCGGCCTCCTGTTCGGATTGGCTTATTTGACGAAGCCGGAAGCGGTAGCATACGTCGGATTGGTGATCGTGTTTGTGGCGATCGCAAAGGTGTTCCGATGGGAGACACAATTACGGACGCTTGGAAAGGGATACGCGTTATTCTTGGCGGGATTCCTGATCTTCTTGATCCCGTATGTCTTGGTTATTCACCAGATGACCGGAAATTGGACATTGACCGATAAGTTCCAGGGCAATGTTGCGGCAGTAGACAGCGACATGGGCCCGCTGGACCTTACCTCAGATCGGAGCGGAACGCTGAAAGACCGCTGGATGGGAAGCATGTACGAGGTGGATGAAAAAGCAATGTCCGATTCATATCAGCCTGCGCACCCGGCCCCCAGAGACGCGAGCTTCAATCTTCTGGCATTTGCCAAAATAGCGCTGGAAGAGCTGAGGCACCAGATCCGGGTTTACGTTCCGGAAATGCTCCGCTATCCGCTGATCATAGCCGCCATCGTCGGGTTCTTTTACAGGCCGTTCACAAGATCTCGATTTGAGAAGGAGCTGTTCTTGTCTTCGTTCGTCTTCTGCACGCTTCTGTTGTACGCGATGTCGGTCATCGAACTTCGGTACCTGTTTGTGATCATTCCCGTTCTGATCTTCTGGGCGTCAAACGGGCTGGTAGAGTTGAGCGACTGGATAGAAAAGTCGGCCGCAAACCTATTTGCTAGAAACGCCGTGTTTAGGCCGGCCTTTGTTCAGGCCCTTTTGCTGCTGATCGCGCTAGGATTCTATCTGGACACGGCTTTTTTCGGAAATCCCATACTCGACCTTGAACGCAGCCGGGAGGACAAGAAAGCGGGCGTGTGGATAAGGGAGAATACGGCCTCGGCGCCTTCGTTGATAATGGGACCGAGTCCAGTGGCGGCATTCTACGCGAAAGCTGACAGCATATATTTGCCGAACGAAAAGTTCACAGAAGTGATCGACTACGCACGGAGAAAAGGAGTCGATTACATTTACGTCAACGAGCGGTTGATGAGCGGTACACCAAAACTGGTAATTCCGGATGCGCCTCATCTGCCGGATGATCTGAAGGTTGTCTTCAGAGAAGATCTGGGCGGTGAAGATGAACTGTACGTTCTTGAGCTGTCAGACGAGTGATCCGGTTACTCGAAAACATCTATTCCGAAGCGGTGATGATGAAAATGGAAAGGCCAATCCCCGGAAAGCGATCCGCCGGCACTGTGGTTGATCAAAGACTTCCTGAAGATAGTGTCTGCAAGGCGCCTGCCAGCCGGAGCACCGGACATCATCAAAAAGCGGTCATCCCGATTCGCCGTGCGTTTGCCATCAGGGTGAAGGTGAGGTTCTTCGCAGGGAGTCTGCAGAAAGTGCTTCCATCCGCGATGAAAAGGTTCTCGATATCGTAGCTTCTGCACTCCTTGTCAACGGCCAACGGGCGACGGTCGGCCGACATAGGAAGCGTTCCGGCGTAATGGACGCTGGCCCCCATCGGCCGAAGCCTTGTCATTCCCGGGGGAACGATGCAGCCAAGTCTTCTCAACACGCTCTTCACCCGGCGCTTTGCGATCCTTATCTTCTCGGCTTCGTTCTCTTCCGGAACATATACGACCGACAACTTGCTTACCTCGCCGCTGTTCCCGGGCTTGATCGTCACGTAGCTGTCATCGCGAGGGGTGTCGTGGAGATTGATATTTACTAGTCCGAGGGAAGTTCGCGTAAGGCGAAACAGTTTCATTGCGCCCAGAAGGTCCATCGGCGCCGACTGAATGATCGCGTGGTACTGCGCGCTTTTCAGCGTGGTTACCTGGCAATGGATCATCTCTTCTTCCGACTTTCCCTCTAAAACCATCATCAGTTGATGATACTGATAATTCCTTGTCTCGCAGCGCTTGCCCAGCATGGCCAATGTTACGAACGGCATAATGATCTGTCTGTTGTCCATAAGGCCGCCTAGCCTCGGCGATTCGCCTTTCCATAGCCGCCAGGTATCGAGAAAGATCCGGGATGAGCTAAGCGTGCCGCCTGCGAGTACGAATCTTTGAGCCTCGATCCGCTCCTTTCCTCCGGTCACCACGTTCGTTACATCCAGAGCGACGGCTTTCCCGTCATTGTCGATCTCAAGCCAGTTTGCCAGCATTCCGTCAAGGTAGGTGAATCTCTCGTGCTTCTTCAGTTTCGAAAGCGTGATCGAGGGAGTGTAGAGTGCCTTGACCGGACAACCCCACAAACACCGGCCGCTGAGCGTGCATCCTTTTCGATCTTCATGGTCCGAACTGAGTACGGCGGTGTGGGAACGTCCTATCACCGCCCGGTCGAGCTTGTTGATCCTTCGGCGGGCTTTCTTGTACCGCTTCAGAAGATAATTCCCGTGAGCGTCGATCTCGACGGGCTTTCTTAGATAATGATCGGACGGGAAGAACCGGGAGGTGTCATCGTATTCACCTGCGATGCCTATTTCATTTGCGACCCCGGCAAAATGGGGCGCCAGGTCTTCCCTGGATATCGGGAATCCGGTGAGATCCGAATCCCGAAGCGAATATGAACCTCCGGTCCAGGTCTCCGCAAGGCCCCCTTCGGCATAACTGCGCAACGGTTCAAAGCCGGAGACCTCTATCTGCTCGCGATCCGGAATGTCGAAAACGTATTTCTTGTTGGGAGGGAAGCCGTAATACTCGCCCTTCGAGCTCGGAAGCAGCACCGAATCAAAGTTTCGGCCGAGGAAGTAGCTGACAGGATCGTCCAGCTGCGTCTTAAGGTCTTCGAACCCCATATCCGGCAGGACGGGCTCGTGTCCACGCCTGCCGAGATCGACCATCGTGACGGTCCAACCTTTTTCCAGGGCCGCCAGCGAAAAATGAACGCCGCTGGCTCCGGAACCGACCACTACAACTGTTTTCATAGCCTCGTTCGAAAGTTCAATCTAGGATAAAGAAACAGGACGCCGATGGTCAGGAACGTGAGGAAGCGAAAGGACAGGAACGAGAGTTCGACAATTGAACGGAAGAAGCCCTTGTCCGTCTCAAGATTAAACCGGTCAGATCCCTGAGGGGTGTTCTCCGCCAACGCCAACGCGAGTATCAGTTTTTTTCTGAGGAGCGACGCGGGAAAGAAGATACGGGCATAGGCATCGGCGGCCGCCAGCCGCCAACCACCGTGACTCGCAAAGTTCAACAATGCCGCATCAGGACCCGACGCCTCAGCAGGTAGCAACCCGGCATCTCGATGAGCTCTGCGGTACGCTTCCAAGATATATTCGGCCGGCTCCTTTTTCGTGAGGTAGCCGAAAAAAAGCGCGCATTCTTCCCCAAGACCTATCATTTTATTGAATCGTCAGCTGCTTCAAACCGTTTCCCGGATCATTGTCTCGAAACTGACCATCTCGTTCGCGGCCTTTCCGAAGTCATATTCGCTCGACGCAGTACCCTCGCACAAGAACGAGGACAACTGCCCGGAAGTCACAGGAAGTCTTCCATCCAGAACCGACTCAAGAGCCCTGAGAACCGGCAGTATCGCGAAAGCAGGAAGATGGATCAGTCTTGCGTTCTTGCCGGTTCTTATCTGTTTGGATCTTCTTAACCAATCGTTCCAGCTGAGCACTTCGGGACCCCCTATCTCAACCACTTTCGCAATAGTTCGATCAGACAACGCTGCTTCGATGATCAAATCGGCGGCGTCCCGGACATGGATCGGCTGCACCTTGACGTCACCTTTGCCAATGACCGGTACCAGGGGAAGCGTTACAAGCTTGCCGAGAGCCTCACCGATCTTGCTGCCCTTGCCCATTACCATCGTGGGCCTGACGACGGTCGCATCGAGACCGCTTTCAAGCACCACCTTTTCCGCTTTCTTTTTCGACTGCGCATACGGGTAGTTCGAAATGTCCGGAAATCCGGCGGCGATCGTGCTCACAAAAACGAATCTTTCGACGCCTGCGTCTGAACAAGCCCTGATCAGTACTCGGGTCCCTTCCAAATTGACGCGGTGATGTTCCTTTGAAGACGCGTTGCCGGTCGCTGCGGCAAGATGAAGCACCGCTGAAGCATCCTGCATCCACTCGGCATATCCGGGAGGATCAAGGAGGTCGCCTTCTACCCACGTCACGCCCGGTGCAGAGGCGCTGTCGCTCTTGCTTCTTGTGAGACAGACGATGTCTTTGTAACCGTCTTCAACCAGCCTTTCGACTAGGTTCTTCCCAACGAAGCCCGTCGCTCCGGTTACGAAAATTCGCTTTTCCTTGAACATCGTCTTCGCGTTCTATTCTGCCCGTATCCGCGTGAAATACGCTGTCGATGATATAAAGCGGCCGCTCCTTCGAAGCCATATAGGTTCGGCCTACGTACTCGCCCATGATGCCGATGCAGATCAGCTGGACGCCGCCCATGAACAGTAGTGCGACCATTATTGTTGCCCAGCCTTCCACGGTGATGCCGACTATCCATTGAATGAACACACTCGACAGATAAATGAAGGCCGCGAGAGAGGCAAGGTAGCCGAGCCAGGTTGCGAGCCTCAAGGGAAGGGTGGTGAAGCTGATCATTCCGTCCAACGCGAAACTGATCATCCTTCTCCACGGATACTTGGTCTCGCCCGCATATCGCTTGTCTCGTGAATACTCGACGCCTACCTGGCTGAACCCGACCCAGCTCACGATCCCCCGCATGAACCTGTCGTGCTCCCGGATGCGCTTCAGCTCCTCCACGACCTTTCTACTCATCAGTCGGAAGTCACCGACATCGGCCGGGATATCGCTTTGGGTGACGAACCGCAAGAACCGATAATAGGTCCAGGCGGTAAGTCTCTTGGGCAAACTCTCGCCGTCTCTTTTTGTTCGCTTGCCA
>JAGFIQ010000126.1 GCA_024103495.1 Aridibacter famidurans
ATCAGGGGCGAAAGTTATCGTTTGAAAGAGAAGCGGGCAGCAGCGAAGGACACGGGCCTTGTTCAGGAAGTGGCGGCGATCGCCGCCACTTCCTGAGGCCTTTCTTTATGGCCAGAGGGGGTCAAAATTAAACGCCTGCAAAGGGGTCAAGAATAAACGCCTGTTGACACCGGTGGAGGGGACGTGCTTCTTGACTCTTTTTCCGTCTCCGTCGTACCAGTACTCTCCGATAATACTGTCGCTGACGTCCTTGACCGTTATCTGCTTGTTCTCACCGTCGTAGAAGAACTGTTTGCCTTCGGGATCGAGAATCGTGTTTCCGGCGTCATCGTATTCGTAGTCTTTCTGTTGATCTCCGTCCGGCTGTAACTCCTTGATCCGGTTCGTGTTCTTGTCAATTTCCGGGTTCTGTAACTCTTTGTGCTCCGCACACTGGACAACAGGGTCAGATCCGCACTCCTTCCGGAGTGTCGTCGTCGGTCCTTCTTCAAAGTTACGGTTTCCGTATCGGTCATACTCGAATACTTGGGTCCAGCCTTCGGCAGGTGTCTCGTCGATGATCTCCTGCGCCGTCTTGATTCTGTTTAACGGGTCATAGGAGAAGGCTTGGACCGCGTTGAATCCCGGATTGGAACCTACGTCATCCACAACAATCGTCTGTTTGAGGACATTGCCGTTATTGTCTGGATTCGGCGTGCCGGAAGTCTCGGTGTTGTACTCGTAGGTGAGATTCAGAAGGTTCGTCGTTCCCGGCGTCGAGCCGAGAGCGATCTGAGTAGGCTGGAGCCTCGCGTTGAACTCGGTCTTCTCCCAAGTACCGTTGCCGAGCTGCATCCGGGTCACGGCTCCCGCCGCGTTGAAGCTAAAAGAGTCCGCATAGCTCCAGAGACCTGAGCTCGCGTTCTTGCTGGCCTGGACCATCGAAAGCCTTCCGACATCGTCGAGCGTGTTCTTGACCACCCTTGTTGAAGGATACTCCTGCTCGACAAGCGCGCCCGAAAGATTGTACTTGTACTTCGAGACGCGCGGAGTTGTTGTCGATATGGTCTCGATCCCTACCGGCGTTCTCTGTTCGCTTTCCTCGATCCTTCCCAGAAGATCGAACTTTGTGTATCGAGTCTCCGAAATAGACGAGCTTACTTTCGTCAACCGCCCCTTCGAGTTGGCGATCGCCGGATCCCAGTATGTGTAACTGACTGCGGGCGTTATCGAATCGTTGTAGCTACGGGATGTAACACGGTTCAAAGGGTCCGAGTAGCCAGTCCTCACTCCGACCTTCCAGCGCCGGACAGGTTGTGAAAAAGTTCTGGATATTGTGGCAACGCAGCCTCTTGACAATCGTATAGTCCCGAAGGTCTGAGCCTCATCTACTTTTCCTTGGTACCGCGAAACCGCGCTGTCTCCGGACGGCCATTCCGTTCTCTGTCCGATTGTAAGAGATCAAGGGTAACATTCCCTGAGCTTAGCTCGATAGTGCCAAGAATGATCGCCGAACACTTATCTACAATCCTGAATTTCGAATCTAGCTACGTTCGAAGCAACACTTCCTTGCCACGCAAGTTCGCTACCGTAGCAATCTTCTAAGAAGTGGCCATACGTAACTTGAACACGATACTTTCCGTTAGTTTCGAAAAATTCGTCTTTCAGGTTAAAAGTTCGCTCTACCCTAAGAACCCCATTGGGCTTGATTTCAATGTAGTCCGGTTCATATTCTGGTCCGGGCTCATCTATTGCCAAGTAATTGTCACCGGTTGCCTTTCCGGAAGAGATTCGGATAGTAGAGAACGAAATCGTATACCAGACCATTGTTGGATCAACTAGGATGTCCTTAGTCGAAGTATTAGTCAGTTCTGCGTGAACTTTTACGACTTCGCCTGAACACACCTCGACATGCTGTACCCCAATATCTAGTTTTAGAGGGACTTCCTTCTTGTGTTCACTCATATGGCTTTGCCCCGGGGACAAACCTGAAAAACAATGGACCACTAATAGAGAAAGGAAAACGTAGCTTAAACATTTCATTCGTTAATACCTCAGAATCTTTGTCTGGTGATCAATTATCAAGCTCATTTTGTTTCTTCTGATACTCCTGACGAGCAGGCTCAAAAACAGCATTGATTTTTTTGCTCGCTTCCTCGATTGCCGCATCCCGCGCTTCCTCTGGGGTTTTGCCTCTTGCTTTTCCCGTAATGGGCCCGTTCATTCCCTCGAGCGCAGGTTTTATTATTTCATTTACACCGGTTATTGCTACCTGATGATGATCTCGTTCATGCCTTTCAAGCCTTGATACTTCATTCTGCCATTGCTCCTGATCCTGAGCATCCGCCGCTTCGTTTTTCCATTCCGGTAGAAATATAACAGGGTCAGCAATGCTCAGTGTAATGGTTGAAGTTGAAACCGTCACCTCGAAGCCATCTTGTAGTTTGGTAACATTTGTGGGTGAAAATTCAGCCTCCCAGCGGATCTTGGAAACATATCGGCCTGCCTGACTACCTTCATGAATCTTCGGTCCCTCCAAATTCGCGTTTTTCCACGCTTCTACGTCATCTTCTCCATCAACAGGGTATCTCCGAATCTCCGGATTTGGAGGTGGTTTCACAATAACCTTGACTGTTTTCGCAGAAACAGGGTCATTTCCATCTGGGTCAACGTAGATCAAAGGACTATTACGAACGTAGCTATAAGCGTTCATCATCTGCGGGTCGGAGATTCTCTTGGCATCAACCAGTACAAGATCAGCTCCACTGAATCGCGCCAAGCGGCTCGAAAAGTACCTTGCGCCGAACGAATCGAGGCCAGTTTCAGAGTCTCGTTCCTTAGAGGTGAACTTTTGTCTCACATCATCAGACCTATATCCGACAGTGCTATTTCTCTCAATCGTATTATTCGATGTTAGATCTTCTCCAAATGGAAGAAAGTCACGCCTTGAAAAGACCTTCCCATTCTTGTCGGTTGTGATCCGTGGGCTTCCCAAGTGGTCATTTGTCAGGTAGCTGACTTGGGCGTCTTGTTGCTGAGCCACATTTGTAGAGTATTCAGCTACAAGTTTCCCGCCGGCGTCGTAAACGAAAACGGTTACTTCGCTCGTCGATGGGACGTGCTTCTTGACCCTTTTACCGTCTCCGTCGTACCAGTATTCTCCGATGACGTTGTTGCTGTTGTCCTTGACCGTTATCTGCTTGTTCTCACCGTCGTAGAAGAACTGCCTGCCGTCAGGGTCCAGGATCATGTTTCCGGCAGCGTCGAATTCATAGTCCTTTTGCTGATCGCCGTCGGGCTGAAGCTCCTTGATCCGGTTTGTGTACTTGTCTATCTCGGGATTCTCTTTCTCCTTCTCCCATGCGCACTGGACGTAGTTCGGATCAGTGCCACAAGTCTTTGTCAGTGTAGTGGTAGTGGATTCGTTGAAGTTTCTGTTCCCGTATCGATCATAACTAAAGTCCTGTGTCCAGGCCGCGGTTTGCGATCCGTCGATATGCTCGCTAGCATCGCCGATCCGGTTCAACTGATCGTAGGAATAGGTCTGCACCCCAGTGAATCCGGGATTCACACCCACGCTAGGGACAACGATCGTCTGCTTGAGAACATTACCGTTGTTGTCCGGGTTTGGCGTGCCGGAAGTCTCGGTGTTGTACTCGTAGGTGAGATTCAGAAGGTTCGTCGTTCCCGGCGTTGAGCCGAGAGCGATAGCCGTGGGCTGAAGCCTAGCGTTAAAGTCAGTCTTCTCCCATGTTCCGTTGCCAAGCTGCATCCGGGTAACAGCTCCCGCTGCGTTGAAGCTGAAAGAGTCAGCATAGCTCCAAAGACCAGAACTTGAGTTCTTGCTAGCCTGGACCATCGAAAGCCTGCCGACATCGTCGATCGTGTTCTTGACCACCCTTGTTGAAGGATACTCCTGCTCTACTAGAGCGCCTGAAAGATTGTACTTGTATTTCGAGACACGTGGAGTCGTCGTCAGGACCGTCTCCGTTCCCACTGGCGTTCTCTGTTCGCTTTCCTCGATCCTTCCCAGAAGATCAAACTTTGTGTAGCGGGTCTCGGAGACAGAAGAGCTCACCTTCGTAAGCCTGCCCTTCGAATTGGCGATCGCCGGATCCCAGTACGTATAACTGACTGGAGGAGTTATCGAGTCGTTGTAGCTCCTGGACGTTATGCGGTTAAGTGGGTCATAGGCATAAGTCGTCGTTACGTTCGTGGCATCCATTTTCAATGTTAGATTGCCATTTAGGTCATAGGCATAAGTGATCGTGCCGGACTCCGGGTTTGCGGCCGATTTGAGCCGCGAAAGCGAGGTGTATGTAAAGGTCCGTGTCTGAAGTCCCTGGCTTACGGTATTCAGGTTATTTAGCGGATCATAGGTGTAGCTTGTCCAGTAGCCGTGAGCATTGCTAGTGTCTGGAAGCGTAACGCTAACGGTTTCGCTGTCCTGCGACGTGATCTCCCAGACATCGGTAAGATGCCCGAGCGCATTTGTCTTGCTGATTCGCTGTTTTCCCGCCTGGTCGGTCACAAGCGTCCTGTTCGCATCCCGGTCCGTCGTAACGGTCCCTGTCAGATTTGCATTGCTTCCCCACGGAAAGGGCAAAGAGGCCCCACTGTACGTCTTCGCGGTCGACGTCGTGCTTGTCTTTGTCGCGTGCGAGACGGACCAGCCCATTGTCGGCTCGCCTGTCGCTAACGCTGAAGTCGAAGCGCGATAAGGGTTCGAGGAAAGTGTGTAGACGCCATTACTCGCTGTCGGATCGGACGGATTGTCGTCATCATCGAACAAATACCGTGTCTGGACCTTGATACCGTCCTCCTCATCGTAGGGGTCTTCGGTATCGGGATTCTCGAGAGAACGAGACAGCCTGAGCCTTCCAAGCTCGTCAAAATGCCGGACCGAGATAGCTTTGCCGTCTCCGACCGTTTCGATATCGGCCCTGATCACCACCCGCCGGAGCAGATCGTTGTATTCAGTTCGCACCCACGATTCGAGAGCGGTACCTGAAGCGGTGATCGCTTTTGTCGGCCGGCCGAGCGGGTCGTACTCAGTCTCGTTCGTGACGTTGTTGTCCGCATCCGTGACCGAGATCTGAAGTCCGGTGTCGAAGTCGTATTCAAAAGTCGTTGTTCTCTCGACGCTCAACCCGTAAGCCGCTTCGATTTTGGTCGGATACAGGCCAGTTTTCCCATTGATGGCGTCAAATGTGTTCTGGGTGACGACACTGTTGGCATCGGTGACGGTCAGAACATTGCCGTATGAGTCGTAGGTCGAGCTGACGGCTATGTAATCGCCCGCTGAAGATAGCTTGAACCCATTGCCGTCCGCGCTTGGCAGATTCGGCTCCTGTGTCGAGTCCCAGCTTCTGGATTCCGTCAGGTTTCCCTTTGGCGGATTTAGCGAGCCGTTGTCATAAAGAAACTCCGATCTCGAGAAGGCCGTGGTCGTGCCGTCCCGCACCTCGACAGCCTTGACAAGATTCAGCTGCGCCGGAGAACTCGGATTTGCGTAATAGTTCGAATCCGACGTGGTGCTCGACATCGCGAGCGTCTGGTTGTAATAGGTATTGAGGATCCTTCTCTTCAGCACATATGAGCCCGAACCGACTGTCTTCCAGTCATACTCCCTCGTCTCTAGCAGGTTCGAGTTCTGGTCGTAGTCATATTCCCTTTTCGACTCAAAGGCATTCCCGCCGCCGAAATTCGTGATGGTCGTTACCTCTTCCGACACATAGGCATTCAGCGGCTGGCCCTCGGTAGAGGAGCCGCTTCCCTGTTGCTGCCAGGTCTTTTCGACCTTTGAGCCGTCAGGGCTTGTGATCCTGTAAACAAGCCCCGATCTCCAGTCCGTGCCGGCATCGTCGATGTACGGGCTCTTGTCGTAGAAATGCTGGGTCGTAGTTCCGCCGTCTGGCCCCGTCACGGACCCGTATCCCGTGCTGATGTCGTACAGCCAGGAGTCTACTCTTGCCGTAGCCGAACCGTCATATATCTCGTCGTACTTCAGGTCCTTGCGGATGATCTTGTTAGAGACCACCTCGAGAAAGGTCGTGAGGGTGGTTTCACTTGCGGGCAGATCGTAGGAATACTCGGCCTTCGCTCCCGAAGGCAGTTCAACCGAAGCAAGCTCACCCCATCCGTCGGTGTATGTGTAAGGAGGCGATCCTGAAATCGGATCAGTGTCGTCTGCGTGATACGTGAATAAGTATTCAAGGGAGCTTGCCTGCGTCGGCAATGTGATCTTCTCGAGCATAGGAAGGCTCTGGATCAAATCCGCCTCTCGTTTGTTCAACGGGACGGTGGTCGTAACTCCCAAGCCTAAGGTCTTGTAATGCCGGTAAACATACACGTTCTTCCACGAAAGCGTAGTCTCCAGCTCAGCTCCATTAACCCCGAATGAGATGACCTTGTTGCCTCCGTAAAAGATGAACCTGTCGAGATCGTCGATGATCTTGGTACCTGAGATCCCGTTGTGAGAGTCGCTTTTAATATAGACCCTATTACCGTTGGCGTCCGTGATCCTTTGCCTGATAGTCGTGTCGTCGGGAGGGGCGTTCTCGACCGTGGTCCCGTTCGGGTAGTACATTATCCAGTTGCCGACCGAATTCTGCGTGTTCGAGGTGTTGTAGGGCACGAAGAGCCTGATGTTCGATCCGTCGGTCGAGTAGTAATGCATGCCCGTGTTCGAAACTACTGGATAGTCATCCGTGCAAGAGGCGTAGGTTCCGAGCTGAGGGTCGTCGACGATCGTCGTCAAGTGCGCGTGCCTTGCCTTGCCGTTCGGGGCCACCTCGTAGAAGCCGTCCTTGTGGAAGTCCTCGTAATGATGCCCTGTCCCGTAGGGGACAAAGGTCACCATTCCCCCGCCCGGCATTCTCATCTGCACCTTATATTGATATCCGTTCTTACTGTAATTGTCGTTGAACGGAACACACTTCTCCTCTCTTGGGACCGTAACGGCCGGGTTGGGCTGCGTGCGGATCAGGACTTTCAGCTGGTATTCGACAAAGACGTTCCAGCCGGCGTCTTCGGTGGGGTAGAGCAGATTCCTGACATAGTCGGCCTGGTTACCGAACTCATCCAGCCCGTCCTCTTCCCAGTGCTGGACCGAGTCCCAGAGCTTGCTGTTGTAAGTGAGCGAGATCGTGAACCCAGGAGAAGTGCCTCTCCCTTTCGGCAGTGAAGCAAGCGGAATGCTCATCGAGACATTTCCGCTGTTCATGTTGATGCTCTCGATGTCGGAGATCGCGTAGGAGTTTCCGGCCTGAAATCCCTGGTCGGCACGCGCTGATAGCTGGGCGGCGGCAGACTGACTTCCGGTTAGAGTTAGAAGAATGAGGAAACACAGTTGAAGATATACTCCCGCGATAACTTTCCGCGTTTCTCTTGAGGACGCGCCTGAATGTCTTTCCTGCTTTGCTCTCGAAATTCCGTTCTTCATGGTCTTCATCTTCCCGTTCTCTCCGAATCTCAAATCCTGGCTTTGCGCTCTCCTGCTGCTTAACGCTCTGAATCCCGCCGCCTCGTGCTCTACCACCTGTGATAGACAGGCACCGGGGTGTCGCCGTTTTGCCCCCACTGCGTGATCCTTGTCGAGGAGTCCGAACTATTGCGTATCCACCAGTTCCCGTCCGATGGCCTCCAGACAGCTACATCCACCTTGCCGTCGCCGTCGTAATCGTTCGGCACTCGCTTGTCGGACGAGACTCCCCAGTTGTGGATAACAGTCGAACTTGTCTGGCTCTGGTAGATGTACCAGTTTCCGTTCGAAGGCCTGAAAAGCGCGATGTCCGCCATTCCGTCCCCGTCGTAATCGGCCGGGACCGGCTCGTCTCCGCTGGCTCCGTACTGAGTGTAGTAAAGCGTGGAATCCGAACTGTGAAGCGAGTAGAAGGTGTAGTTCGAGTCGCGCCAGACGGTGAGGTCAGCCTTGCCGTCGCCGTCGAAGTCCTTCGGCGCCGGCTTGTCCGTGTTTACCCCAAGCTGCTGGGAAACAGTGGTGTTGGTCGAGCTCTGGAAGATATACCAGTAGGCGGTGCTGTCCGGCCGGTAGACAGCGATGTCGGTCATCCCGTCCCCGTCGTAATCGGCCGGTACGGGAATGTCATTGTAGGCTCCGAAGGACGCTTCATAGTAGGAGCCGTCGGAACTTCGTTTAACGATCCAGAGGCTTGTCCCGCCGGAGACCTTCCGGTATACGCAAAAGTCCGTTTTCCCGTCCGCGTCGAAGTCTCCCGGAGCGGGGATGTCGGTGTCCGCTCCCCACTGAAGCGAGGTGGACTGGCTCTGGGGCCCAACGACCCACCACGTGGCGGTTCCGCTTTTGGAATCCGGCCGCCATATCCCTAGGTCCGATGGAGGAATGGCGCTGGCGTTCGCGTCTTCGACTACTAATAGCCGGTCACCTGCGTATAAATATTCGCGGGCGAGCTCCACAGGCGGAGTCGGCGTCGGGGTCGGATTTGTAAACGTAGTCCAGTTGCTGCTTTCCGAGTCCTTCGCGATCTTGGTTCCGAACCAGCCGAACCTTTCGCCCGAAAGCGGATCCGTCCTCGGAAGCCAGCCGTTCTTGGCCAAGGTCCCCAAGACGATGAACAGCACGAAAGCAGATCCTGCTAACCAGTAAAGTACTCTTCGCCTATTGAAAACCGGATCTGAGCCACGTGATTCGGGCATGTCTACGAAACGCTTTGCCATATCAGCCTCTTTCAAAAACAAAAACTCCGCTCTCCTCGATGAAGAGAAACGGATTCACTCTACAAATTCCCTCTTGATTCCTTCCCCGCTCTCAAGAAACACACGTTGCCCTTAGAGAAACACGCAGAGTCGCGGTTACTTGTCGAACAGACTGAGATTGAGGGAGCGAGATTGTACTTCACTAAACTGCTTTTTTGATCCGAAAGACTTTCGCCGGATCGATTGGTGTGGTCCGATATTCTGGATTACAAAAACTATCCCCGATGACTACGTCGGTGTCAAACCGATACTTTTCGTGAAGGTAAGCGAAATCCAGATATTTGAATTTCCAAGCTGGATAAGGGAAGTGTTTCCCGAACTTACCAAACTTCATACGAGGGGAATTTTTTCAAGACCAGAACGCGTGCCTGGCGAGACAGCTATACAATTCCCTCCGATTTCGGAAGAGTTATAGTCAATTCTGGTGCACGGGTCCGTTTCAGGCGACGATCCGGTCCGGGATCTCGGCCTCGATCACCTTTCCGAGCTTGCGGAATACTTTCATCCTTCTCCAGTTCTTCTCGGCGCATCGCCCGAGCTTGATCATTGTTCGAAGCATCCCGCTTCTTGTCAGGCATTCCTTGTGACGCTTAGTACGGTGACGGATGGTGCCGAAGTTGACCTGATCGGCATCTCCGCGGTCTCTCCCCGCTCCGCGGTTAGTCACCTCCATCTGCCACCCAGTTTAGGGACTTTTCGACCGCCGCTTTCCATTTCGCCATTCTGTCGGCCGCCTCTTCACCGCTGATCGAAGGTTCGAAGCTCGCGTCGATAGCCGCTTTCGCAGATATCTGATCGATGTCGGTCCAGACGCCCGTCGCAAGGCCGGCGAGAAAGGCCGCCCCGAGCGAGGTCGTTTCCGTGACTGTTGGCCGTACGACCGGTATCTGGAGCAGATCCGCCTGGATCTGCATCAGCAGATCGTTCGACGCCGCGCCGCCGTCGACCTTCAGCTCGGGGATCTCCCGGTGCGAATCATTCTGCATTGCTTCGAGAAGTTCCGCGGTCTGAAACGCGATCGCCTCGAGGGCCGCATACGCGATCTGTCCTCGTCCGGTCCCGCGCGTCAGCCCGGTCAACAAGCCTCTCGCAGTCGGATCCCAGTACGGGGTCCCGAGTCCCGAAAAGGCGGGTACGAAGAACACGCCGTCGGAGCTTCCTGCTTCCCTCGCGAGGGTTTCGACCTCGGCAGCGGAAGCAATAATTCCAAGCGAATCGCGAAGCCACTGGATGACCGCCCCGCCTATGAACACGCTTCCTTCGAGCGCGTACTCGCAACGGTCCCCGATCTGCCACGCGACGGTAGTCAGGAGCCTGTGTTCTGAAGGCGCTGGAGAAGTTCCCGTGTTCTGCAGAAGAAAACACCCGGTGCCGTAAGTGCTTTTCGCGTCGCCTTCCGAAAAACATCTCTGACCGAAGAGCGCTGCCTGCTGGTCCCCCGCGATCCCCGCGATAGGGATACCGAGAAGGGCTTCAGCAGAAGAAACCCTTCCGATCACGTGCGAAGAGGGAATAACGGAAGGGAGAATAAAGCGCGGCACGCCGAAGATGCCCAGAAGTTCCTCATCCCAATCAAGCGTGTTGATGTTGAACAGCATCGTCCGCGACGCGTTCGAAACATCCGTGGCGTGTACTCCTCCACCTGTAAGGTTCCAGACCAGCCACGTGTCTACAGTCCCGAACGCGAGCTCTCCGGCTTCGGCCCTTTCACGTACACCCGGAACGTTCTCAAGCAGCCACGATATTTTGCTAGCCGAAAAATACGGATCGACCTCGAGGCCCGTCTTCTGCCTGATCGTGTCGCCGTGCGATTCGCGGACCCTCGCGCAGTGGTCGGAAGTCCTTCGGTCCTGCCAGACGATCGCGTTCGAGACCGGCCGTCCTGTCGCTCGGTCCCAGATCAGAGTCGTTTCTCTTTGGTTCGTGATCCCGAGCGCGGAGACTTCCGACGCCGAAACTCCCGCATTCGAGAGTGCCTCCGCCGCAGTTTCGAACTGCGATTCGAGTATCTCCATCGGGTCGTGCTCGACCCAGCCGCTCCTCGGAAAGATCTGCCGGAACTCCCTTTGCGACTTCGAAACGGCCGCGCCGGTCTCGTCGAATAGGATCGCCCTGCTCGAGGTCGTGCCCTGGTCCAGCGCGAGCACCATCTTCTTATCTCGTGACATAGTTTCAGGACATAGAAAAACGGGCGACATCCATCGCCCGTTCTGAATTGGAATGATCGAAGGCTACCCTATGAACAGCTCGTCCTCGTGATACGCCTGATCGATCCTCTTCGGGGAAGGCGCGAACAGCACCTCCAGCCCCTTCCGGACCCCCGCCATTATCGCCGCGATCTCCGCCGCAGGCTCGACGATCTTGGCCTGAATGAAATCGGCGGTCGTCGTGACCTGGATCTGCGTGCGGTCGATGGTGTCGCTGACAAGCTCGACCTTGTCTTTCGCGACCACCGCGGTCTGGCCCACAAGCACCTTCAGCTCGGCGATCTCTTCCTTGATCAAAGCAGACGACTCGGCGAAGTTCTTAGAGGCGGAGTTCAGGTTCACCGACAGCTCATTGAACTGAGCAGCGATGTCCTTGCCCTGAACGCTGATCTGGTTGACTTGGTCGATCAACGGATCGACCTTCTCCCGAACCTCGTTCACGGTCCTGAGGGCTTTCCGTGCAATGAACGCGACCGCTATCAGCGCGATCGCCATAAAAATGAAGCAGACCGCGATAACGATCGAGGCGATCATCATCCAGAACTGCGGATCACTGGCATTCATAGTTGCCTCTTAGTCCTTCTTTTCCTTGTCTTCGGCCGCGGGCTTGGACGCATCAAGCGACTTTTCCTTTACAGGATAAGAGGGACGCCCCTCGCTGATCGAACGGGGCTCGTTCTTGCGTTTCTCTTCGCGATAGGCTTCTTTACCCGCTTCGATCGCCGCCGAGAACGGGTTCGCCGTCTGAGCGGCGGCCGACTTTGCCCGCTCGCCGAACTCGCTCGCCCTTTCCTGAGCGGAATGCAGAGCCTCGCTCGCCCTTTCGCGCGTCACTTCGTAGTAGTCGCTTGCCGCTTCCTGAAGATGAGCCGCAGTTTCTTTGCTGCGCTCGATCCCTTTCTTTGTTGCGTCTGCAATGTCCTCACGCAGTTCCTGTCCGGATTTTGGCGCGAACAGCAGCGCGAGAACAGCTCCGATACCGCCGCCGATAAGCAAATAGGTCAGTTTAGTGCCGACACTCGAATCTTCTCTTTCTTTTTCGTAACTCATAGTGAATCTCCCCAGTAGTCCGAACCGGTTTGGGCGGGATACTGATCTGAAATGTTCTGGTCGCAATGAATATAACAGAAAGGCGGTTCGGTCGGCAATTTATTTGACCCGCAAAGCCGTTTCGCAGCTTAAGTTAGCTCGCCGAAAGCGATGCCCTGATCATGCGGGGGATGCCCTGAAGGTCGGGGAACGCTTCGGCGGCGGCCCATACGTCCGGAGCGAACATCCCGAGCACCCTGGGCGATTGATTGAAGCCTATTTCGAGGAGCAGCCACCCGCCGCTTCGAAGATGTGTAGGGGCCTCGAGGATGATCTCCTCGATGATCGTAAGGCCCGTGGATCCGTCGGTCAGGGCGACAAGAGGCTCGTGATCCCTTACTTCGGGCTGCAACGTCGCGACCTCCTCGAGCGGCACGTAGGGAGGGTTCGAAACGATCAGATGGAACCGCTCTTCGGGAGCCAGCGCACCGAATACATCCGATTCCCGCAGGTCGAGCCGGTCCGCGACGCCGTTAGAACCCGCATTCGCGATCGTGACCTCACGCGCGGCTTCGGAAATTTCGAGACCGACGCCGGCAGCCTCTTTGAGTTCGTGGAGCAGGGAAACGATGATGCATCCGGAGCCGGTCCCTACTTCGCAGATCGAAGGACTCTCCACATCTTTGAGCAGGCGGATGCCTTCCTCGACGATCAGTTCGGTCTCGGGCCTCGGGATCATCACGTCGGGAGTTACGAGGAACTCGAGCCCGTAGAACTCCTGACGCTCGGCGATCTGTTGGAACGGCTCCCTTGATGCGCGCCGCAATACAAGCTCTTCATAACGAACTATCTCGTCCTTCGCCGGCACGTGATCCGGGTGAGCGATGATAAAGACGCTGTCCACAGCGGCGGCAAGCGAGAGAAGATCGCGGGCCTGGCGCACCGGGTCCGGAACGCCTGCGGCGGCGAGCCGCTCCGCGGCCTGAGCGAGAAGTTCCTTCACCGATCGATTCAAGCCTTTGTCGCCCTCGTCGCCGCGAAGATCGGACAATACTTGTTCAAAGGCGTCGCTTCGTCCGAGAAATAGTCTTCGAAGAATCCAGTGATCACGAAACCGGCCCGGATCTGGCCGCCGATCTGCTGATCCAGCGTATGGCCGAATTCAAGCGGCTGGTTCTCGCGTTTCATCCGCTCCAGTTCCTCCTCGGTCAGCTGTTCCGTGTCGGAATACGGGAGCGTGTGCCTGACCTCCAGGATGCCGTCGTCGTCCGCTTTGAACAGATCGAAAATGTAAAGGAACCCGTTGTGAAAGCCGGAAAGAAGGCTTCCGCCGGGTCTGAGCACCCGGTAAGCCTCGTTCCAGACCGGCTGGATTTCTGGAAAGAAGCAGTTCGAGACGGGATGAAAGATCAGATCGAATGATCCCGATTCGAATCTCGAGAGATCCGCCGCGTCGCCTTTCTCGAGACGGATCTCCAGCCCTTCGCGCTCCGCGACCAGACGGTCCATTTCGAGCTGGCCGGCGGAATTGTCGAGGGTTGTCACGTTCGCGCCCAGCGCCGCAAACACCGGCGCCTGCTGACCGCCTCCGGAAGCCAGACAAAGGACGTCGATGCCTTCGAAACTCCCGGGATACCAATCCCGGGGGACCGGAATGTTCGGTGTCAGGACCAGCCTGAAACGGCCGTTTTTCGCATCCTCGATCACCTCAGGCCCGACCGGAAGCGTCCACGGATTCTCGCCCGATTCCACCTCCTTGTCCCACGCTTCGCTGTTGTATTTGACGATATCCATCGCGTACTTTGAATGCCGTGACCGACCTTCGAAACCGGGTCGCGGCTTACATTCTCCTGTTTTGCCCTTTTCGAAAAAACGCTACATAATACCAAGTCTGCCGACTGATTATCGAAATGCTGAAGA
This sequence comes from Aridibacter famidurans, assembly GCA_024103495.1. Classification (GTDB taxonomy): domain Bacteria; phylum Acidobacteriota; class Blastocatellia; order Pyrinomonadales; family Pyrinomonadaceae; genus Aridibacter; species Aridibacter famidurans. The sequence continues at coordinate 13,875 of JAGFIQ010000126.1, forward strand.
TTCTTCCGAAAATCGAGCTTTTGCTGCTGGGCGTTTGGCTGGGAGCGGCGTGTTTTTTCAGCTTCGCCGTGGCGCCGAGTGCGTTCTCGGTCCTTCCCTCAAGGGAGCTCGCCGGATCGATGGTCAACCGCACGCTGATGATCATCAACATAGCGGGTCTTGTTATCGGCGTGATCCTTCTGCTGACATCGTTCGTGCAGCGCGGGGAAGAGAAAAAGGTTTGGATCTGGATTCAGAGGATCCTGCTGCTGATAATGGCGGCGGCGTGCGCCGTAGGGCAGTTCGTTATCGCGTTTTGGATGGCTTACCTTCGCGTTCAGATGAAGGCGCCCATCGACGATCTCGCGGCAAACGACCCTCTGCGGGTCCAGTTCAATCAGCTCCACCAGTACTCGGTCTGGGTGCTCATGGCCGCGATGATCGCGTCCCTTCTCGCGTTCTTCGTTATCTCAAGGGCCTCCGGAAAGGGCGGCGGGAAGGCAAACTCGGGCGGCGGTTTTGATCTTCCCGACGAGCTCAAGTTCTGAAGAATATGGAAACCATCGAAAAGCTTGACGAGTTCGCGAACAGGTTCTCCAGGTGGAACGGGGACGAGACACTCTCGGGTTATCCGTTCGTAGAGAACCGAAACGCTCCTTTCACGCCCGTCCGCAGGGCGCTCCCGATGCTCAATCTGGGGCTGATCTCTTCCGCCGGCGCGTTCATCGACGGCGCGAAGGGCTTTGATCTCGAAAGCAAGGGCGGCGACCTTTCGTACAAGGAGATCCCCGTCGAGGTCGATGCGGAAGATCTCGATTTCGCGGCGAAGGGCTATGACGATTCGGCGGTAAGGGAAGACCGCAACGCCCAGATCCCCGTCGACCGGCTCCTGGAATACGAGGACAATCGCGTGATCGGCAGGCTGAACCACGTCTGGTGGAGCCTGAGCAGCTACATCCCGGACGCGGCCGCAGTTGCTGAACAACTGGCGCCGCAGATCGCGGATCGTCTGCGAAGATACGAGGTTCAGGCGGCGTTGTTGATCCCCGCTTCGAAGCTCTGCCACCAAACGCTTGGGATAGTCGCACGCGAGGTCGAGAAACACGGGATACCGACGATGATGGTTTCGGTCGACCGCTCGGTGAGCGACAAGATCAGGCCTCCCAGGGTCGCGTACTATAACGGCGAGTTCGGTTCCGTTGCGGGAATACCTGGCTGGAAGCAGTTCCAGCATCGTGTGCTGGACGAAGCGATTCGCTGGATCGAGAGCTTCGATCAGCCGACGTCGAGGAAGCTGGTCGTCGAGCTCGAGTCGGCCGTTGAGGCATCCAGGGGCGAGAGATGAGCGCAAGATGCACTCCGTTTTTGGGAATGAGGCCGTCTGAAAGGACGGCCTCTCTTTCATTGCCTCAGGCGCTTTACCCTCGCTTCAGCGGAGGGACGGAAAGGGCCAAAAGAGTATTTCACCGACTTTGGCCGGCCATCTCGGGGCTAAAGCCCCTATCCTGTTTTGTTTACTCGGTTTACCCCAGGCTGAAGCCGGGGGCAACTGATGTTTCCCGGCAACGCGATTTCCCGCGCGAAACGGTCCGGAATGGCATCCGGACCTGCTTTTCAGACAGCCTCTAACTAAGGCGCCAATGAATCGAGAGAAAATCCTTGAATCAATTCGGACCCGGTCCGAGCCGTGGGACATCGTCGTCATCGGCGGCGGCGCGACGGGAGCGGGATGCGCTCTGGACGCTGCATCGCGCGGGCTTTCAGTGCTTCTTCTCGAACAGGCGGATTTTGGAAAAGGCACCTCGAGCCGTTCAACAAAGCTCATCCACGGCGGCGTCCGTTATCTTGAACACGGGAACGTATCGCTGGTCAGGGAAGCGCTCGCCGAACGGAAGATCCTCCTGGATCTCGCTCCCGACTTCATTCGTCCTCAACCGTTCATCGTCCCTTGCTACGGATTGGCCGAGAAACTCTATTACGGCGCGGGTCTGAAGATCTACGATGCGCTTGCGGGCAGGCGTTCGCTCGGAAAGACCGAATTGCTCTCCGGGGACGAAACGCGTGAAGCGCTTCCCGGCCTAGATCCCGTAGGCCTTTCCGGAGGGATCAGATACCTCGATGCACAGTTCGATGATGCACGGTTTCTTCTTGCGCTGATCGGAACAGCTGAAGAATCCGGCGCCTTTGCTCTGAATTATTCGAGAGTCGAGGAGATCTCCTCAGGCGAGCCGGCCCGCGTTTCATTCCGTGACGAGGACACCGGCGAACTGTTCGAAGCGGAGGCAAAAGCAGTGATCAACGCAGCGGGAATATTCGCCGACCGCGTTAATTCGCTCGCGACCGGCGAGCCGGATTCGAGGATCGCGTACAGCCAGGGCATCCATCTTGTCTTCGATCCGGAGTTCCTTCCCGGCGCGAACGCGCTGATGATCCCGAAGACAAGGGACGGCCGCGTACTGTTTGCGATCCCCTGGCTGGGGAAGCTACTCGTCGGAACAACTGATACCGCCGTCGACGAGCCGGCGCTCGAGCCATTGGCTTTGGATAGCGAGATCGAGTTCGTTCTTGAAACCTGCGCTGGCTATTTCAAGCATGCACCCGAGCGAAACGACATCAGATCCGTTTTCGCGGGGATCCGCCCGCTTATAAAAGAAGACCGCGCCACGACGACGTCACGGATCTCAAGGGAGCACCTGGTCGAGGAAACCGTGCTCGGAATGGTCACCGTGCGGGGAGGGAAATGGACAACCTATCGCCGAATGGCGAAGGACGCGGTCGACGCGGCTCAAAAGATGGCGGGCACTCCTTCGAAGCCCTGCGTTTCCGACAGTATCGCGATCCGCGACAGGTCGCGCGAAATAGCCGCTGCGTTGATTACGGACGGTCCCGGACTCGGAGAGGCGATCGCGCCCGGAGCCCAGTACACGAGAGCCGATGTCCTCGCGGCGATCAGGAACGGCAAGGCGATGAAGCTTGAGGATGTGCTGGCAAGAAGGACGAGGCTGCTCTTTCTCGACGCCCGAACGGCGATCGAGGCGGCTCGGCCAGTGGCTGAGCTAATGGCAAGGGAGCTCGGATGGTCCGGCGAGCGCCTGGAATCCGAGATCGGCGAGTTCAGGACCGTCGCATCGAATTACCTTTCTGACGACCAAGACCCTCACTCGTAAAACTTCTTCAGGTAATCAGGGATCTCGATCTCCTCAGGCAGGACATCGTCTGCGACCGGCTCACGCGTCTCCTGGACGATAGGGACCACGCCGGCCCAGATCGGGAGCTCGTAATCGCGCTTGTCGTCCTTCGGTCCTCCCTCCCGGATCTTCGCTGCCGCTTCTTCAATGCGGATCGCGATCACTGACGTGACGTCGAGCTCCTTCTTTGTAGGCCCTCTGGAGTCCGACCATCTTCCCGGGAGGACGTTCTCGGAGATCAGTTCCAGCGCGCGCACCTTCTCGTTCTCGTCCTCGACGAGCGTGCCTTTGCCGAAGACAGTCACCGAGCGGTAGTTCATCGAGTGATGAAACGCTGAACGAGCAAGGACGATCCCGTCGGTGATCGTGACCGTGATGCATGCCCGAAGGCCGTCTGACAAATTCTTGAGCATGCGGCTGATGGACGACCCGTGGATGAAGATCGTCTCGCCGTCGCGGGCGTAGAGGGTCGGGATCACGAACGGCTGTTCTTTGACAGAGAATCCCACGTGGCAAAGAAAGGCCTCGTCCAGGATGCCGAACACGGTCTCGCGGTCGTATTTCCCTCGCGACGCCTGACGGCGAACCGTGTTTATCTCTTTCCGTTCGAATTCACTCAATCTTCTGATCCTCCCAGCTTATTGACTCGGTTGATATTATGTTCCCTTTGACCTTCGAAACAAGCACAGGCGGTCGTCTGCCGAACAGGGGAAGTTATCTTCATGACAAGACCAGCGCTGGCGGGCAGTTTCCTTATCTCAATTAGCTCAACCAAAATATGACCAACAACTATTCCGAACTCAGCGAGCCCAGGCGGATCGCAGGGATCGACGAACTCGAAGACCGAAAGCCGGCGGGTGCGCTCGTCGAGAACGTAGACCTTGTGATCGTGAGATTTGACGAAGAGGTATCCGTGCTGTACGGTCGCTGCCATCACCGCGGAGCTCTTCTTGCCGACGGCTTCATCGATGGCCGGAACCTTATCTGCGGCGTCCATTTCTGGGACTACCGGTATGACACCGGCGTTTCGGAATACAACAACAAGGAAGTGCTTCACAAGTTCTCTTCCGCGATCCACGACGGCGGACTGTGGGTGGACGCCGCCGAGATCCGTGACTTTCACAACGATCATCCGCAGCCGTTCGACCGTGACGAGTACCTTGGCCAGTTCGCCGACACGCATCCCGAAAATACCGAGCCGTACACGAATTACATTCGCGACCTGGCGAAGAACGGGCTGAACAAGCACGGTCACCACGGGCCTTCCGAAGCGATGGGCGTTGACCGGAACACTCTTCCGAAGTGGGAGAACATACAGTTCCTTCCGGCGCAGGTGGCGCGTAGGCCGCTTCTGGATGAGGAGGATGTGAAAACGCGGACGGTGATCGGGCCCAATGCCCGGAAGCCGCTCGAGCTCTCGATGCCGCTTTTTGTTTCGGATATGAGCTTCGGGGCGCTTTCGAGGGAGGCGAAGATCGCACTTTCGAAAGGAGCCGAGATGGCAGGGACCGGGATAGCTTCGGGAGAGGGCGGAATGCTTCCGGAGGAGCAGGAGAACAATTCGCGCTATTTCTACGAAATGGCTTCAGCGAAATTCGGTTTCTCGTGGGACAAGGTGGAAAAGGCGCAGGCATTTCATTTCAAAGGAGGCCAGGGCGCCAAGACCGGTACGGGAGGTCATCTTCCGGCTGAAAAGGTATCGGCCGAAATCGCTGAAGTGAGGGGTTTGAGCGCCGGACAGGCGGCGATCTCGCCGGCCGCTTTCCCGGATCTGAAGACCGCTTCGGACTTTCGAGAAGTCGCCGCCGAGGTGCGTGAACGGACCGGAGGCATTCCCGTGGGGTTCAAGCTGGCGGCGAGCCGGATCGAGGACGACATCGATTTCGCGCTCGACGTGGGGGTCGATTACATCATCCTCGACGGGAGAGGCGGAGGTACGGGTGCCGCGCCTTCGATCCTTCGAAACAACATAAATGTTCCGACCATACCGGCACTGGCACGCGCGAGAAGGCACCTTGATTCGGCTGGTGCCGAAGGCGTGACACTCGTGATCACGGGCGGATTGCGGGTAGCCGACGACTTCGCGAAAGCCCTGATGCTTGGAGCCGACGCGGTAGCGTTGGCGAACTCGGCCTTGCAGGCGATCGGCTGCCTCGGGATGCGAGCCTGCAACACTAACAACTGTCCGGTCGGGATAGCTACGCAGAAGGACCATCTTCGGGCGAGGCTGATCATCGACGAATCCGCGAAGCAGCTGGCGAACTTCTTTGAAGCGACGAACGAGCTGATGAAGGTCATCGCCCGAGCCTGCGGTCACGATGATCTCTCAAAGTTCGATCTGGACGACCTGAGCACTTTCGATATCGATATGCACAGACTGACCGGGGTCAGGTACGCTGGTGTCAATGCGTAAAGAGCGCGCGAGGACTTCGGACTGTTTCTGAAAGATGTCTCGTGTAAGGTCGATCAGCTTAGGTCCAGCGACCTCAGATATTCCCGGAACTCGTTTCCGAGATCGTCCCGCTTCAAGGCAAACTCGACCGTCGCGATCAGGAATCCCAGTTTGTCTCCGGCGTCGTGCCTCGTTCCCTCAAGCTTTACCGCGTATAACGGCCGTTCTTCGAGCAGATCGCGCATCGCGTCGGTGATCTGGATCTCTCCGCCGGCGCCTTTCTTCGTGTTCTCGATGGCGGGAAAGATGTCAGGGGTCAGGATATAACGGCCTATGATCGCCAGGTCAGATGGGGCCTCTTCAAAGGCGGGTTTTTCGACCATGTCGCGCACGCGGAACACGTTCGGCTCGACCTCCTCGGCGTCGATCACGCCGAACCGGGAGATCGCGGGGCCTTCGACCTGCATTGTCGCCACAACGGGATCGCCGTACTTTTCGTAAACGTCGATAAGCTGTTTCATCGCGGGCACTTCCGAATCGACGACATCGTCGGCGAGGAGCACGGCGAACGCCTCGTTCGGAGTGAAATCCGACGCCTGCAGGATCGCGTGGCCCAGCCCGAGTGCCTGTTTCTGCCTCGTGTACGAGATCCTTGTGATCTCCGAGATCCCGCGGACCATGTCGAACAGCTCGTCCTTCTTCCGCTCCTTCAGCAATTGTTCGAGTTCAAAAGAGATGTCAAAATGGTTCTCGATCGGAGCCTTTTCTCGGCCGGTCACGATCAGGATCGACTCGATCCCGGACGCGACGGCCTCTTCAACCGACACCTGGATAAGCGGTTTGTCCACGAGCGGCAGCATCTCTTTCGGGGACGCCTTGGTCGCGGGAAGGAACCTTGTGCCGAGGCCGGCAGCGGGAAAAACAGCTTTTCTGATCTTGTTCGTCATAACTTTGTAAACGGCGGTCTGGCCGAAAGAAGAAAGTTTAGTAGATAACTTGGCAGGTAACAACATCGGCGCTTGCGCCTTGGAAGATGAATTTAAGACATGCTTGATCTGAACTTCGTAAGGGAAAATCTCGATACCGTGCGCGAGGCGCTTCAAAAAAGAAATGCCTCGGCTGACGTTCTCGATGACTTCACGCGGCTGGACGTCGAACGCCGCGAGGTAATCGGCAAGGCCGACGAGGTCAACCGCCGGCGGAACGAATCGAGTAAGGAGATCGGCGCGCTGATGCAGGCGGGCGACCGCGAAGAGGCTGAAGCCAAGAAGGAAGAGGTTGCCGGCCTGAAGGGTCTTCAGTCGGAACTGGAGGATAAGCGGAAGGAGCTCGAGTCGGCGATGGATGAACTGCTCGCCGGTCTTCCGAACATCCCCGCCGAGGATGTCCCGGCGGGAGTCGACGAATCGGACAACGTCGAGGTCCGGAAATGGGGCGAGCCCGGAAAGTTCGACTTTGAACCGCTCGACCACGTCGATATCGGCGAGAAACTCGGGATCCTGGACCTCGAGAGGGCGGCGAAGATAGCCGGCACCCGATTCGCGATCCTGAACGGCGCGGGAGCGCGGCTTGAGCGGGCGCTGATCAACTTCATGCTCGAGGTCCACACGACGAAGCACGGATATACCGAAACGCTGCCGCCGTTCCTCGTGAACCGCACCGCTCTGTTCGGCACGAACCAGCTTCCGAAGTTCGAAGAGGACCTGTTCCACATAAAGGACGAGCGGGGCTTTGCGCTGATCCCAACTGCTGAAGTTCCTGTGACCAACTACTACGGAGGCGAGATCCTCGACGCGAAGGACCTGCCGTTGAAATACACGGCGTATACGCCGTGTTTCCGGAGTGAGGCGGGAAGCTACGGAAAGGACACGCGAGGTCTGATCAGACAGCACCAGTTCGAGAAGGTGGAACTTGTGAAGATCACGCTTCCCGAGAATTCCTGGGACGAGCACGAGAAGCTGACGGCCGACGCGGAGACGATCCTGCAGATGCTCGAACTTCCGTACAGGACGGTCGTGCTTTCGACCGGCGATCTGGGATTTGGCGCCGCAAAGACCTACGACATCGAGGTGTGGCTGCCTTCGCAGAACACATACCGCGAGATCTCGAGTTGTTCGAACTGCCTCGATTTTCAGGCGCGGAGGATGAACCTGCGTTTCAGACGCGCTGGAGGCGAGAAGCCGGAGTTCGCACATACCCTGAACGGTTCGGGCCTCGCGGTCGGAAGGACCTGGATCGCGGTACTCGAGAACTACCAGCAGGAAGACGGCAGCGTGATAATTCCGGAAGTCCTGCGGCCTTACATGGGCGGGATGGAAAAGATCGGGGGGTAGAGCGTAGCGAAACACCCATGATGCTTGGTCTTGCCCTCTTCACTCCGAAGGAGTGACGGAAGGTAGCCCGGGGTGGAGCGAAGCGAAACCTCGGGGTGGTGATGACCGTTGCTTGCGCACTCCGGAGGAGTGCCGCTTCCAGTGAAGAATTCTTGGCGAGAGTGGCGCTCCCATGGTATCGTCCTCCTACTTTTCGGAGAAGCCCTCCCCACAGATTGCTCCGGGCCGAACCGAAGAGAATCCCACAAATTCGGAAGTCCTCACATGTCCTCAACCCATCCCGTTCTTCACTATCACGTTGTTTTCAGTACGAAAGTGAGAATTCCGTTTATCGAGAAGGAATGGAAGGTACGCCTTCACAAGCACATCTCAGGTTGTTTGCGTGCCGAAGGCGGGTCGCCTCTCGCGGTCGGCGGAGTCGCTGATCACGTTCATTTGCTCTTTGGACTTCGGTCCACTCATCAGCTCGCCAGCGTCGTGAAAGTAGTTAAAGTAGCGTCGAGTAAATGGGTCCATCGTACGATTGGCAAGGAGGTCTTCTGCTGGCAAACCGGTTACGGTGCATTCACCGTAAGCCCATCGCAAACCGAGACAGTTCGCAAGTACATACTTCGACAGGAAAAACACCACGAGAAGATGACATTTAAGGACGAGTATCTTCAAATCCTAAAGCGTTCGGGTGCTAAGTTCGAAGAGGAATATCTTTGGTAGTGCAGCACGCCTCCGGGGTGCGGATATTGCTGCTATCGTTACCCGGGGCTGCGCTTCGCTGGCCCCGGGCTACCTTCCGTCACGCCTTCGGCGTGAAGAGAACACGATCATGCACCGACATGGGATTCATCTTGCCACGGGCGGATTTCCGAGGGCGCACACGGGCGCGAACGAAGCAGCACCCCTCCGGGGTGCGGATATTGCTGCTGTCGTTACCCGGGGCTGCGCTTCGCTTGCCCCGGGCTACCATCCGCCACGCCTCCGGCGTGAAGAGCAAGCGAACAAACATCAAGTGTTTCCCTTCGGCTTGTCCCGGGCTACCTTACGTCACGCCTCCGGCGTGATGAAGCGACCAAACATCAGATGGAATCCCGCTACGCTAACCCGGACATCTTCCGTCATTTTTTCGGAAAGAGGCGCGTACATTTGACGAATTCCATTTTCGTAATTACATTGTAACCAATGAAAGCGAAGATCGTGCGTATCGGAAACTCGCAAGGGGTTCGGATCCCAAAGGTGATGCTCACTGACAGCCGGCTTGAGGAAGATGTCGAACTCGAGATCTGCGACGAGGGCATCCTGATCCGGCCCGCCAAGAATCCCCGCCAGAACTGGGACTCGGCATTTCGCTCGATGGCGGAAGACGACGCCGACGAGATGCTGATCGAGAACAATGAAGCGCCAACTGCGTTCGAGAAGGATGAATGGAGATGGTAAGCCGGTTCGAGATCTATCTGCTGAACCTTGATCCCGAGATTTCCGGAGATCCTAGGAACAGTCGGCCCTGCGTCGTGATATCCCCGGACGAGATGAACCGAAATATCGAATCTGTGATCGTAGCCCCCGTGTCCTCCGACGTTCGGAAATACCCGACACGCGTTCCTTTTGAGTTCCTCGAAAAAAAGCGGTCGCTCGTCCTGGACCAGATCCGCACCGTGGAAAAGGCTCGTCTCTTCAAAAAAATAGGTGAGCTGAACAGGTCCGCCGGCGAGCGCGCTGTCGCGGTCCTCCAGGAAATGTTCGCGGAATAGAGCAGATAGCGAGAGGTTACGGAGCGTATCAGTTGCCCCCGGGGTTAGCCGGGGGACTTCAATCCGAATGAGCGGGAGGCAGGGGCTTTAGCCCCGAGAGAGCCGGCTAAAGCCGGCAATAAATAACGGATCTTCATCGCTCTCCCCCCGCTAAAGCGAGGGACAACTGATGGCTGTCTAAACCTCAACGATCGGGTCCCGCTCGTGAAGATCGAACGCTTGATCAGTTACCTGATCTCCAGTTCGTACGGAAGCATCATCATCGCCTCGCCGCGCTTCATCTTGTCGAACAAAGCAGCGTACCTGAGCGAACGTCTGACGTCTTCCGGCAGCGACCTGATCAGGGCCTCCTGCGCTTTCAGTTCGCTTTCCGAAAAGGTCGTGTCTTCCGGTGTGCCGAAGATCCTGTCAAAGAGCGTTTCCGCCTTTGGAAGAACGACCCGCTTGACGTCCTGATCAGCTGGAAGCTTGGCTAGCGACTTGGCTACTTCGATCGCCTTCTCAAGCCCTCCAAACTCGTCCACAAGACCGTTCGCCTTCGCCTGATTTCCGGTCCACACGCGTCCCTGTCCCAGCGAATCGACCTTTTCGTTGTTCATATTGCGGCCTTTCGCTACCTTGGGCACGAAGTTGTCGTAGTAGATGCTGTTCGCCTGCTCCTGGAATTTCGCGCGCTCTTCGTCCGTCCATTTCTCGGTTTCGCGGAAGATCCCTGCGTTCTTGCCCTTCAAGACATACTGGCTGTTCACGCCAACCCAGTCATAGAAACCGCTCAGAACGGGCTTACCCAGAAACACTCCGATAGAACCCGTAAGCGTCGAAGGCTCAGCGACGATCTTGTTCGCGTTGCAGGCAATGTAGTAACCGCCGGACGCCGCGACGTCCCCCATCGAAACCACGACCGGCTTCTTGGCCTTCGCCTTCTCGATCGCGTGCCACATAAGGTCCGAAGCCAGTGCCGAGCCGCCCGGACTGTCGACGCGAAGGACGATCGCCTTTATGGTTTCGTCCTCCGCGGCCAGGTTCACGGCTTCAACGATCGTGTCCGAACCCATTGTCTGGGCTCCGAACGGGCTGTTGGTGGACCGGCCTGTGGAGATCGCACCCGATGCGTAGATCACGGCGATCCTTTCGCCTGTGTTTAGTCCGAAATTTTCCGCGGGTACCTGTTTGTAGCTGCCCGCGCTGATCGTCCTGAGTTTATCTTCCTTCGCGTAACCGAGGCGGTTGTGGAGTTCTTCGTAAACCTCGTCCCTGTACTTCGCTCCGTCGATCAGGCCCACGCTCTTGTCCGCAGCCTGGACCGCATTGTACGGCGCATTGTCGATCAGCTCGCGGACACGTTCCTGAGAGAGCTTTCGGTCTTCGGCTATCGAATCGACAAGTCTTCCGTAAAGGTCATCGAGCAAGGCGTTTAGGACCTCCCGATGTGCCTCGGACATCTCCTTTCGCGTGTACTGGTCCGGCGCGTTCTTGTACTTTCCTATCTGGATGACGTCCGGCTCGATTCCCAGCTTTTCGAGCGATCCCCCGTAGAAAACCGCATTGGCGGCGAAGCCGGTTATATAAATGTCGCCGGTCGGCGGCATATATATCTTCTCGGCCGCCGAGGCGATGTAATATTCCTTGTTCGTACCTAATTCCGTGTAGGCATAGAGCGGTTTTCCGGAAGTCCGAAAATCCTTCAACGCCCTTCGCAGTTCATCCGCCTTTCCCCAGCCGAGCCCCGAGAACTCTATGTCCAGGAGCACTGCGCCGATCCGGTTGTCCGCCTTCGCCTTCCTGAGCTGGGTCAAAAGGCTCGAGAATGACTGAGGTGTCGGTATTCCCAGAAGGTCCGCCGCCGGGTCGTCCGCGGAATGATCCGGGAGTTCGCCCGCGACCTTGAGCACGAGCACGCTGTTCTCCGGCACACTCGGCCTGCCCAGCGATTCGGCGAGCAGGATCAGCCCGATTACGGCAACAAGCACAAGCGCCACGAGGGCGCCTGCAACGATGATGATGATTTTTCCGGTTTTTGAAATAGCCATGTCTTATGATTTCCCGGCTCTTCCGGGAGTAATGAATGGTCAGGAGACCATCGCATTCTACGCACGGGGAGCTCAAAATGTTTGGGAAGGCGTCAGCTGAACAGCCGGTTCTGGATCTCCAGTTCTCGGGGATCGGCGATGTCTTTTCCCGAGAGCTCCCTGAGTTTGTTCACGCTGGCCGGCGCGAAGCCTTCGGTGAGGTTGCTGAAATATACATACGCGTCCCGTTCCCGAAGCGCGCTCAGCCTATCGTACCACTCCCCGATGAGCCGGTCCTCGGGACGGACCACACGGTCGAAGCGCTCCAGGTCCCTCGCTCCCATAAACCGTACATAGACCGGAAGGCGGGATTCCCGTTCGAGCGCGGAAAACCAAAGCGAGCGCGGGACCCATTCGCCCTCTACGGTACACAGCCATACGCCTCGCTCTTCCAGTTCACGGAACGTCCATTCGACGAGCCACGCCGGATCCCTGAACTCGACCGCGAAGCTTATCTTGGTCGGAAGAAACGAAAGGAATTCCCGGAGCCTGCTCGCGTTCCGGCGGTTGGCGCGAAATGAGGGCGGAAGCTGGATCAGGATCGGTCCAAGCTTCTCCTTTAATAATGAGGCCCGGGAAAAGAACTCGTCTGCGGCGGGGAACGCGGCCTTTCCGAGCCGCTGTTCGTGCGTTATCTCACGCGGCATCTTCAGTGCGAACAGAAACCCTTCGGATGATCTCGCGTACCAGTTAAGAAATGTGTCTGCCGAGGGCGGAGCGTAGAATGTCGAATCCACTTCGACCGTGTCGAATACCTTCGAATACAAGCCTAGCATGTCTCCCTGCCTTGCTCCGAAAGGGTAGAACAGGTGCTTCGCTCCGCTCGGGGTTACCCAGTCGGTGTAGTTCCAGCCCTGGCATCCGGTACGGATCATTTGTTTATTCTGCCATTCTGCAGCTCGGAAGTTCCATACGAGAATCTGGATTTTCCCGGAGACCGCCGCGCCTTTCCCGCCTGTGCAACCGCCCGGAGGCGATGGATAATCGAAGCGGAAAAACCCGGCAGCCGTCAATTAGTCAGCAATTCCTTTCAACGTCCGACTTCGGAGACAGCCCGCAATCAGCTTTTGCAGCCCGCGCGATGGTTCGATACGATTTGCGTAAGAGTAACGATTGCCATAGTTTACGGGCCCAAACGAATCGGCCCAAAGATCGGTTCGCCGGGCCGGATGTTGCCGGTGCACGAGTCGAAGTAGCCTTCGGAAGCTCTCCCGGCCCCCAATGTAAAGTTTTGTAAGGAATTGCTTTTCAGCCCAAGAGGCTCTTTATTTCCAATTTCGTTTTCTGTATTCTCCGATTCGAATTTTCATATACAGGTAATCATCTATGGCGAAGAAAGGATCAGTCCTTGTTTGCGACGACGAAGAAATAATGCGTGACGTGCTTGAGACAGTATTGTCGGGAGCAGGTTACAAGGTGGAACTCGCGAAGACCGGCGAAGAGGCGATCGAGAAGTACGACAACAGGCCGTTCGACGTGGTCTTGATGGATGTATCGATGCCGGGAATGGGCGGGCTGACCGCGCTTCAGGAGCTTATGAAGCTTGATGAGGACGCGGTCGTCTTGATCATCACTGCGTTCGCGACGTTCGATACCGCGATCTCCGCGTGGGAGAAGGGCGCCACGGGCTGCATTAGAAAGCCGTTCAAGAACGAGCAGATACTCGCGCTCGTAGCCAAGGGCGTGAAGAAGCGCCAGAAAGAAGAAGAACGCCAGACGCTTCGCCAGGTGATGGCTCGTTCCGTACAGCGCGATTCCATAATCGGGCGCTCGGAACGGATGGAGAACGTCTTCCGGATGATCGAGCGGATCGCACCGGCACGTTCGACCGTGCTGATCACCGGCGAATCGGGAACGGGAAAAGAGCTGATCGCGAAATCGATCCACCAGTCCAGCTCAAGATCCGAATGCCCGTTCGTGCCGGTGAACTGCTCGAACATCCCTTCGGAACTGCTCGAGAGCGAGCTGTTCGGTCACACGAAGGGCGCGTTTACCGGCGCGGTAAGCGCGAAGAAGGGCCTCTTCGAGGTTGCCGACACCGGGACCATCTTTCTGGACGAGATCGGCGATCTCCGGCCGGAGACCCAGATCCGATTGCTTCGGGTAATCCAGGAAAAAGAATTCACGCCGCTTGGCGAGACCAAGCCGATCTCGGTCGACGTCAGAATTATCGCCGCGACAAACGTGGATCTGAAGGAAGCGGTCAAGAGCGGCGTGTTCCGCGAGGATCTTTATTACAGGCTTTCGGTGGTACCGATCGAGCTTCCGCCGCTTCGCGAGCGAAAACAGGACATTCTTCCTCTGACCCAGCATTTTATAAGGAAGTACAACGAGGAAAACGTCAGAGAGATCTCGACGACACTCGATCCGGATGTGCTGTCTTTGCTTGAAAATTATCACTACCCCGGTAACGTCCGCGAGCTTGAGAACATCATCGAGCGCGCAGTGGTGATAGCGCCGACGAACGAGATCACGCGGGACTGCCTGCGGCCGGAGGTGCTGGATCCGGGTCTTGCACTTACAGTTTCGAAGGAAAGCAAAGGCACTTCTTCGGAAATCGACATTTCGAACGGTGTGACGTTTTACGACGAGGTCAAACGGTTCGAGGTCGACCTTATCCAGAGAGCGCTTCATCAGACCGGCGGACACCAGTCGCGGGCGGCAAGGCTGCTGGGCCTGAACGCGACGACCCTCAACTCGAAGATCAAAAGCTACAACATAATCACCAGGCATTAGCCGGCTGCAGCATCCGGAATACTTACCGGGCCGTGCGCATCGACAAGGGGTTGCGCCGGCCGGGATCTTTGTTGCCGGATGAGTTCGCACTCCCTCTCAGCCGCAGGGAACTTCGGAGAGCGGACCCGCTGCACCGCAAAGTTCATTCGCACCTTGTACGAACTCTCAAACTCCCGATCCGCCGCCCGTTCCCTATCCAAAATCTTGGATGATTCTACGAAAAACCGCTAACAATTTGACGGAATGTATCGACCGAGATATTGAAAATAAATGACTTACGCCCCGCACGATTTTGGACTCAAAGTTGCTCACGCCGATGCGCTCAAATCTGAAGCAAACAATCCAGAATTTGGAGGGGATAGTTATGAAGAGGTGTCTAGGCAGCTTGCTGTTGATTCTTACAGTGACTGCACTGGCTTTTGCACAGACCACCACCGGCCGTCTCCGTGGTAGTGTGTCAGGTCCCGACGGGCTTCTTCCCGGCGCGACCGTCACCATCACGGACAGTCTTACCGGCCGAACCCAAACGACTACGTCGAATGAGAGCGGTGCGTACAGTTTTGAAAGAGTTCCTTTCGGAACATACACCGTCCGTGTCAGCGCAGACGGGTTCAAGACATACGTCGCGAACGTACTCAAGATCGACGCGAACACAGACTACACGCTGAACCCGATCCTCGAGGTCGGCGACGTCAGTGTTGAAGTCACCGTAGAAGCGGGAGCCGAGCTGGTCAACGCTTCGAACGCGGAGCTGAGCACCACCGTCAGCCCGAAGCAGATCCTCGATCTTCCGATCAACGGCCGAAATCCGCTCTCGCTCCTCAACCTGCAGGCAGGTGTGAACGCGACTGCGGGCAACCATGTCAATGGCCAGAGGACATCATCGACTAACTTCACGCGCGACGGCATCAACGTCCAGGACAACTTCATCCGTACGGGCGGATTTGTTCAGGACAGGCCGAACGTGGATGACACCGGCGAGTTCTCAGTCGTTACGCAGAATGCGGGCGCTGAACTCGGCGGCGGCGGATCGGCTCAGATCCAGCTCGTTACTCCTCGCGGCGGCAGCGAGTTCCACGGCGGAGGTTACATCTACAACCGCAACTCTAAGTTCGCTGCGAACGAGTTCGGCAACAACGCCACGGGTGTTGAGAAGCCGTTCCTTAACAGGAACCAGTACGGCGGAAAGGTCAGCGGTCCGTTCCCGTTCCCGGGCTTCGGGGAGGGCACGCCTCTCTTCTACAAGGACAAGGCATACTTCTTTGTAAATTACGAGAGATTCGATCTTCGCCAGCAGTCTTCGAAGGGAACGACGATCCTTCTGCCCCAGTTCCGTGACGGTACTTTCACCTACACGGCGACCAACGGCACGACGCAGACCGTCAACGTCCTTACCGGAGCCGGAATGACTGGACCGATCCCGGCCGCTTCCGGCGGAATCTTCAGCGTCAGTCCCATCATCCAGCAGAGGATCCTCAGCCTGGTCCCGACCGCAGGAAACGGTACGTTGTCGAATGGCGGACTCAGCCAGGGCCTCAACTTCAACCAGCAGAACAATGACACCAGGAATGCTGTGACGACCCGTTTCGACGTGGACATCAACGACAGCAACTCGGTGTACTTTGTTTACAAGTACAACAATAATGCGGACGACCGCACCGATATCGACAACACGTTCAATACGGTCCCGGTCAACACGCAGGGCGGTCCGACGCAGTCGTATCTGCTCAGCTACACCCGCGTTTTCGGTTCGAACTTCACGAACGAGATCCGCGGCGCATACGCGCAGTCCGATCCGTTCTTCTTCGAAGATCCGAACTTTCCGACCGACTACGTGATCGGCGGACTTTCATTCCTTACCAACCCCGTGTCGACGTTCCAGGCGCAGGGACGCAAGACGGATCAATACACGATCCAGGACAACGCGTCTTACATCGCCGGTAACCACACGATGAGGTTCGGTCTCGACTTCAATGCTCAGCGCATCGATTCGCAGACGAACTTCAACCGGGTAGGTATTTACAACATCACCGGAACGGCAAACCCGAACACCCCGGGTCTTCCCGCGACACTGTTCCCGGGCGGCATCAGTACGACCGACCGCGGCCGCGCAGATGCGCTCAGGTACATGCTTGCCGGACTTATCGGAAGCGGAACGATCGCGGCTCCCTACCAGGGATCTTCGCTCGGTCCCGTTCTCGGTTCTTCCGAAAGGCAAAGGTTCGAGTACGAGACCTACGGGCTTTACTTCTCCGATCAGTGGAGGGTCACTCCCGAGCTCACGCTCAACCTGGGAATGAGGTGGGATTACTTCTCGCCGCTCAGGAACCCGGATGTTGTTTATCTGGAGCCGGACCTTGAAGGTGCGGAAGGCTTCGACGCCCTCAGCGCTAGTCTTCTGGATCCGACGGGCCAGTATGTGCTCATCGGAACGAACGCGGGCAAGCCCGGACAGTTCTACAAGTCTGACCTCGATAACTTCGGTCCCGTCGTGGGCTTCGCTTATTCGCCGCAGAACAGGGGAGGCATCATCGGAGCTCTCTTCGGTAACGCGGGCGTACTGCGAGGCGGTTTCAGGGTCGGCTACATCAATGACGAGTACGTTCGCGGTCCGGACAACGCGGCAGGCGGAAACGTCGGTCTCGATCTGACGGGACGTGCACTGAACAACGGTTCTATCAACCTCAACTGCTTTATCGGCAGCTGTCCCGGATTCACGCTTCCGACCTTCACGCCTCCTCCGATCAGCTATGCGACGGGGAACGCGAATGCCGGAAACTTCTTCAACACGATCTTCGCGATCGATCCGAACATCGAGATGCAGAGGAATCTGCAGTACAACTTCGGCTTCCAGCGCGAGATCGGCTTCGACACCGCGATCGAGATCAGGTACGTAGGCGGCCGCAGCGACAGCTTGGTGCGCGGCGTCGACCTGAACCAGGTCATCATCAGCGATGCATTCCTGACGGACTTCCGTAACGCCCAATACAACCGCCGTACCTTCGGCGGCAGCGGGGCTTGCGCGGATCCGAACACGGGATGTCTTCCTGTCGGTGCCTTCTTCAATCTGCTCGGCCCGAACGGCGCGTTTCTCGGATCCTCGTTCACGAACGGATTCCTGGATACGAACCGTATCGGCGAGTTCGCTCTGAACCTTGTCACGAATACACCTTCGTTCCCGAATGCGCGTGAACTCGTGCTAAATAACCCCAGGGCGGGTGTTGTCGATCTGCTTTCCAACTTCGGAGAGTACAACTACAACGCTCTCCAGATGGAGATCAGAAGGCGCTTCACGGACGGCCTCGCTTTCCAGGCGAACTACACGTTCGGAAAGGTGCTTACGGACATCCAGGGCGACGCGCAAACGCGTTTCGATCCGCTGCTTGACAATGGTCAGCCGGGACTCGAGTATGCGCGTGCTGACCACGACCGTACCCACACGATCAATATCAACGCCAACTACGAGCTTCCCTTTGGAAGGGGCAAAAGATTCCTCAACCAGGGCGGCGTAGTGGACAAGATCCTTGGCGGGTGGCAGCTTACCTCGATCGTAACGATCAGCTCGGGAACCCCGATCACGATCCTTGATCCCAACGGTACGCTGAACAGGACCGGTCGCTCCGGACGTCAGACGGCATTCTCGAATCTGACGGCCGAGCAGATCCAGAACCTGATCGGAAGGTACGAAGTGAACGGCACGATCTACTGGATCGATCCTTCAGTGATCGCTCCGGCAGGCGGACCGGGCGCGGGCACGGCTACGGCGGGCAGCTACACTGCCACACCGGGCAGCCCCGCATTCGCCGGACAGGTTTTCTTCCGCAATGAGGCCGGCACAACCGGCAACCTGCCGAGGAACTTCCTGAACGGACCTTGGTACTACAACTGGGACGCGGGTCTCATCAAGAACATTCGGTTTGGAGAGAGGTGGAATGTCCAGCTTCGCGCTGAGGCGTTCAACGTTCTCAACAACACGAACCTGTTCATCGGCGAGAACAGCGGCATATTCAACATCGGCTCGACCAACTTCGGTAAGATCCTGCCGGGTAATGAATACAGCCCCCGCATCATGCAGTTCGCAGCCAGGATCGAATTCTGATCCTGACCGGACTTGGACCGTCCCTTCAAGGGGACAAAAAAGGCGCCGTCTTGCGGGACGGCGCCTTTTTTCAGTTGCCCCTCGTTCAGCGGGGGAACACGGGACAGATCAGATTTCTCGCTTTCTTCAGCCGACTTCTTCCGGAGCTGAAGCCCGGATCCCTGGCCGCTATTCACCGGAGAACAAGAGAAATCGCATGACACCGATAAACTAAAAGAGGCCGCATTCTCAGACGGCCTCCTGACGGTCAGCTAACTGAGATCTCTTTAGGAATAAGAATCGACCTTGAACTCCTTCGGATCGATGTCGTTGTTGAACTGGAACTGCTGAAGGTCCATCGTCCAGGTGTACAGACGCGTGCCCTGTCCTGTTTGCTTCTCGTACTTGATCGTATAGCTATGCGGAAGCATCAGTCCTGATTCTTCCGAGAAGTTTCCAAACTCCTCGATCAATTCATACCTTTCTTCCTGCTGTCTGGCGGAATCGTCGATCGAAGCACCCTGTCTTGCCGATACGACCCGTGAGTACTCGGTTCTCACGTGCCGGAACGTGTTGGCGTCGAAGAACATTTCGATCTTAAGGTCCGAACCGCCGTCCGGCTTATATCGGCACCTGTAAACCGCAACTTTGTCGATCTTGGTAGTCTTGCACGACTCGAGCTCGCCCCTTTCATCACTGTAATCGAGAAGTTCCCACGAGGTCGAAAGAACTCCGCCCAGGATGCCATTCTTGAAAGACCTGTCGTTGGTCTTCAGAAACTCTCCCAGTTCGGATCTCTGACCGGGTACGACGAACGCCACAGTGAAATCATTTCCGTCATACCCCATCCTCTCGTGAGGATAATCGGGCGTCGGGAACTTCATGCCGATCAGATTCTTCCTTCCCTGTGAGGCGAGCACGACAACACCTGAGGTCTCTCCGGTACCTCTTCCCTTAAAGACCGCCTTAGTTGGGCCAGCGGCCGTCATCGAGGTGATTTTCTTTCGGGCCTCTTCAGAGCCGATGGATGCGAGGTGCTTTGACACCAGTTCTTCAGCCTCCATCTTATCCGGCGGATCACCTGAAGCGGGGGACGCGGGAACAGCGAGGACAGCAAACAATGCAACTGACAACGACAAGACAATAGTTGAGCGAACTGCTCTTTCGAAATAACTCATATTGCGCTCCGTTTAATATTTTCTGGGAAGGCCCGGACGGCCTTCAGCAGGACAAAATCTTGGACTAGTCGGAAACTATCCAAGAATACATTCCGCACTCCGTTTATCCAAACAAAAAGTGCTGCCCCTTGCGAGGCAGCACACTTAGTATCATTCACAACAGATCCGGATTAAAACTCGAATCTGAACGCGAACTGCATGATCCTCGGACCATAGTTGCTTCCCGCGCTGACCTGACCGAACGTGGTGGAGTCGACATCGAAGATGCCGCTGTTCTCACCGATAAAGAAGTTCGTCTTGTTCAGCACATTGAAAGCTTCAGCCCTGAACTGGATCCTCATATTCTCACCAAAACTGATGTTCTTGATGATGCCGGCGTCCCAGTTGTAATACCAGGGACCGGAGATGAGGTTCCTTGAAAGGCTGCCGGTGGTTCCGGGCTGAGCCCTGAAGAACACCTGGCCGGGGAAGTCAGTGATCGTGCCTTCAACGTTTCCGTTCGTGGCCGAACCGTCAGGTCCGATCACGCTCGGATCGATGTAATAGATCGTTCCGTTCACGAATCGGATTCCCAGCAGATTCCGGATCTGATCGATCGACAGGCTTGAATCAGCGGTCTGTCGGTTCGAACGGCCGGTCCTGTTGAGCGTTCCGTTAATGTCCTTGATCGAGATCGGCGTACCCGAACTGATGTTGATGATCGAGGTAAGCTGCCATCCGCCAAAGATCTTGTCCACGACACCACCCTGGTTCAGGAACGGTTTGCCCTGACCGAACGGAAGATCGTAGATCGCGTTGATGTTGAACGTGTGCGTGCGGTCGTAATCGGCCCGCGCGTACTCGATCTCAGGCTGATCGTTGTCGATCAAAGGATCGAATCGAGCCTGTCCGTCACTCTGGATGTCCGTGAGGACCTTTCCGTAAGTGTAGTTTGCCTGGAACTGCAGACCATCGGACAGGCGTTTCCTGACTTCGAACTGGAAAGCGTCATAGCGGTATTTTCCGAAGTTCGAAAGCAGGTCGACAACGCCGGCATTCTGATTTCTTCGGAAAGTTGCACCGTTGAAACCTTCGAAGCCGTTGATGATGTAGATCAGCGCAAGTTCGCCGATGATCCCCTGCTGGACGTAGTCACGGATGAATCCGGCCAGCGGCAGGAATCCTGCAAGCTGAGGACTGACAGGAAGGCCCGTTGTCATTTCAGTCGCCGTGCACTGACGCTCGTTCAAGAACAGGCCAAGTCCGGCATTAACCTGACGGCAGTTCTCACGCGCGTTCAGGAAGTCCGTCAAAAAGCCGTTCTCGTTGATCAGTACCTGGTTGAAATCGACGCCGCGGACCATGTTGTCGCTGCGTCCACCGACATAACGGAACTCGATCGCGGTATTGAAACCGATCTCCCTGGAGAAGCCGAAGTTGTACTGCATGTTCCTCTGCATTTCCAGGTTGGGATCGACCGCAAACACCGTGTTGAAGAAGTTTCCGGCATTCGCGTTTCCGGTCGCAAAGCTGATCGGAGGAGGCGTGAACGGCGGAAGCGTGAATCCGGGGCAGCTGCCGATAAAGCAGTTGAGGTTCACGGAACCATTGTTCAGCGCGCGTCCCGTCAGATCGAGACCGACGTTTCCGCCTGCCGCGTTGTCCGGACCACGGACGTACTCGTCGTTGATGTACCCAAGCCGGAAACCGCCTCGGAGAACACCGCTGTCACCGAATAGGGCTCCCAGGATACCTCCGCGGTCGATCGGCGAGTACGCAAAGCTCACCACCGGGCCGAAGTTGTTAAGGTCGGCCTTGTGGAACTGTCCCGGCGTTCCGGCGTTGTTCCCGATCAGGACATACTGTCCCGTCGGATCGAGCAGGTTCTGACGGATCGTATCGAGATCGTCAGCGCCCTCAAGGTCCGGCTCGAGATAAACGACATCCGGGTTCTTGAGCGGGCTGAAGTAGTCCCATCTCATCCCGAGATTGAGCGTCAGTTCCGGCGTCACCTTCCACTGGTCGGCAAAGTAAAGCGCCCACTGGTTGTACTCGAACCTTTGCCTCTGCGAGGATCCGAGAACCGGTCCCAGTTCGGGGCCCTGGAACGGAGCTGCGATAGTTCCGCTGCCTATCACACCGCCGAGGAGATACCTCAACGCGTCAGCGCGTGCGCGCTGGGTCGCGCTGATACCGCCCGGGAAGAGCGATGTCGGCAATGCCGGCGTTGCCGGGTTCGCAGTTCCGGTGATGTTGTAGATACCGACGCGGTTGAAGTTCGTCTGGGAATCGATCCTCTGAGCATTCAGATCGATACCAAACCTCATCGTGTGGTTACCCGCGACATAGGACGAGTTGTTCTGAAGTGTGTACTGGTCAGTTTTTCGTCCCTGCGCCTGGAATGTCGACTGCGGGTTCGTAGTGAACGGGATCCCGCCGATGATGAAGTCGGTCGGGAAGTTCGGGTCTTCGAAGAAGAACGGATCGCTTTGGTTATATGCTCCGCGCAATTCGTTCGTGAAGTTCGAACCCAGGATCGTGGTCCAGCTCAACAGATATGACTGGGTCGGTCCGCCCTGGGTGTTCACAGGTACAGCGTTGAACGTGTTGTCGATGTCCGTACGGTCATCCGCGTTCTTGTTGTATTTGTAAACGAAATAGACGGAGTTGCTGTCATTGACGTCCACATCGAAGCGGGTCGTGACAGCGTCCCTTGTGTCGTTGTTCTGCTGGTTGAAGAAGTACTGCTGCGTCAATCCGCCGTTCGTGAAGTTTCCGTTTCCCGAGCTCGGGAGCCTGGAGAGGATACGCGACTGGATGATCGGATTTACGCCTAAAACTCCGCCCGACGCCGCCGGGATCGGTCCCGTCATTCCTGCACCGGTAAGGACGTTGACCGTCTGGGACACGCCGTTGTTGTCGGTGTAAGTGAATGTGCCGTCGTGGAACTGCGGAAGCAGTGTCGTGGCAGTCTTCGGTGTCTGCTGAACCAGCAGGAACCGCTCATAGTTGACGAAGAAGAACGCCTTATCCTTATAAAAGAAAGGAGTTCCCTGTCCGAATCCCGGGAATGGGAACGGACCGCCGACCTTGCCGCCGAACTGATTGCGGTTAAGGAACGGCTTCTCAACGCCCGTAGCGTTGTTACCGAAGTCGTTCGCCGCAAACTTCGAGTTGCGGTTATAGATGTAAGCTCCGCCGTGGAACTCACTTCCTCCGCGGGGCGTCACGAGCTGGATCTGAGCGGTACCGCCGCCGCCGAGATCGGCACCGGCGTTCTGCGTCACGACCGTGAACTCGCCCGTGTCATCGACCGACGGACGATCCTGAACGAAGCCGCCGGTCCTGATGAAGTTATCCTGAACGTTGATACCGTCGCGCGTGAAGTTGGTCGAGGAGGTCCTCTGGCCGTTCACGTGGTTGCCGGCTGTCGCATTCACGCCTGCCTGGAGGCTGAGGAGCGAAAGCGGGTTCCTTCCGTCGATCGGAAGGTCCAGGATCTGTTTCTTGTCGACCGTCGTGCTAAGCTCCGCGTTACTTGCGTTAACAAGCTCGGCACCCGCCTCGACGGTAACCTCCACGCTGACGTCTCCGAGTTCAAGCGTGGGATTGAGCGTGTATTCCCTGTTGGCGTCCACCCTCACATTGTTGGCTACGTAGGTCTTGAATCCATCGGCCGACACGCGAAGCGTGTAGACGCCGAACGGGATCCTTTCAAACAAGTACGCCCCACTCTCATTCGAGGTGGTTGTCAGTTCCCGGCCGGTTTGATTGTCGGTGATGGTCACCGTCGCACCGGGAAGCAATCCGTCAGGACCGGAGACGTTGCCTAAAAGACGACCTGTTGTAGTCTGGGCGACAGCCAACACGGCGAAGATGCCGATGATCAGCGTCGCGAAGATGACTCGTCTCATTTATTTCTCCTTGTTCTGTCTTGCTTTGAGTGACTGGCAGGATTCCCGCTTTCGGGCCCCTGATCGAGCTTTTCGGACGGACTTTTGGAAGCCGTCCTGTAAAGCGTTAAGTGGAAAATCTGCCAAAGAATTGTCTGACTATTGTTTCGCAGACAGTACAAGGTGCAAAATCTGTTCCAATTCCCGGGAATCAATCCAAAACGTTGAATCTTCTAAAGTTAAATCAGTCAACATTTAACGAACTATTGAACTGATGCTTGGAGATTTTGGATTTTCTTGGGAAAAATGCATCGAAATTCACGTTGTCGTAGATGTTCGAGAAATCGAATTCCGGTTGCCAATGAAGTAGAGAATGTATCGACCTGAGCGGTCCCGTGACGAATCGATTGTCACGGACGGGCGGTGAAAGATATACTCATCTGACCTCGCATTTCGATGAGCATTTCCCAAACAGAAGGAGCCGGCCTTGCACAGAACCCGCTGGGTGCGGGAGACCTGATCGACCGCTCCGTCCGGTTCTACAGAAAGAACTTCTGGACGTTCATATTGATCGCTGCGCCGCCGGTCGTGGCGGGGATCTTGTTCAGTGTGGGCTGGATGGTCCTGGGACGGAGTCTGTTTAACGTTAGCGCTGCCGATCCCGCGGAAACTCTCTTCTATCAGCTGTTCCTCAGGTTCGGCGACCTAATCATCTGGATCATTCAGCTCGTCACGATGGCGGTAGTGATGGGAGGTGCTTCGAGGAACTTCGTCCGGCACATTCTTTTCGGCGAAGCGATGTCGTTCCGCGAGACGTACCGAAATGCACGGAGCAGGCTCGGCGGACTCACACTGGTATCTTTGCTTCTTACGCTGTCCCTTGGTCTCCTGGGGATCGTGATCTTCTACATCTCGGTTCTTGTGGCGGTGATCGCTATCGGCCTGACGGTGGTCGTGCTTGAATCGATCCCCTACCTGCTGATCATCGTTTCGACGATCCTGGCCGTGGCGGCGGTCGGAGGCGGGCTTTTCCTTTTCTTCCTCGTGGCGTCGAGGTTCATCTATGTCCCGCAGGTGATGCTTGTCGAGGGGGCCGGCGCATTCTCGGCGATCGGAAGGAGCGTGTCGCTCGCGGGCAAGAACGTGAAACGTGTGGCGGCGTTGAGCTTGTTCTCGATCGTCGCTATATACTCCGCGCTTTCGCTCCTGTACGTTCCGTTGAGCCTCGCGGCGTACTTCAGCGGAGTGCCGTTGTTCTCTCTTGACGCTGCAGATACGCTCCCGGCGTGGTTTGAGATCACTTCGCAGGTTATCTTTCAGGGCAGCCTGATCCTTATAATCCCCGTGCTGATGATCGGGTTGTGCCTGCTTTACGTCGACGAACGGACACGGAGCGAAGGATACGACATCGAGCTGCTTGCAGCGACGCACCTCGGCGAAATGCCGTCGGTTCCGCCGGAGTTCGTGAAT
This sequence comes from Aridibacter famidurans, assembly GCA_024103495.1. GTDB lineage: Bacteria > Acidobacteriota > Blastocatellia > Pyrinomonadales > Pyrinomonadaceae > Aridibacter > Aridibacter famidurans. The sequence continues at coordinate 38,912 of JAGFIQ010000126.1, forward strand.
CCGCTTCAGCCCGCGCTTGCCGAACAAGGTGTCGTGCGCCCTGTTTCGCCGCGTCCCCCCGTTCGCGAGCGGCCGAAGGGGCCGCTTGGACTGGAATGAGTTCAAAGCCGAACAAGTCTCTGATATTCGGAACGGCCGGCCTCGCCGCGGCGCTCCTGCTCTGTGTCTCGATCGTGTCCGCGAAGACGGTTGAGGAATACCGTGAAGAAGTAACGCATCTTCGCGAGGATTTCGCCGCGCTTCTCACACCTGTTCCCGGAGAAGACCCTGCCGAGCGCGAACGCTTCGAAGGCGAGGTCTTCGCGGAGGTTCGTGAATTCGTAAATGATCGCGACACTGTGTCGGTGGAAGGCTCCGAGATCGAAGCTGACAACAGGTGGCTGCTGGAGAAGATCGACGAATACAGGGCGAGCTCAAGATCCGACGAAGAGCGCTCGGCCATACTCTCCGCAATTTACGAACGCCTGGGAGCGATCGAGAACAAGCTGTACGAGCTTCAGCGTGCCAGCGGCGAGCCTTTGGCGAAGGACCAGACCAAGCAGAAGCTCTCCGATATCCTCAACGGTGAGGAGTACAGGCGCGCCGGAGACGAGGCCGATCAAAGCATCTTCGCCCGCTTTATGAAATGGCTGGAGGATTGGTTCCGGTACCTGTTTCCACCCAGGGAGACCGCCCCGGAGCCTCTGAGCACACCGGATCTCGGCGCATTGGGCTACACGCTCCAGATCTTACTTTACGGCCTTGTCATCGCGCTGGTCGGTTATCTGATCTACCGTTTCGGCCCCAGATTGCTGAAACGCACGCGCAGCAACGAAGGCGCGGAAAAGAATGAGCGCGTCGTGCTCGGGGAGAAGATCGATGCGGGTGTCACGACGGAGGACCTGTTCTCCGAAGCCGAGAAGCTCGTCCGCGAAGGACGTATGCGCGAGGCGCTCAGAAAGGGTTATATTGCCCTCCTCTTTGGTCTCGGGGAGCGAAGAGCGATAGGGCTCGCGAAGCACAAGACCAACCGGGACTATCTGCGGGAACTCGCCGCTTCCGGTGATCTTCATTCCGTTGTTTCGGGACTGACTGTTCAGTACGAACGGCACTGGTACGGCTCTTCAGAAACAGTGGAGGAAGACTGGCGGAAATTCGCGGGCGGCTACACCGAAGCACTCGGGAGGAAGAACAAATGAAAGAGAAGTTCTTCCTGCTTTTCGCCGTTCTCGCCCTCGTTGTCATCCTGATCGGGCTCAACGCGGCTTCGTATGTCCAGAAGGAGAAGGTCCCCGATTCGGAGGCCCAGCCAAACCGCTCGACCTTCAATAGCGGTGCGACGGGAACGAGGGCCCTTCACGATCTTCTGGTCGCTACCGGGAAGAACGTAAGCCGCCGGCAAGAGCCGATCGGTCCCGAGTTCGAGGAATACAATTCCGCGGAACTGGATACCTTCGTGATCATAGGTCCGGTAAGAAGGGAGATCGGCGAGGAAGAGATCAGGCATATTCTTGCCTGGGTCTCTGCCGGCGGTCAGTTGGTGCTGATCGACCGCGAGCCCGACAGCGAATTCCTGACCACGTCGTCCTGGTGGGAGGTCAGTGTGAACGAAGGCCGGAATGCAGTTTCCGCCACCGAGCGCGATTACCTTATCGTCAGCGTCGATCCGGCAAACCAAGGCCAGATGACCGCCAGGACGTCTGCGGTAAAGCCGGTCCAGCCGAGCATATTCAATTCACAGATCAACGGCGTCCAGCCTTCCAAGTTCGCGAATTCGATCCGGATCGCACGCGTCCCCGGTCAGCCGGAAGAGGACGAAGCAGACGATTCCGGTTACGGTACGTACGGGTCTGAAGAGGACAACGCCGAGGTGCCGAACCTTTCGAACCTCGCCCCGGTCGTGCATCTGGCGAACGACGAAAAGAGCCTTTTGGCCGATTTTCCATTCGGGGCGGGAAGGATCGTATTGATGACGGACCCGTACGTGGTCGCGAACGGTGGAATCGATCTCGCCGACAATGCACAGGTCGCGCTTAACGTGATCGGCTCAAGGACCGGACCGATCGCGTTCGACGAATATCACCAGGGCTTCGGAGCCGACGACAGTCGTCTGCTCAGTTATTTTGCCGGTACGCCTGTTGTCGCGATATTTTTGCAGTTTACGGCCCTGATCGCGCTGGTGATCTTTTCAAGGGGCCGAAGGTTCGCACGACCGCTCCCGGCCGAATCGGAGGACCGTCTCTCGAAGCTCGAGTATGTCGGAGCAATGGCCCAGCTTCAATCGCGCACGAAAGCATTTGACCTCGCCATCGAGAACATCTACACGGACTTCCGGCGGAGGGTCTCGCGTTTCTTCGGCGTGGACAATTTCACTGTATCGAAAGAGACGCTTGCCGGAATGGTGGCGAAGAGGCTTGGAATGGACCCGGAAGAGGTGGCGGACCTGATGCAGAGGTGCGAGGACATAATGCACGGCGAACAGACCCGGCGCGGAAAGGTGCTGGAACTGGTAAGAAAGCTCCGGGAGATCGAAGACGCTCTGGGGCTCGAGAGGGGCCGAAACGCGAGGCATTTGTAAGTCTGTTCAGCCTGTCGAGTCCGTCGAGTCTGACTGGAGCGCGGGCGGCTCGCCCGCATTGAGCGAAGCGAAGACAGTCTGTCGGGACTGTCGAGTCTATCGAGTCTATCGAGTCTATCGAGTCTGTCGAATCTATCGAGTCTGTCGAGTCTGTCGAGTCTATCAAGTCTATTATGTCTATTCAGTCTCTTCAGTCTGACCTGTAACACGATCCCTGGCCATTGATCGTTGATGCCTGGCCATTGATCGTTGATCCCTGATCATTGATCCCCGGTCCCTGATCCCTGGCCATTGATCCCTGATCCCTGAAACATGACTACCGCTGCTCTCGTCATCCTTGTGGTCCTCTTCTTCCTCACCAGCGCGGTTGGAGTGGTCACCGGGTCGAACTCTCTGATCACCGTCCCCGTGATGTTCCAGTTCGGGATCGAGCCGAAGGTCGCGATCGCCACCAACATGTTCGGGCTTACATTCATGAACGTAGGTGCGAGCGTCGGGTTCATCCGACACGGCAAGATCGAATATTCCAGGCTCTCGCTTCTTGTGGTCCTGACGGTGATCGCATCCGGGCTCGGGGCCCTCTTGGTCGGCTCGTTCTCTTCCGAAGCGGTCCCCGTGTTCGTCACCGTTTCGATGTTCGTCGTGGTGGCGTTCACGCTCGTCAAGCGCGATTCCGGGATCGGCAGCAAGGAGGAAGGCGAGGTCTCGAGGGGTTCCGTGGCTGCGACGCTCGTCCTTACGTTTCTGCTGGGGATCTACGGAGGAATGTACAGCGGAGGATACGTCACGATGCTTACCGCGGTGCTCGTCGGCTTTTACGGGCTGTCCTTCACGCAGGCGGTCGCAGGTACCAAGTTCATCAACGTATTCTCGTCGGCGATCGCCACCGCCGTTTTCGCGTGGCAGGGTTTGATTGACTACTACCTTGGCATTATTCTTGGCGTTACCATGTTCGCCGCTGCCTACGTCGGCGCGCGCACCGTTACAAAACTCGACGATCTCTGGCTGAGGAGGATCTTCATATCCGCCGTTGTTCTACTGGCGTTGAAGACGATCTGGGACCTCGTCGGATAGCCTTTCCCGCTGGAAACAAGATGCTGAACTACACTCCGGAAACGGTCTCTCACATACGCACGGAACTCGCGAAAGTCATCGTCGGCCAGGACGAGGTGATCGAGCAGATCCTCGTAGCGTTCCTAGCCGAAGGCCACGCGTTGCTCGAAGGCGTGCCCGGCACCGCCAAAACACTGATCGTAAAAACGCTCGCGCGGATCATCGGGGCCAAGTTCTCCAGGATCCAGTTCACGCCGGACCTTATGCCTTCGGACATTACAGGGACAAACGTCTACAACATGCAGACTTCGAAGTTCTCCGTCCGCCCGGGGCCGATCTTCACCGACATTCTTCTCGCCGACGAGATAAACCGCACGCCTCCGAAGACGCAGTCGGCGCTGCTCGAGGCGATGGAGGAGCGCCAGGCGACCATCGACGGAAAGCGTTATCTGCTGTCGCCGATATTCACAGTCCTTGCGACGGAGAACCCGATAGAATATGAGGGCACGTACCCGCTTCCCGAGGCCCAGCTCGACCGCTTCCTTCTGAAGATCCTGATCGACTATCCCACCAAAGATGAAGAGTTTACGGTGGTGACCAGATGGGACGAGGGATTCAACTCGCAGCATCTGGACGAGATCGATCTTGTTCCGCTTGCGGACGCGAATGCGATCAAGGCCTGCCGGGCCGAGATCCGATCGATGAGGACCGAGGAAGGCGTGAAGAATTACATCGTGGATGTGGTCCAGAAAACGCGAAACCATCCGACCATTCTCTACGGCGCAAGCCCGCGCGCTTCAGTCGCGCTTCTTTTGTGCGCCAAGGCGCTAGCCGCGATCCGCGGCCGAGATTTCCCGACGCCCGACGACGTGCGAGACGTGTCGATGCCCGTATTGCGACACAGGATCGCGCTTCGCGCCGAGGCCGAACTCGACGGCGCGACAACCGACGCGGTCATTTCCGACATCATCCGGACCGTTGAGATACCCCGCTAAACAGATTTCGCAAGCCGCCCTTGCGCTTTCGATTGCGATCGCGGTTTCCGTGGGTGGTGTGTATGCGCAGGTCCCGAAGGAGATCCTGAACGAGGAACTCGCGCTTGCGGCAAGGTCCGGTGACGCGGACCGCGTCCGTGAGCTGCTGGAAAAGGGAGCTGACGCCCGTGCGCGCGATCTCTTCGGCCAACCGATCGTCGTTCTCGCCTCGCTCAAGACCTACGACAAACGACACCACGCGATCATCGACCTCTTGCTTGAGAAGGGAGCGGACATCGATGCTGCAAACCCGTTCGGCACGACACCCTTGATGGTCACGCAGACCGCCAGCCGGTACAACAGTTCGGACGAGTTCTTCAGAAAACGCGGCGCGGATTTCTCCAGGACAGACGTATTCGGCGGGAACTACGAGTTCTACTATATGTTCGGGACCCAGCCGACTTACCCGCCGTTCGCTGAAAAGGGAAAGGCGAGGCTTCTGACCGAGCGCGAGATCATCTGGCGTTATCTGCTCGAGAACAATCTTGCAAAGCTCGACGATCCGAATTGCTGCGGCCGTATGGGAAGCTCCGCGACGGTCGCGATGGCGCTTGCGTACTACGGATATCACGACCTGTTCGAAGAAACGGTGCGGACCAAAAGGAGCTTTCTCGGTGACCGGGATTCGAACGGCAGCACCGCACTTCATTACGCTGCGCAGGGGAACTGCGACAAATGCATTTACCTGGGTTTTGACAACAAGGACGGATACCTCGGAATCAAGAACAATTCGGGCGAGACACCGATCATCCGGGCGGCGAAGCTTGGGCACGACCTGTTCATCTTCAAGATCCTGAGGCTCGGAAGCGACCCCGATCAAAAGGACACCCTGGGGAACTCTGCCCTGGGATACGCGGCGGCTTACGGACGGGACAAAGCAGCGTTCGCTCTTTTGGCAGGGGGTGCCGATTCTTCGGCTCCGGCATTTGAAGGACTTCCGGCATTGCTCGCCGCGGCGAAAGCGGGGCATGAAAAGGTGATCGGGACGTTTGCGACCTCAAAGGTCCTTGCCGTCGTCGAGCTGCGGAAAGGAGAGGTCGACGGGGACGAGAAGAAGCGGATGCAGGTGATTGCCAATATCGATCTCGACATACGGGACCGTGACAAAAGGACCGCATTGATGATCGCTGCCGCGCGGGGATCCCTCAATATGGCGCAGTTCCTTGTCTATTCCGGCGCGGATCACCGCTTGAAAGACGCTGAGGGGAGATCGGCGCTGGATCTCGCGCGGGAGAACGGGCACGCGGAGATCGTGAAACTGCTTGAGAACCCTCGCGAAGGCGCCCGAATCTTGACACGATTTGTAAAATAGACGGGCAGTTACGACTTTCCGGAACACAGTATGTCTGATATCTCGCGAAGAAAGTTCATAGCGAAACTTGGGGCCGCGGGCGCCGCCGGATTGCTGTGCCGCGACGTTCCCGCATTCATCGGACAAGCTGCGGGCAAGTGGTCCGGCGATTATCATTTCCTCGTCATAGGCGACTCGCTGATCGCTGGGCAGGGCCTGCGAGAGGAAGACCGGTTCTATTCGCTGACCCGCGAATGGCTTCAGGAAGAGATCGTCGGGAACGGAGCGAAGGTAGTTCTCAAGAACAAATCGCATTCCGGCGCGAATGTCTACCTTAATGAACGAGACAGGAAGGCGCTTGAAGATGCGGAGCGACCGCTCGACGAGTTTTTTCCGTCAGAAGTGAATTTCACCTTCCCATCGATCTCGAAGCAGGTAGAGGTTGCGATCCGGGAATACGGGGAAGCGGGCGTCGATCCGAAGGATGTCGGGCTGGTAATGGTTTCGGGCGGCCTGACGAACATCACGGTCAAGGGAATAATCGATCCGTTCGACGATTCCGACAATCTTCGAAGGGATATCGTAAAGTACTGCAACGGCTATATGAACAGATTCCTCGGCGAGGCGGGCGAGGCGTTTCCGAACGCCGTGATCGCGGTGATCGGTTACTACCCGATGATCTCGCCGAAGTCGTCGACAGGGATGATCTACAACTCGGTCCTGGAGCTTTACGAGATCCCCGGCCCTCTGAAGCCGGTGATGAACAACATCTTTACAAAGCAGTTCTTCAAGCTCCTTCACAAGCAGATGACGAAACGTTCGAGGATCTGGGCGGAAGGGTCGGACCGGGAGCTGAAGAACGCTGTCGCCGCTCACAATGAAAGAGCGGGCAAAGAGCAGGCGGTGTTCGTGACGGCACCGATCGACGAGAGCACCTGTTTCGCGACGAAAAGATCGCTGCTCTGGAAGATGGCAAAGAAGGGGAGGTCGGAGGACGACCTCTACGACCACAGGAAGCAGGTCTGCAGCGAATCGATCGACTCGGTGCAGGACATCGATCTCGAATTCAAGAAGAGGTTCTGCGAGCTTGCTGGACTCGGGCATCCGAACCGGGAAGGTTCGCTCGCCTACGCGGAATCGATCAAGACTACGTTGCGACCAATGCTGCTTGCGGGAAGCCGGCGCGATGTGTCATCATCCGGTCTCGCAAGGAGAATCTCGATATGATCAAGCAGATCCGCGGAAGCACCATCTGATAACTCGACCGTGATGCCTTCCTTCGGGAGATGGAAGGCTTTCAAAGGGTGGCACTCGATATCGGAACCGGCGACGGACGATTCGTCCTCCGCTTAGCGGAAAGCGAACCGGAAACGTACTGGATCGGTATCGACGCCAACGCCAAACCCCTCCACAAGACCTCAACCAAGGCCGCGCGACAGCTCGGAAAAGGGAGATGTGCGAACGCCTTGTTCGTTCACGCCTCCGCCGAGGACCTTCCTGAAGAGTTCGACGGCATTGCTGACGAGATATACATCAACTTCCCCTGGGGCAGCTTGCTCGGTGCTGTGCTGAGGCCCGACTTCGGGTTTCTCGCGACACTTGCTCGCATTCTCGCCGATCGGGGAACGGTAACAATGACCACCGGAATCGACCCGCAAAAGGACCGTCGCGAACTCGAACGATTCGGGATCGAGGCGCTCTGCTTCGAGGATCTGACTTCCCGGATGCTGCCCGCCTATTCCGAAGCAGGCTTCGATCTAATCGAAGCCGCTACCGCGGAAAAGGGTGAACTTCTCTCGGGAAGCACTTGGGAACGAAAGCTCCGGCACTCCAACAGCCGTAGCCTGTTTCGATTCCGCTTCCGGCTATCTCCGCGTACCTAGGCCTTTTCCTCAGGGCGTCTGAGGCCTGCCGGCCTGCTTTAGATCCAATTTCTTGTCCTGATCCGCGTTCCTATTCCGTTTTGCCTGTTGAGCACAAACAAGACCGTGCTCGGCGGCGATCCCGGAAAAGATCCGCGCGAACAATTCATTCAGTTTATCCCGTTCGCGCTCCTGGTATCTCGAAAGGGAACCGCCGAAGACATTCGCCGGGACATTTCGGCAGGCTAAAGGCAAGACTTCATAGGAGGAATAATAAAAATGAGGAAGATCATTGGAATCGCAACATTCATCGGGCTGATCGCCGTCTTTTCGGCGGCGGCCAACGCGCAGATCGACACGAGGATCACCACGAGCGTCCCTTTCCCGTTCATCGCGGGAGGGAACGAACTCCCCGCCGGCGAATACTCGATCAGTCTCAACCGCATCAACCAATCCGGAGACCTCATACTTATCGAATCGACTGACGGCGAGAACAGGATCATCGTTCTTGCCAGGTCCCGGACAATAGCGGATCCGGACGGAAAGGCCGGGTTGAGCTTTATCAGGTTCGGAGGAGACTACTACCTGAACGGCGTCAACGTATTTGCGCTGAGGGTGGACATCGAACCCGTGGTTTCGAGAAGCAGGCTCGTTGCGGCGGCGTCGAACTGAACCGGAAACAACCTTCCCGGCGACAATGCCGATAATCGCTTATGCGGGGCCTGACGGCCCCGTTTCTTTTTCCCGGGTTCCCGGTCCGGAGCCGAATGGGGATCCTTGTGGACCCATTGAATCGTTTTCGTCGGCGTAATATGCTTATAACTTTGGCCGCCAGCACGGCTGGAGCGATCTTATGAAGATAGCAGTGGCAATGAGCGGCGGGGTGGATTCTTCCTCGGCCGCGGCCCTCCTCAAAGAGCAGGGACACGAACTTGTCGGGTTCACGATGCAGCTCTGGAATCAGAGGCGCAATGTGAATGTTGATGAGAACGGCGATCCCTTGCCTTCGCGCTGCTGTTCGCTCGATGACGTTTACGACGCACGGCGCGTCGCGGAATCGCTGGGGTTCCCGTTCTATGTTCTGAACCTCGAGAAGGAGTTCGAAGATTCGGTGGTGAATCCGTTCATCGACAGCTACCTTTCGGGCGAGACCCCGATCCCCTGCGTCGCCTGCAATTCGCGATTGAAGTTCGCGTCGCTCGACAAGCTCGCGCTGAGCCTTGGCTGCGACAAGGTGGCAACCGGGCACTACGCACGGGTCGAACACGACGAAGCAGCCGGCCGGTACCGCCTGTTCCGCGGAAAGAACCACTGGAAGGACCAAAGCTATTTCCTTTGGGAGCTTACGCAGGACCAGCTTTCCCGCGCGTATTTTCCGCTCGGAGAGATGCTGAAGAGCGAGGTCCGCGACATCGCCCGCGATGCGAACCTGTACACCGCGGAAAAGGCCGAATCGCAGGAGATCTGCTTCGTACCTGACGGGAAGTACTCGGAGTTCATAGACCGGTATCTCGATCACGATGGCCGCGCTTCGGAGATCCCTTCTGAAGGCGACATCGTTAACACGCGAGGCGAGAAGCTTTCGGAGCATTCCGGGATCCATCGCTACACAGTCGGACAGAGGCGCGGTCTCGGCATCGCGCACGAGAAGCCGCTCTATGTCGTGAAGATCGAGCCGCGAAGCAACAAGATAGTTGTCGGCGAAAAAGAGGAACTGCTTTCCGACTCCTTCACGGCGCGCGGTGTGAACTGGGTCGCTTTCGACGAGCCGAACCATGCGGTCCGCGCTCACGTAAAGGTAAGGTACCGCCACAAGCCGGTCCGCGCCGCGATCGAAGCGCTGGAGGGTTCCCGCGCACGCATAACTTTTGACGAACCTCAGCCTGCTGTCACGCCCGGTCAGGCCACGGTGTTCTACGAGGGAGAGGAAGTGGTGGGCGGCGGATGGATCGAACGAGGGAAGGAAGACTAGCAATTTGAGATGAACAAGACAGACCTTCGCCGACAGTTTCTTGCAAAGCGCGACATTCTCTCCCGGCAACAGATCCTGGACCTAAGCGCGCGCGTCGCGGCCAACCTCTTCTCTTCATTCGACCTGTCTGAAATTCGCTGCATCCACAGCTTCCTGACCATCAAAGACCGCGGCGAGGTCGAAACATCGATCATCATCGACCGCATATGGCGGTCCTATCCGCACATCACGATCGTCGTTCCCCGGATCAACCGAAAAGAGAAGAGGATGGAGTGCGCGGTTTACGATCCGATGTCGCGCCTTATTCCGAACTTTTGGGGCATCTTCGAACCGTTGAACACACGGGTCGTTTCCGAACAGGCGGTCGATGCCGTGATAGTGCCGCTCATCTGCTTTGACGAGACCGGCCACAGGGTCGGCTACGGCGGCGGATACTACGACAAGTTCCTGAGTATATGCCGCCCGGACTGCCTGAAGATCGGCGTGTCGTTCTTCGATCCGATCGAGAAGATCGGGGACATTGAAGACCACGACATACGCCTGGACTACTGCGTCACTTCCGAAACCGTCTGGGACTTCAGAGAAAGAGCCCAGTAACGATCACCGCAGTCCGTTCACGACGGCCCGTCCTTTCGGAAAGGACGGCCTGCACGAAGATCAAACGGAATATCCGCCAATTTCCTTCTCTCTTTAAATATGCGGCAATTTCGGTAACCTCGACCGATCGCCCCGGGGACCAGCCGCACGAAGCCACCCTCCCGAGTCTCCGAGCGAATGAAGATTGCCGTTTTATTCTCTTGCCTTCTCGCAGCGCTTGCTCTCGGCGCATCGACGCAGGCCGCCGTTTACGAAGTAAGGCCCGGGACTCCTCTCGACACCATCGCCGAAGTGCCGTGGGCCACGCTCGCACCGGGCGATCTGGTCCTGATCCACTGGCGGGCTGAAGCGTACAAGGAAAAGTGGGTGATCTGCCGCCAGGGAACCGCCTCGCAGCCGATCGTCGTTCGCGGAGTTCCGAACGCCAAGGGCGAGCTGCCGGTGATCGACGGGCGGAATGCAACGACTCCTTCGGGGTTGAATTTCTGGAGCGAGCAGCGCGGTGTTATCAAGATAGGGGGCGCGAACACTCCTTCGGACACGATGCCGCGGCACATAGTCATCGAGAATCTCGAGATCCGGAGCGCTCATCCCGATTACACGTTCACGGGCGACGACGGCACGGTTCAGAATTACACCAGTTCAGCGTCTGCGATCTATGTCGAAAAGGGCGAGCACATTACCATCCGCAACACGGTGCTGCACGACAGCGCGAACGGCTTCTTCGTCGCGTCGTCGGACGGCACGGTGTCGAGGGACATTCTGGTTGAAGGAAACTATATCCACGGCAACGGGATAGTCGGAAGCGCTTTTCAGCACAACAATTACACTGCCGCGATCGGCATAACGTTCCAGTTCAACAGATTCGGGCCTCTCCGCGCCGGTTCGGTCGGCAACGCTCTCAAAGACAGGTCGGCCGGGCTCGTCGTGCGATACAACTGGATCGAGAGCGGGAATCGCCAGCTCGATCTCGTGGACGCGGAAGACAGTGTCCAGATCCGCGAGGATCCCGGATACCGAAGGACGTTCGTGTATGGAAACGTCCTGATCGAACCCGACGGCGCGGGCAACTCGCAGATCGCGCATTACGGAGGCGACAGCGGAGCGGTTTCTACCTACCGAAAGGGCAAACTGTATTTCTACAACAACACGGTATTCTCGACCAGAACCGGCAATACGACCCTTCTCAGGCTTTCGACGAACGACGAAACCGCCGACGTGCGAAACAACATTCTCTACGTGACCGCCGCGGGAAACAGGCTGGCGCTGATCGACGATACGGGGGTAGTAGATCTCTCGCACAACTGGTCGAAGTCCGGCATAAGGGTTTCACATTCGGGATCGCCCTCCGGCACGGTCAACGACGACGGAACCGGGATCACGGGCGTTGCGCCGGGCTTCGTTGACGAGCTTTCGCAGGAGTTCGGGCTTGCGGAAGGTTCGCCGGCGATCGATGCCGGAACCTCTTTGCATCCGGACGCACTCCCGGTAAACGCGGTCGCTTTCCAGTATGTAAAACACGGACAAAGCGAGGCACGTCCGTCCGTTGACCAGATCGACCTTGGAGCCTACGAGTTTTCTTCCGGATCGCCCGTGGAGATCTCGACCACCGAACTCTCTGCGGCGAGACGCGGGATGTTCTATCGGCAATCTCTTCAGGCGTCAGGGGGATCCGGGAGTATTGTCTGGTCGGTATCCGTCGGGAGCCTTCCGCCCGGGCTCTGGCTCGATGCGGATACGGGCGAGATTCACGGAAAGGCGGCCCGAAGGGGATCGTGGACGTTTACGGTCCGGGCGGCAGATGCGGGGGATCCGGCTTCGTACGACGAGCGGGAGTTAACGGTCTCGATCCGGCTATTTCCGTAACCCAGGATCTTGAGACTGCGCTGAACGGGTCGCGCCGGACCGCGGGCGTCCCCGCCCGCACCTCCAGTGATGAAGGGCGACGCAAACCGAAGTTCTCGTTGCAGCGCAAAGCGCCGCTCTAAACGGGTGTCCCTTTTTAACTCGCCAAACTCTTTCCCCCGAGAAACCTATCCCGGGGTTGCTGCACCATAGGCGGTGCAGGCACTTCTTCCCAAACAATCCCTGCAAGTCTTTGGAGGAGAATTAGGAATGAAAAGAGCAATTCTGTTGTTCGGGGTATTCGTGTGCCTTTCGGCCGCTGTTGTCGCGCAGGATGGCCGGGTCACGCAGGGAACCCTGACCGCGTTTTCTGAAGCGGAAGGCCTGGGCGCCTGCCCCTTGAAACATACCGAAGTAAACACTGAGATCAGCGGGTTCATCGCCCGCGTCAACGTCAAACAGGAATTCGAGAACACATTCGGCCGCCCGATCGAGGCTGTCTACACCTTTCCGCTTTCCGAAAAAGGAGCCGTCGACCGAATGACGATGACGATCGGTTCGCGCGTCATCAAGGGAAAGATACGGACGCGCGAGGAGGCGAGGCAGATCTACGAGGCGGCGAAATCCAGCGGTAAGACGGCCGCGCTTTTGGATCAGGAAAGGCCTAACATCTTCACGCAGGCCGTCGCCAACATCCTTTCCGGCGAGACGATCGTCGTCGAGATCAGCTATGTCGAAACTCTGAAGTACGAGGACGGCGCTTACGAATTCGTCTTCCCGATGGTCGTCGGCAAACGGTACGTCCCGGCAGGCGAAGCATCGGGCGACGCTTCGAAGATCTTGCCCGAGATCGCGCCGACCAGGTCCGGCCACGACGTTTCGATCAATGTCTCGATCGACGCAGGCGTGCCCATCAGTAAGATCGGCTCGACTCTCCACGAGATCGACTCGCAGAACTTCGGCCCGGGAGAAGCGAAGGTCAGCCTCAAAGACCACAGCACGATCCCGAACAAGGACTTCATATTGAGGTATGAAGTGACCGGCGGGAAGATCGAGGACGCGGTCCTCACTCACAGAAGCGAACTCGGCGGATTCTTCACGCTCATCCTTCAGCCTCCCGACCTCGGGAGATTCGAGGACGTCGCGCCGAAAGAGATCGTTTTCGTGCTCGACACGTCCGGCTCGATGGGCGGATTCCCGATCGAAAAGGCGAAAGAGGCGATGAAGATGTCACTGCGCGGCCTGTTCCCGAACGACACCTTCAACCTGATCACCTTCGCGGGGGATACTCACATTCTTTTTGAAGAGCCCGTTCCCGCGACCGCGTCGAACCTGGACCGTGCGCTTCGGTTCCTCGAATCCCGCAGCGGAGGCGGCGGGACCGAGATGATGAAGGCTATCAAGGCGGCCCTCGAACCCTCCGATTCGCAGGAGCACGTGCGGATCGTCTGCTTTATGACCGACGGCTACGTCGGCAACGATTCCGAGATCATCGACGAGGTCAAGAAGCACCCGAACGCGCGAGTCTTCTCGTTCGGAATAGGTAACAGCGTGAACCGCTTCCTGCTTGAGAAGATCGCGGAAGAAGGAAGCGGCGAAGCGGCGTTCGTGACCCTCGAGGACGACGGATCGCATGCCGCCAGGAAGTTCCACGAGCGAGTCCGCGCGCCGCTTCTCACCGACATCTCGATCGAATGGAACGGCCTGCCCGTAAAGGACCTCCATCCGACGAAATACCGGGACCTGTTCGCGGCGAAGCCTCTGATCATCAATGGCAGATACGATTCGGCGGCGTCCGGAACGGTGACGATCCGCGGAAAGGCCGGCGGCCAGGATTACAGGCGCGACATCAAGGTCGATCTCCCGGAGCGCGAGGAATCGCACGACGCGCTGGGCACGCTCTGGGCAAGGCAGATGGTCGATCTGCTCACGAGCGACGATTACCAGGGAGTCCAGAACCGAACCGCCGACAAGGAACTCGGCGATCTGATCACGAAGATCGGGCTCGAGTTCGGGATCGTGACGCAGTACACGTCGTTCGTCGCGGTAGAAGAGGCAGCCCGGAATCCGGAAGGGAATCCTATGAAGGTCGATGTTCCTGTCGAGAACGCTGACGGGAGTTTCGGGGATCCTTCGCTTCCGGAGGTGTTGTCGTCCGAGGGCGATATCGCGAGGCGTCGCATTCCCGCTCCGACGATCCCACGTGCGGTCAATAGCGCGACAGCGTCCGGTACCGGGACCGGGTCGGGCTTCGGAAGCGGTGCTGGAAAGGCAGCAAACAAAGCGAGCGCTCCCGGGCCCATTACGGCCGCCGTCAACGTCACAACCGGCGGCTCGACCACGGTCGCCGCGTCTTCCTCAGCAGTCAGCACCACGGTCACGAAAGAGACCATCCAGGCACTTCCCGCAAACACGCGCTTTTCTTCGCTCCTGAGCCTTCAGCCCGGGGTAAGTCCTGCTTCTTCGTCAGGCGGATTCCAGATAGACGGAGCGTCCGGATCGGAGAACGTGTTCCTTATCGACGGCCAGGAGGTCGCGAACTTCCGTGCGGGCGCTCTCGGCCCGATAGCGGTCGCCGGAGAGAGCATCGCCAAACCGGAGTTTCCGAAAGGCGCGAAGCCCGGAAAGGACGGGAAGAAGGTGATGGTCGAGATTCTTGTCGACGAACAAGGCCGCGTCTATTCGGCGAAAGCGATCGACGGCGGAACCCCGCGCGTCAGCGAGGGGGCAGGGAGCGAAGCGACCGATGGCGGAACCCCGCGCGTCAGCAAGGGGGCAGGGAGCGAAGCGACCGATGGCGGAACCCCGCGCTTCAGCGAGGGGGCAGGGAGCGAAGCGACCGATGGCGGAACCCCGCGCGTCAGCGAGGGGGCAGGGAGCAAAGCGACCGACGGCCGGTACCGTCAGTTCGCCGAGAAGGCGGCGCTGGCGTCGAAGTTCACGCCCGCTGAATTCGACGGCACCAAGCTCAAGCTCGAAGGCGTGATCTCTTACGTTTTCAAGCGCGACGACGAGGTCGTCATCACGGTCGAGAAACTGAAGGCGATCTTTCCGCCGGAACTGATCCGGAAGCAGGAACTGAAGGAGAAGCTCCACTTCTGGGTCTACGAGGCAGTGCTGGCAAAAGAATCCGGTTCGAAGGAGCCTTCGGAATTCGAATCGCGATTCGTCTCGGAGGGTGTTGCGAGGATCCGTGTGACGCTGAAGAAGACGTCCGGAGCCGTGTTCATCAAGCTGAAAGGCGCCGGTTTCGATCTTGGGTCGGTAAAAGAAAACGTGGTTACGGGCACGATCGAGGTCGGAAAGATCGCCGACCTCGCTGTGATGGACGAGGTGACCTACATCTCACCTTAGTTTCAGGCTGAATGAATTAGCCACAGATGAAGAGGATGGACACAGATCTTTGCAGGTAGTTGGACCGGGGAATTGTTGACCATTTCCGGGCGGCCATCGGAATCAGGGAGTACCTTGCCCTAAGAGTCTGTGTTCATTCTTTTCATCTGTGGCTAAAACCCCCGGTTCAACTCTGACCCTTCAGCAAGTCGCGGATCTCCGTCAGCAGCTCGACCTCCGCGCTCGGGCCGGCTTCGGCCTCGAGACCCTTGAAGAACTTCACTGCATACCTCGCGATGATGAAGATCACGAACGCGACTATCAGGAACTGGATGATGTCCGTTACGAGCTGACCGTACATTATCAGAGGCGCGCCGCCCTTGATCGCTTCGTCGATCATCGCCGGATCGGTCACGCCGTTGTATTTTCCGCTGAGGTCGTAGAACATCGCCTTGAAATCGAGCCCGCCGGTCAGGAACCCGATCGGCGGCATTATCACGCCTTCGACAAGCGTCGTTACGATCTTCCCGAATGCTGCGCCGATCACGACGGCGATCGCCAGGTCCAGTACGTTCCCGCGTTTCAGGAACTCCTTGAAATCATTCCACATAGGTCATTTCTCCTCGGCTGCTTTCTTCTGGGTTTCGAGCTTCTGCCTGAAATCGTCTCTCATACGCTCGACGAAATTCCTGTAACCCTCCAGATCGATGAACGGGTTCTCCTTAGGTGCGAGCTTCAGCATCTCGAATTTCTTTCCCATCCGGAAAAACCCCGCGTGCGATCCGAGAAACACATCCGGCTTTAGCTCAAGCAAGATCTCGAACGTCGACTCGAAATCCGTGCCGATCTCGGGGTACTTCTCGTTTGAGACAAGATCGTAGTCCAGGTTCGAAAGGCTCGAAAGGAAGATCACCTCAAGATCTCGGTCGCCGTCCCTGACCCGCATCGTCCAGGTCGTCGCGCCTTTTGTGTGACCGGGGGTGCGGATCGTTATCAGCTTGTTCTCCCCGAGAGCGATGACCTCGCCGTGGATGATCCGCTTGTCCGCTGCGACCGGCCGAAAGATCTGCTTGCCGCCGAACCGGAAATCGTTCGAGCCGCCTCTCGCAAGGACCTCCGCTTGTTCCTTTACGGCGAGCAGTTTCGCGCCGGTCTTCTCCCTCAATGTCGCGAGCCCACCGCAGTGATCGTAGTGCTCGTGGTTGTTGAGCAGGATCTTCACGTCCCTCAGGTCGAATCCGAGCTTCTTCACGCTCGCCTCGATCAATGGGACGGTCTCCTCGAAACCGCTGTCGATCATTATGTGGCCTTCGTCGGACGTGATCAGGTACGACGCGACGTCGTTCGTGCCTACGTAATAGACATTGGCGATGACGCGGAACGGCTCGACGGGCTTGGTCATCTCCCGTTCAGCTTCGGAGGTGATTTGGGCGGAGATAGGAAGTGCGAAGAAGCAGGCGATGATGAGTATTGTCAGGTGTATTTGAAAGTTCATCTCGTTCCGAATCTCAGATCGGGTTGATTCGTTTCTTTCGCTTCGCTCAATGCAGGCGGGCCGCCTTCGCTCCCGTCCGACTCAATAGACTCGAAAGACCCGATAGACTCGAAAGTCTCGCAGACTATCGCGTCGGTCTAGGATACGCGACCGGGCTGCGGTATCCGTCCTTGTCCACCGCGCGGATCCCGAAGAACCAGTTGTCCTTCGACATATCGGCCATAGTGTAGCTAGTCACGTTCCCTACATATTTCGAATTCGTCCAGAACGGCGCGGTCGTCTCGCGCCAGACTATCTCGTACCCCGCGATGTCAGCGGCCGAACTCGCAGCCCATTTCAGGTCCGTGTCGTTCGTCAGGCGGGTGAGGCTGATCCCGGCTTCCTTCGGGATCGGCGGGGCGAGCGCCATCGATGCGAGCGCGGCGACGTTCACTTTCGTCACGTTCGCGATGTAGCCGAAGTCGATGAACTCGGGCGTGTCGCCGTAGAAGACGCCGTCCTCGGTCCTTACGTTCTGGTGCTGGTGCGTGTAATCCTCGTGAGGTTCAGTGAACCTTACGGCCGGGTATCCGCGTTCGAGGAAGGGAATGTGATCGCCTCCGCGCAGATATCGGTCGCGCCGGTAGATCAGAGATACTTTGAAGTTGGGCGAGTAAAGATCGGCGGTTTCCTTGACGTATCTGCCGAGCTGTCGCGCCGCCGAATCGTTCTCGCCTCCGACGCTCCGACGGAGACCCGCCTCGCGTTCAGTCTCGTTCGAAGGTACGCCTTCAGCGAAAACTCGGACCGTGTTGCGGTCGGGACGGTCCTTGAATGTCTTCACGCCGCCGATGATGTCGTTCGTGAACATCGCCTCGATGTTCATCCCGGCCTTCTTCGCCTCTTCGGCGAAGTGTGTCGCGCCGAGCAGTCCCTGCTCCTCGCCCGCTACCGCCATAAAGATGATCGTCGCGTCGTAGCGCTTCTTCGACATTACGCGTGCCATCTCGATCACCGCCGACGTGCCGGAAGCGTCATCGTTCGCGCCGGGGGCGTCGCATTCGCCGTCGCCGGGATCGGAGCACATCGAGTCGTAGTGGCCTGAAACTACGTAAACGCGGTCGGGATCCGTCGTTCCCTTCAGCGTCGCGATGACGTTCGTGATATTGATCGCTTTCGGAACGCGCGGTCTGGGCTCCTGAAGATACGTCTGGAGCCGGACATCGAGGCATCCGCCGCACGCTTTGGAGATACGCTTGAATTCTTCAAAGATCCAATCGCGGGCGGCCCCGATCCCCCGGTTCGGATCGTCCTGGGCGGAGTTGGTGTTACGTGTCCCGAAGGAAACGAGCTTGCGGTCGTATTCTTCGATCTTCGAAGCGGAGACATCTTTCAGAAGCCCGTTTATCAGATCGGTACGTTTTACCGGCGGAGCGGATTGTGGAAATGCAAGTACGGTAGCGAAGAGAAGAGAGCAAAGCGCGAAAAGGGCGAAACGCATAGATTGATTCCTCGGGATCGAAATATCGTGGGAAAGGGATTCTCGAGATTATAGACGATTCGGGAGAAGAGGAGAAAAAGAGGGGGTAGAAAGACGATGGAGGATTGCCTCGGCGCCGCATGTTAATAGCAGGTCGGTAAGAGAATTCGCCCGGGCGCCATAGGCGCTGCATGTCAATAGCAATTCGGGAAAATAATGTCCCGGCGCCGCAGGCGTCGAATAAAGATCACAAATGAAAAACCCGGCCGAAGCCGGGAAATTCGAAACCTGGAACCTGAAACCTGGAACTAATCGATCCTGTACGCCTTCGATTTCCATACGACAACTACCGTACCTGTGAGCTTGTCCGTAATCTGCCGGAGGCCGCTGTCCAGTGCCCTGTATTCCGGGGACTTGCGCCGGACGTTCGTAGTCCGCTGTCCCTTGTATGCCGAGTCGTACCAGACGCCGTCCCTCTGTTCAAACGTCTTGCCGCTGACCTGGCGCTTCGCGCCCGCTTCCTTCTTCTGCGAAAGCGTGCCTAGTTCGGCCTTGTCCTTTCTTGCGGCGCGTCCCGCGGCGTCGTCAGGTTTTGCCGCCTCTGCGGCCTGTGCGACATTTCCTTCCTGACGCGCGTCCGCCGCAGGCGGGGGCGGAGCCGAGACTTTGGGTTCGTTGGCAAGCGCCACTTGATTCCCGGCTACAGCAGGGCGCGCGGCGTCTTCATCATCCGCGGCCACGTCTTCTCTTGCCCGTTCTTCACCGACCTTCCGGTCTGCGAATCCCTCATCGCGGGCCGGAGAAGAAGGTAAGCCGGGAGTTGCCAAGGTTGCGATATCGCTTTCGGCTTCAGGGGACGCGGCGTTCGCATTTGCCGACAAACTGTTGCTGTCGGCGAGCTTTTCTTCCACTATGTTGGTCGATGCTTCAGGAATCTGTTCCGCGGATTCCGAAGAACTCGAGTTCGTGTTGCTCATCGCTACGGAATCACCCCCTGGGCCAAGGTTGCGGAACAGGGACACCGCGAAGAATCCCGCCATAAGCACGACAAGGACTCCCATCACCGCCGCGAGCCCGCGAATCGAGAAGAGCTTTTTGTACCAGGGGATCTCGAAGCTTATTGCCGCTCCGGCCGCCGTTTCGGGTTCGGACGCTTCCTCGGCCCGATTCAGGATCACCACGTTCGAAAGGACCGTCCTGCAGCGCGAGCAGTCGGCGAGATGGGACATCACGCGCGCCTTAGCCTTATCTGGCAAAGCGTTCTCGGCGAAAACGGCTATCTCGTCAGCGTCAACGTGCCCGCCGGCGGTCTGAGCCGCGTTCGCTTCCGTCTTCGCGAGTCTGCGAAGAAGGCTGTCTATCTCGATGTCGTGGTCCTTGATCATCTAACTTTGGTGAGTTATGTCTGCTAAAAATGCAGGCTGTGAACGCTTCCCGCCAAGATGTCTTGCACCGCGCCTGCGATCACCAGCAAAACGAACATCTTCTCGATGCTTATCCCCAACTTTTCCGCCGAGTCCGAAAGGTACCGCTTAACCTCATTCTCGCTCCAGCCGTGCTTTTCAGCGAGCGCTTTTTCGACAACCTTCCTTAACTTCGTCTGGACCCGTGAGATCTTTCGGCTCGCCGTCGCTTCGTGATAACCGAACATATCGGCGATCTCCTGAAGTATAAGCCCGTCGTAGTAATAGAGTTTCATCACGAGCTTCTCTTCGTCATTCAGGTCCTCGACCGCGCGCATAAGCGCCTCCATAATGTCTTCCTGAGCTTCGGATTCACCGTAGATCTCCTCCGGCGTATCGGCGGTCGAAACGACGGCCTTGAAATCGGTCCTTTCCGAGGATTCCCTGGCGAGATTCTCGAACACGCGGTCTTCTTCGACCTGCACTACCCTCTTCATCTTACGGTATTCGTCGATCGCGAGTTGGTTCGTTACCGCACGGAGCCAGCCTCCGAGGCTGCCTTTGCCGGAGTAATACGAGAGTTTTCCCTTGGTCTTTCCTTCCTTGTCCAATTTCAGCCCGTGGAGCTCCGCCCAGATCGATCCCGCGAGGTCTTCGGCGTCCTCGCGGTTTTTGCAGAAGTTCCACGCGGCGGATTTCACGGTCGAATCGAAATTGATCACAAGATCGCCCCAGGCGGTCTCGTCGCCTCGTTCGCAGGCGATGATCAGGCACAGGTCGTCGGCGTGAAGGGAATCGATGAACTCGATGATCTCCGGATGCCCCGCGTCCGGATCGTCCCGCAGAAGATATTTTTCAACACCGTCGGCGATGCGGACGAAAATGTCCTCCGCTTTCAGCCCGCGCGGGTTCTCGGCGCGCGCGATCAGCCTCGCGGCGGCTTCTTCGATGGTGGGCTGGAATTTTGGAGCGATGGAGGTCATCTGCGACGGGGAAATCTTAACATTCTTCGAAGTGAGCGGTAAGCCGTGAGCAGTGAGCTGTTTAGCGGCGGGCTTGCCCGCATCGTGCGCGTTGGACAGGGAGAGGCAAGCGGTGTCAGTAGCCCGACCGTCAGGGAGGGCGAAAATCGGGACTGAGATGAAAGGATAGAGGACTGAGGACTTTGGTATTCAGGTCGAGGTCTTTAACGGAAGACTTCTATCGGATAATCCTCGATATGCTATTTTATCTGCACTTTAATCAAGCATTTACTACTTTTCTCCTTGTCGTGGTCATGTCGTCCGGAACTTCAGAAAGTAGTTTGTGTCTTCGGCATATATGAGAAAAAGAATTCCAATCCTGGTACTTGCTGCAATCGTAGTCTTGCTCGGAATTTCCAATGTAAATGCGCAGATCGATCTCGGCGGGATCGAACCGAGGCCATTCACGATCATTGCCTACGATTGCATAGGATGTGAGGGCCAGGCTGAGAGGCTTCCGGTCCCCGAATATGGGTATGTGGGTTTCGGGGCACACGAGTGGACAGGATTCGTCCAAGTGGCGGTGTCCGTTGATAAAGACGGAAAAGTGACTTTTGCAAATGCGATTTCTGGGCACACTTTTTTTCGCATAAGATTTGAGGATGCAGTGCGAAAGGCACGATTCAAGCCATTAGATCGGGTAGCTAGTGGTATGCGGCACAAGATGATAATCAAGTATCTCGTAATCGGGAAACTCGGCCTGGAGCCGCTGGACGATGCCGGTCTCAAACTGGGGATCATTAATGGTCTTGCGACCGAGCTTCCCTCGCCCGAAATGAGTGCCGAGGCGAAAAAAGTGTGTGCCAATGGGACAGTAGACATAAGGGTGACTTTAGACGAAGAGGGGAATGTAATATCTGCGACTCCTCTTAGCGGGGATCCTCTCCTTGTCGCGGAATCTGTCGATACGGCAAAACGCTCAAAATTCCAGAATCAGAGTCACATCTCAGTAAATGAGGGCATGATTCGATACACCTATCCACTTCCAGAGAAGTGCAGATCGACCGGCGACCCAGGACTTTCGATTACGGCTGGAATCACGGCCCCGAGGGTTCCGGATGATTGCGAATGTGGAGGGAAAGTACGAGTGGACGTTATTGTTGACCCAAGTAATAGCAGACCAGTGCGAGCGAGAGCAATTTCAGGGCTCCCTCTCTTGCGGCCTTTTGCGGAGGAGGCAGCAATGACCGGAAGCTACACACTGAGTTCGAGCTTTGGGCTCCCTGGACTCTTGAAGCATACCGTCACCATCGCTTTCTCAGATTCAACTCCCCCTACAAACAAAACAGACTGCAAGAAAGTCGGTACTGTTGGCCACTACCCGCCAGGGACGAAGCCGATAGAGAAAAGCGAACCGGTGTTTTCCGAAGTAAAGATGAGGGAGAATGCAGGCGATACGGTTAACGTGGTCGTCCTCGTCAATGAGGATGGCGTCGTCGCAACTGCCCAGGCAGTGAGCGGGAATCCTACCCTGCATGAGCCTGCAGAGAAGGCGGCGATGAAATTCAGATGGAAACCGCATTTGATCGGAGGTTGTCCCGTGCGGGTTAGGACAGTGATAGTGTTTCAAGTCAGCGACGAGCACGAATGAAATCCCTCAATCCGGTTTAGTCCGAACGCAAGCCTCAAATAGGCGGCGGTTAAACGGGACTATTTACGCCCTCCCTGACGGTCGGGCTACTGACACGGCTCACTGCACACGATGCGGACAAGCCCTGCCCCTACAATCGATTCATCACCCCCGCAGGCTCTTCCGCAGGAACGAGATGATCTTGTAGCCGTCGAGATATACCCACGGTTTCTCACCGAGCGTGTAGTGCCCGCACGGGATGACCGTCTCGTCGTGCTCGATGCCGCGCTCATTCAGCGCTTTCATAGTGTTGCGGGATAGGTCCACCGGGAATGACAGGTCGTAAAGAGTGTAGATGTAACGCTGCGGCCTTGGCGGGAGCGCCGCGAGCTTGTCCAGATACGCGAACGGCGAGATCGGCTTCCAGCACTCACGCAGGTCCTCAAGTGAAATGCCGGTTTCGAGCCCTTCCTTCACGTGATAGGTCGAAAGGCCTCTCCAGACCACATCGGAGACGTAGCCCGAAACGTGATTGAACACCGCCGACTTGATGGTCTCATCGTGCACGAACGCGAGGAACGCCACGCACGACCCGATGCTGGTCCCGACCACTCCAACCTCTTCGTACCCTTGTTGATACAGCCAACGGACCGACGCAAGCGTGTCGAGGACCGACTGCCGCACGGACTGGATCGTGCGGCCTATGTTCGGCGAGACGAGATGATCGGCGCGCTCCAGCTCCGGCGGCATCCTTTCCTCGTGATACGGAAGCGTGAGCCGCAGTGCCGAAACGCCGAAGCGCTGAAGATTCGTGCAGAGGTTAAGATAGCTTCCTTCGCGCGCGTTCCAGTGCGGGAGCACGACCGCCGCCGCGCGTTTGTCGCCTTCGACCGCGAAAAGCCTCGCGTGGGCTATGTTGTTCTCTTCCGACGGAGTCTCGACCGCGCTTCGCCAGGAAACGTATCTGCTTCCTTCAATTCCCTGAGGATCCGGGGACCCTTCGGAAAATTCGGGTTCCGGACCCAGGGAGAAATACTCGTCGCTCGATTCGACGGAAACTTGCGAGTGCCTTCGGAAAAACTCGAGCGGATCGGTCCCGTTGGGCGAGCCTTCTACAAACTCAGTACCCCATTCGAACGGCCTCACGATACGGTTGTCGTTCAGCATCGCGAGTTGGCGTTCGCGTTTATGTATCAGGCGCTTGATCATCTACTTAAAGCTTTTTCCCGTAGCTCGCGTCCATCAGTCTGGTCCTTGAAGGGAAATGGAGCGCCATTCCCGCCATCCCTGCGGCGATGAACACGATGAAGTACTGGTATGAGAAAGCGAATCCGAGCACGAGCCCGAAGGCCGAGGCGGCCTCGCACATCGCGCAGGATACAAGCATTCCGGTCTGCACAAGGGCCGGCTGCTGCTCGTCGACCGCCCGTTTGTAGAAAGTGGAACTGATAACGAACGAGGCTCCGATGGCCATAAGGCTCACGAGCGCCAGCGCGAGGACGATCGGCGGATCGTCGCCCAGGACCGGCTTCGCTAGATCGAACCGAAGAAGCTCCGGCTTTGCGACGAAAGCGGCGATGATGAAGACGACCTGTGATGACATCAATGCCAGCCAGATCATCGACATCGTCTTGTGCATTACCTCGATGTTCGGTTTGTTTTGCATAAGCGATATGTTCGCGCTTCGCGCTCAATGCAGCGCAGAGCGCTGCTCTAAACAGCTCACCGCTCACTGACCTACTCCGTCGCCTCGATCTCCTCCTCCAGAAGCTGACGCTGGTACAGATCCGCGTACTCGCCGTTCAGCGCGAGCAGTTCGTCGTGTGTGCCCCGTTCGATGATCTCGCCGTCCTGCATCACGCATATCAGGTCCGCGTCCCTGATCGTCGAGATCCTGTGCGAAACGATCACCGTCGTTCGGCCGGAGCGAATGTCCCTGAGTTCGTGCAAGATGTTCTCCTCTGTCAGAGTGTCCACGGCAGAGAGCGAATCGTCGAGGATCAATATCCTCGGATCGCGCATCACCGCGCGGGCGATCGCCGTCCTCTGCTTTTGCCCGCCGGAAAGCGTGATACCGCGCTCGCCGACAAGTTGTTTGTACTTGTTCGGGAACTCTTTTATGTCCTCCGCGAGCCCCGCGACCGCGGCAGCCTTTTCGACCGTAAGTCGCGACTTTCCGTTGCCGGAGTGGCCGTTCTCAAGCTCTTTCACCCCGAATGCGATGTTCGATTCGATAGTGTTGCTGAAAAGGAACGTCTCCTGCTGGACGAAGCCTATCGCGCCTCGAAGCTGCTCGAGCGGGAACCGCCTCACGGGAATGTCGTCGACCAGCACGGTTCCGTCGTCCGCTTCGATTATCCTCGGTATCAGGCTCACAAGCGTCGATTTCCCGCTGCCGGTTTTGCCGACGAGAGCGACCGTTTCGCCCGCTTCGATCACGAGGTTGATGTCGCGCAAAGTCGGCTCGTCCTCGTACGCGAAGTTCAGGTTCCGGAACTCGATCTTGCCCTTTATCTTCGGCTGTTCGCGCACGTCCGGCGCGTCCTTGATCGCGGGCTCGGTCTCGAGGATCGCGTTGAAACGCTTCAGGCTCGCCGTCCCGCGCTGGTACAAGTTGACGACGTATCCAAGTGCGATCAGGTACCAGATCATTCTTTGCAGGTAAAGGATGAACGACGTGAACTCGCCGGCGGTGATCTCGCCCCGGACCGCCATCGGAACGCCCACGGCGACGATGATCACAAAGCTGAGACCGATGAAGAAGAAGAGCAGAGGCCGCATCGCGGCCGCAAACTTCACGAGGTTGATGTTCTTGTCCGCGTATTCCGTGTTCAGCTTCTGGAACTCGCCGATCTCCGAATCTTCCTGCGTGTAGGCCCTTATCACCCTCGCCCCGTTCAAATTCTCCTGCGCCCGCGCCGTGATGCCGGAGAAAAACTCCTGGATCTTTTCGAAACGCGTGTGGATCTGCTGGCCCAGGAACTTTACGGTCAGTGAAACGAACGGCAGAGGTATCAGCAGAAACAGCGTGAGCTTTACCGAGATCCCGAACATTATCGGCAGGACGACCGCGAGCGCGAAGACCGCCTGGAACGAATAGAGGATCATCGGACCGACGATCTGGCGCACCGCGCCGAGGTCATTCGTCGCCCTCGCCATAAGGTCGCCGACGCGCGTGTTGCTGAAATACTCGAGCGGCTGGTGGACAAGCGCGTCGTAGAAATCGC
The DNA here is from genome assembly GCA_024103495.1 of Aridibacter famidurans. Lineage (GTDB taxonomy): Bacteria > Acidobacteriota > Blastocatellia > Pyrinomonadales > Pyrinomonadaceae > Aridibacter > Aridibacter famidurans. The sequence goes on from JAGFIQ010000126.1 coordinate 64,632, forward strand.
GGCGCATGTCGTACTCGATGTGCCGCGAGGCATTGATCAGAAGCCGCCTCTGAAGAAACAGGAAAGAAGACCCGACCGCGCTGACAACTATGATCGCGAGCGGATAGTATATGACCTTGTTCCAGGTAACTTCCGAGCTCAGCTCGTCGATCGCCATTCCGACGATATACGGTACAAGCAGGTTAAAGACCATCCCGAACAGAATGCACAGCACGCCGAAGACTATGCTGGACAAGTACGGTCGGAAGTACCTCACGAATTTCCTAAGTTCTTCCATTTACTGTCTTTTCGGTGTCACCTTCTTGTAATGATGGGGTATCTCGAATCTGCCCTTGCCCGCCTTCAGAGAGAATCTCTTGATGTTGCGCCTGACGAACACCTCGCCGAAATCACCCGAAGCGGTCGTGTCCTGCCTCACCGTGCGCTCGAGTTCGGGATCGTAGTAAATGTACCTCGTGACGCCTTCATCGCCGGGCAGCCAGACCGAGTACTGGTCAATGCCGTCCGCGGACGAGACCCTTTCGAAATCTGCCAGTTCCTGATCGAAGAGCACCAGTATGCCGCCGACCATTGAGTGGATCCGTTCCTCGTCGCTTTGGTAATCGCTCTCGTTGGCCGTCCATTCGACGTACGCTCTCGTCCGACGGTCGAGCAGGTACGATTCCTCTCTTGAAAGCCGAAGGACCGCGCGTTCATTCGGCTCTCCGTAGTTGGTAACAAGCAGTATCCGCTTGCCGCTTTTTGCGATCAGGTGTGGCGTAGTACTCTGCACGTTTCCGTCGGTGAAGCTAACGAGTGTGACCTCGGCCTCGAATTCCTCTGGGAGCTCCGAACCGAACGTGAATCTCGGAGCATCGGACGGCTGCCCGGTTCCGAATCCCTCGCGATCTGACCCGGGGCCGCCGCAGGAAGCAAGGACCAAGAGCAGGACGACAAGTACGAGTTTTCCGGCGCCTTCAACGGTCATAGCCCTCTCGTTCACGGTTTGTTCTGAAGCGATCGCTTCGGAATGGCGAAAAGCCCCGCATCCGGTTCGTTCCTGAAGTTCGAAACCTCGTACCTGAAAGCGAGCTGCTTTTTCCCGTCTCGCAGAGAATAGATCTCGGTACCGACCGGAAACTTCCGGTTCTCGTCGTAGATCACGATCGTTTCCGAACCTTCGAGCCCCTCAGGCGACACCTTGTAACGCGAGATCCCGTTCTCCGTTGAGATCTTCTCGTACTTCGTCCCCGGCGTAATCGTCAGCCAGCCTCGCACGAGCTCGCGAGCCGCTTTGTTGCCGCCGGGACCGCGTTTCTGCTCCGTGTACTCGCCGGTCTTCTCCGAGAAAATAACGGTGCGCCCGTCAGCGAGCTCGATCAGCCGCCGCTCGGACTCCGTGCCCGGTTCGAATGTGATCGACAGTTCCGTGGCGCGCTTCGCCACGATGTACTTCCTTTCGATCACAGGTTCGCCGTTCTCAAACCCGGTCACTGTAATGTCGGCTTGATAGCGGTCGGGCTCTTTTGTTAAAAAAGGTATGCTCGAGACAGCCTCGGGCGTCACCGCGGGCTCTCCTCCGGCGCCGTCGGAAGATTCCCAAATGCCGCAGGAAAAAGCGGTTAGCGCCGCCCAAAGGCAAGCGGCGGCGGTCATCGATCTCGAAAACGTACTCATCGGCGAAGGGTGATTTTAACACACCGCCGCCGGCCCTTGAATCGGCCTCACAACCGACCTGACACGATGGATTCCGACATAAGCGCTTTGCAGAAAAGGTATCTTCTGAGCGGGCTTTTCGTGCTCCCGTTCACGCCTTTTCTCTATCTGCAGGGCCAGTACACAAGGTTCCGCGTCGGGCGGCTTCCCGACGCAGAAGGCGAGGCTTCGGGCACGTTCGAAGGCAACGGAAGATCGGTCAGGCTGCTCGCGATCGGTGAATCGACGGTTGCGGGCGTAGGGGTCAGCGAACTGAAGGACGCACTCGGCGGGCGGTTCGCCTTTCACCTTAGCCGCGCGACCGGAGCCACCGTTCACTGGCACACGAAGGGAGTCAGCGGGATCACCGTGAAGAGGACGCTTGAAGAGATACTTCCCGAGATCCCTGACGAAGCGTTCGATCTGATCCTGATCGCTCTCGGAGGCAACGACGTATTCTCCCTGAACAGCCCTGTGAGGTTTCGGAACGATATGTCCGAGCTGATCAGACGGCTCAGGGAATCGAGCCCGGACGCGGGGATCGTGCTCGCGAACGTGCCTATGGTGCGGGACGCGATCGGAATGCCCCATCCGCTGAAGTACGTTCTTGCGAAACTCGCCAAACTCCAGCACTTCAACGCTATCGGTTTCGCTTCGGAGATGAAGGACGTTTATTACTACGACGAAGTGAAAAAGGTGGGCGACGAATTCTTCAGCGACGGCGTGCACCCTTCGGAATCGGGCTACGACTCGTGGGCGGAGGACATGGTCAGGTGTTACCTTAAACGAACCAACGGTACCGGCGGTTAGCCGGACTGCACTTCAAACCAGATAGACAAGCCTTATGAACGGACCTCACCTCCTGTTCAGGGAATTTCTCGACAAACACGAAGAATGGATCGCCGTCCACCCGGACGGATCGGTGTTCGCATTGCGCTCGCACGAGATGGAGCTTGAAGAGCGATTCGGCTCGCCGACGTTCGGATTCCTCGACAGAAAAGGCTATACGGTCTGGAGGCTCGAAGATGTCTCGGTCGAGGAGCGTTCCGCAAAGCTGCTTCTCAGCCGCAGGTTCGGTTCGGTCGTCGGCTCGCTTGAGCTCATTCCGAGGGCGGGAGCCGAAGAACTGGGCGCGGGCGTCCGAGAGGCGAGGCTCGCTGCCGCGAACGCGATCAGCGAGGCGGTCGCGGATGCCTTTCCGCGTATGAAGGCCCGACGCGTGGCAATGAACCGTCCGAACTCGCGCCACGCGAGGATAATTCTCGACGGCGGAGCGCTCGGAGACAACGGTATCATCGCCGATGTCTCGGGCGGCTGTTCCCCGGAGCGGCTCCTCACGGCTGCTGTCCGTTGGCAGGCACAGGAAAGTTCCAGGGCCAGGAAACGCCTGCGGCAGGTATTCGTCGTTGCGAGAAAAGGGAAGCTATCGTCGCTCAAACGGCTCCACGCTTGTCTCTCGGAGCGTGAGCGTAAGCGGATCGGCGTGCTCTCTTTGACGAACAAGGGCGAAGGTCCTTTGATCGAAGTGGCGGACCCTATAGCGTTCGACGATCTATGGAAACCCAAGGCGCCTCCGCTGAGGGTCGCGGGAAACGTTCTCCCCGACCTCGCCGAGACACTCATTGGGGCTGAACCATTGAACATCGACCACCTCATTGCCAGGCACGGAGTCACGCTCCGATTTCGGGGTCTTCCGTTCGCAAGGTTCCGGGAACTCGGCGGCGACGAGAAGGCCTGGTTCGGGATCGAGAAGGAAAAGCAGATACTGGATTCCGGATCGAAGGAAGAACTCGACGAACTGCTCTCGAGCCTCGTCGAATACCGCCGGTTCGATTCTCCGAACAAACAGCACCTTTTCTACCAGGCGGCGCCCGAGGCGTGGCTTGAGTCGATTCTCAGGCGCGACGTGCGCGTGCTGGACCGCAATCTTGTCCTTTCGCCGATCTACAACCAATTCAGGACCTCCCGCGACCGGATCGATCTGCTCGCGCTCACGGAGAAGGGAAGGCTTGTGATCATCGAGCTGAAGGTCTCGATGGATCCTTCGATGGTCTTCCAGGCTGTCGATTACTGGCGGCGGATAGAACTTCAGAGGCGGCAGGGGTTACTCGCGTCCGCGGGCCTGTTCGGGAGTCGCCGCATCGCCGACCGGCCCGCGATGATCTATCTTGCCGCACCGGCGCTTTGCTTCGGAGCCGAGACGGACACGCTGATCGAAGCGGTCTCGGAGCGGATCAGGATCGTGCGGTTCGAGCTGAACGAGGACTGGCGGCGGGAAGTGAAGGTCGTCCGGGTGGTGTGAGAACAGGAGACGGGAGACAGAAGACGGGAGACAGGAGGCAGGGGATGGGAGACGCTTTCGCCCCGGAGGGGCGACGGATGATAGCCCGGGGCAAGCCGAAGGCGCAGCCCCGGGTAAGAGGCCGGTCCGGACACGCACGCCGGAGGCGTGCCGCTGAAATGGGCGAAAAATCGGAGACAGCGGAAGAGGGAACAGGATATACAGGATCTATAAGATAGGTGGTTTGATCACACGCGTCCAAAATATTCGTCAAGGTGACCAGTTCGTTTCCACACCCTTTGTATCCTGTTAATCCTGTTTCTTTCTTTTCTCAGCAATCGCCGAGGGCAGGCACAGGTCCCGCCCCTACGTTCTGTTAAACCTGTAACCGACGCCGCGGACCGTCTCCAGGATCTCCGGGTTCGAAGGATCGGCTTCGATGTGCCTGCGGAGCCGGACGATGAAGTTGTCGATCGCCCGAGTATCGGTGTCCTCGTGCAGGTCCCAAACCTCTTCGAGGATCTCCTTCCTCGACACGGCGATCCCTGCATTCTCGACCAGGTGCTTCAGAAGCCTCGCTTCCATCAGGGTGAGCCGCGTGACCTCGCCCTCGTCCTCGCGCTCCCGATTTGTGAAGTCGATCCGTTTGCCGTTGACCACCAGCACGTCGGGCGCCGGGGAAGGCTTCGCGTCCGACTGCCATTCGGATCGCCGAAGAAGTCCCTTTAGCCTCGCAAGAAAGATCGGCAGGTCGAACGGCTTCGGAAGGTAATCATCCGTTCCGGCCTCGAATCCCTTCAGTACGTCCTCGGGACGGCCGCGGGCGGTGAGCATAAGTATGGGAACGTAGTTTCCGTCGGCGCGAATTCGCTTCGCGACCTCGAAGCCGTCGATGCCCGGCAGCATGATGTCCAGCACCACCGCGTCGAAACCTCCGTTCGAAGAGATCATCTCGAGAGCGGATTCGCCGTCCTCGGCTATCTTCGCCTCGAACCCTTCGGCGTCCAGGTTGAACACAAGCCCTTCGGCGATGTGCCTTTCGTCTTCGACTACGAGTATTTTTTTCATCTGCGATCCGGGATCAGCGGCCGGCGGGCACGAGTTTGTCTAGTTCGGAGGTCCAGTTCAGCACGATGTTCATTCTGGAAGGCATCGAGCCGCCCTCGTTGCTGACCATAAGGAACCGAGACCCGTCCGGCACGGCGTCGAAGCCGGTCAGGTAGTCGCCTTCGAAGAGCACGACTGGCTGGCGGATCTGTGAGCCCGGCCCGATCTCAGCCGCCAAGAGCCGCTTTCCGCTTCGGAAAAAGATTTCGCGGCCTCCGCCGCCCCAGACGGGGAACATGCCGCCCGTAGTCGAAACGACCTGCTTTCCGGATTCCGATCCCTCGCGCCAGCCGGAGATGTAAACTTGCACCTTTCCGGACTCCATCGAGAAGTACGCGAGGCTGTCGCCGTCGGGAGAGAATCTCGGGGAATCCTCTTTGAACTGCGTCGCGATCACGGGCTTGATGCTGCGGTCGTTGAGCGACAGAAGAGCGATTTCGGCCCGATCGGGACCGGGCATCGACGCGAGCGCTATCAGAGGCTCAGACGGATGGAAGGAATAAGGGACCATTTTCGACTCGCCCGAATACAGCTCCTCGCGCGAATCGGACCCGTCGGCGGCCGCGCGGACCATCTTCCACACGTTGTCGTCGACTGTCGCGAAAACCACGGAAGCTCCGTCGGGCGCCCAGACCGGAGACTGGCTGTTTCCGTCGAACGTGAGGCGCAGGCTTCTGCCCGAATCTGTCTCGAAGATCCATACATCGCCGTCAAGCTGCACCGCGATCCTGCGTCCGTCGGGTGCGATCCTCGGAGACCGGAAATTCCCGCGCCTGTCGACCACCGTTTGCCGTTCTCCCGTGCGGCTTACCCAGATCATCTGGTTCTCGTCCATCGAGACCTCGGGAAGGTAAACAAGCGTGCCGTTCTCCGCAATATGAAAATTGGGAAGCGCGAAGATGCCTCCCAGAACCGGAAGCGGCGCGCCTTCCGTCTCCAGGGAAGCCGGATCGAATCTGACGGCGAACAACTGTCCGGCGCTCGAATAGACCAAGCGGCCTGGAGCGACGTATCTTGCGATCGAGACGCCTCCGTGAACCGATGTGTCACCCTCGACCTTTTCTATGATCGTCACCTTCTTCGAGGAAAGATCGAAGACCGCGAACTTAACTGAATCCTTTCCGACCTTCGAGAAAAGAACGCGGCCGTCCGGAAGAAGTGTCGGCGAACGGTGGCTTTTGTCTCCGGCACCGGTGTCGAGGGTCGTCAGCCGCTCCGGCGATCCTCCGCCGTCTGGGATCCGGAAGATACCTTGCGGGTCGTAGGCATAGATGAAACCGTCATCCGCCCACACGCCTTCCGAGGCTTCCTTGCACGCCGAGCAGATCGTCCGTGCGTCGCCGCCTCCGACCGGGACCCGCTTGATCGATCCGTCTTCGAGAAAGAAGCCGATCGATGTTCCGTCAGGCGAGAAGAACGGCTCCTTCGCGTCGTCAGTGCCGGGAACCGGAGTATGTTCGAACCTCTCCAGCGAACGCACGAACAGCGTGCGAACCCCTTTCGAACGGCTCGCGAACACGATCATCTTGCCGTCGCGCGACAGGTTCGCTTCGAAGAGGCGAAGCTCCTGGTCGATCGGCGGAGCAAGCGTAAAGCGCGACGGCGTGGTCTCGGAGGTTCGCGAAGAACTCCACCAAAGCCAGCCGAAAACGATCGTCGAGATCAAGAGCAGCCCGGAGATCGCACTTAAAACCGCTGCGCCATTCCCGAAACGCCTTCCGAGCCGTCTCCCTACCCCACGCCTCGATAACGACGCGCCGGAGACCAGCGCGGATTCGATCTCCTTGAGTATCACCCGCACCTCGTTCATCGACTGGTACCGACGGCGCTGTTCCTTGTTCAGGCACTTCATTATCAGCCTGGAAAGGAGATACGGGACGTCCGAGCGGATGTCATCCACTTCTCTCGGCTCGTGGGTAAGGACCTTGCTGACGATCGAGGCGTAGTTCTCGCCTTTGAACGGCTTCTCGCCGGTGATCGCCTCGTACATAACGACCCCCAGGCTGAAGACGTCGGACCTTCGGTCCGCCTGGCTGCCTTCCGCCTGCTCGGGCGACATGTAAGCGGGAGTCCCCATTACCTGCCCCGTCTTTGTAAGGTTCAGGGTCGAAGCCTCGTCCGTGAACTGAGACCTTTCGACGCGTGCAAGCCCGAAATCCAGGATCTTCGGAACGCCCGCTTCGGTGATCATTATGTTTCCAGGCTTGATATCGCGGTGGACGATGCCGCGCTCGTGTGCGTGGGCGAGCGCGTCGGAGATCGGGATGAACCACTCGAGGAACGTGCGAAGGTCGAGCCCGCCGTCGGGGATCTTTTCGTCGAGAGGCTTGCCCTCGACATATTCCATCGTGATAAACACGCGGCCGTCGTCCGCCTCTTCGACCGAATGTACCGTCGCGACGTTCGGGTGATTCAGGTTCGCCGCGGCCTTCGCCTCGGTCTCGAACCTGCGGACGTAGTCTGAAGAGGAATTCAGGAGCTTGGGCAGCGTTTTGAGGGCGATCGAGCGGTTGAGTTTGGGATCCCGCGCCAGATATACCTTGCCCATCCCTCCACGGCCCAGGATCGAGAGCAGTTCGTACTGCCCGATCTTTTTCCCGAGGACGTCCGGCGCTTCCGTCTCTTCGATCAGGTGAATGCCGTCCTTTAGCGCGTGCCCCGAAATGAACCTTCCCGCTTCACGGTCCGCGGCGAGAAGCGTCTCGACCTGGCCGCGCAATGATTCGTCCTCGCCGCAGGCGTCCGCGAGATATTCGTCGCGCTTTTCGGGTTCCAGCTCCAGGGCCGACTGGAACACGCGGTTGATCTGTTTCCAGCGTTCAGGGGTCATTCTGAGAAGGTCACTAGAAGCGGTGCAGCCTATTCGCCTGTGATCTCGCGATAGAGCCAGGCGCGCGCGACGCTCCAGTCCCTGCGGACCGTCCGCGCGGAGATCTCAAGATATTCCGCGATCTCCTCTTCAGTAAGGCCGCCGAAGTATTTCAGTTCGACGATACGGCTCTGACGCTCGTCGAGTTCCGCAAGCCTTGTCAGAGCATCGTCGAGGGCGAGCAGATCGGCTTCCTTGGAATCGGAAACGGGCAGTTCTTCGTCGAATGTGACCTTCTGGTCGCCGCCGCCTCGTTTCTGCGCGTTCTTGGCGCGGGCAAAATCGACGAGGATCCTCCGCATAAGCCTCGCCGACATCGCGAAGAAGTGGTTCCGGTCCTGCCAGCGCACCTGGCTCGAGTCGATAAGTCTCATATACGCTTCATTTACAAGCGCAGTCGTTTGGAGGGTATGGTCAGATCTCTGCCGCCGCATGTACGCGTGGGCGAGCCTCCGGAGCTCGCCGTAAACGAACGGCATTAGACGGTCGAAAGCGTCCTGATCGCCTTTGCCCCACGCGAGCACAAGCTGAGTGATCTCTTCCTGCGGTTCGGATTCCATAAGCGACGTCCCTTCGCCGACGAGATTGTCGTAAATGCCTGAATCGGGGCAAGTTTACCACACGTATGTCCGCTCGCCTCAGGTTCTGAAATGATCCGTATGTCCGTTTCTCGGGCCCGCTTCCGTTTTCAAGGATGTCCCAAAGGGATTCGGTTCCCGGACGGCACAAAATCATAAACAAGGAGCGATCATTATGGCGAACATTTATAAACGACACGACTGGTCCGAGATCAATCTGACGGCATCGGTCGGAGAGAACGGAGTTAACAACAGGGACGACGTCCTCGTGGTCCAGGCGATGCTGAAGTACGGTCTCGAGGGGCGAACCTACTTCAAAGGCGACCGGTTCCCCGAGCCGAACGGGACAATCGATCCTGCGACGATGCACCTGATCCGGAAATACCAGCAATACCTTCGGCGCCGGCAAGGGCTGGCGATCTCGGTTGACGGAAGGGTTGATCCCGCAAAGGGAGAGAGCGCGTTCGGACGCAAGGGACAATGGACCATCCAGGCCCTGAATGGGGACGTACACGAATGGTACTTGCTGTTTGGCGAGACAGGCGACAACTACATTCACTCACTTTGTATGACCTATCCGCAGGTGATTCAGGCTGTCGGCGGCGACATCCCGGTGGGAAGCCTGGGCCTGACCCTGGAATCGAGCCCGGCGATCGTCGGCTCGCTGAACCTTGCCCTGGAGTAGGTCTCGCGGCCTGCTTGTTTCGACGCCGCGGGGGCCTGGCGGCTTCCGCGGCTTTTTTCGAAAAAAGGTAATACCAATTTTGTCCCATTAGATTAGAATTTCCCGTCTCCTGAATTGCGGACGGAAACCAACACCGCCCGTCCTTCTTAACCGAGATCTTATAGGAGAAAGATAATGAACATTGATCAGGATAAATTGCATGAACTGCTCGGAAGGTTCGTAGGAGACCTTGGGGCAACGATGTCCGCCGGAACGGTGGTGATCGGAGAGAAGCTGGGATTGTACAAGGCATTCGGAGGGCCGAACGAGCCTGTGACCGCTGCCGAGCTGGCATCCCGCACCAACACGAATGAAAGATATGTCCGCGAGTGGCTGAATGCACAGGCCGCGGGCGGCTACATCGAGTACGACGCCGAGTCGGATTCATACTTTATGACCGACGAGCAGGCATTCGTGCTCACGGATGAGAACAGCGCGGCGTATCTTCCCGGCGCGTTCATCCTCGCGACCTCGGCACTCAAAGCGACGCCGAAGATCACCGAAAGGTTCAGGACCGGCGACGGTCTTGGCTGGCACGAGCACGACGAAGGCCTGTTCTGCGGCACCGAGCTCTTCTTCAGGCCCGGTTACGCGACGCATCTGGTCAACGACTGGATCCCTTCGCTCGACGGGATCGAGGAGAAGCTTAAGGCTGGCGCAAAGGTGGCCGACGTCGGCTGCGGGCACGGAGCCTCGACGATCCTTATGGCCCAGGCGTATCCGAATTCGGAATTCCACGGCTTCGACTATCACGAAGGTTCGATCGAAACGGCTCGAAGAAAAGCTGAAGCGGCCGGGGTCGCGGACCGTGTTACGTTCGAGGTCGCGAAATCCAAGGAATACCCCGGTTCCGGATATGACCTGGTTACGTTCTTCGACTGCCTGCACGACATGGGCGACCCGGTCGGCGCCGCGGCTCACGTGAAGGAAAGCCTGGCGGAAGGCGGATCGTGGATGATCGTCGAGCCGTTCGCGGGCGACAGCGTTACGGAGAACCTGAACCCGGTCGGCCGTGTTTATTATTCAGCATCGACATTGATCTGCACTCCTGCCTCGCTATCGCAGGAAGTCGGACTCGCACTTGGAGCACAGGCGGGAGAGGCTCGTCTTAGGGATGTCGTTACCAAAGGCGGATTCGGCTCTCTGAGGCGTACCGCCGAGACCCCGTTCAACATCATCCTCGAAGCAACGGTTTAGGCCGAGATACTCTGTTTTTTCCAAGGGCCGCCCGGCGATCGGGCGGCCCATTTTTGCTGCAAGATTCGTAGGGTGCAGAGGCAATGCAGTGCGGGGTCCTCTGTCCCGCTCAGTTGCCCCACGTTTCAAACGGGGGGATGAAAAAGCGATTCCCTGAAACATCTGCCGGCTTTAGCCGTCCTCGATCGGGGCTAGAGCCCTCTATCAATATCGCTATTTCCAACAACCCCCCGCTAAAGCGAGGGGCAACTGATGCGTACGGGATCCGCGGCCGAGGCCGAGATCCTTACCTTTCGCTTGCGTCAGCATTTCTTGTCCGCATTCCATTCCCCTTTCCGTCAATGAGTGTGAAGCGAAGATCCGCTTCGGAGATCCAAAAGCAATCATAGAAAGGAGAAAAACAGATGACACAGCAATCGATGCAGGAAGAGAAGATCATTAACGGCGTGAACGTGACCAGTTTGTTCGGAACGATGGACGCGATCAAGGAGAAGAACGACATCGCGGCATTTCAGTTCCGCGCCTCGAATAAGTGGGTAAACGGAGCGAACAACCGGACGACCGTCGATGAATACTACGGCGCTTGCGAGACGCACTCGCGCGAAACGCCGTTCACCTTCGAGAAGGACGAGCCCCCGATCCTGCTCGGCGAGGACAAGGGCGCGAACCCGGTCGAGTACCTGTTCGCGGCTCTCGCCGGATGCCTGACGACGGGTCTTGTCTATCACGCCGCGGCGCGCGGGATCGAGCTCGACGAGGTCGAATCGACCTACGAAGGGAACATCGATCTGCGCGGATTTCTCGGAATGGACGAATCGGTCCGGAACGGATATGAGGGGATCACCGTCACGTTCAGGATCAAGTCCGACGCTCCGAGGGAACAGCTGGAAGAGCTCGTTGAGGTCGCCCAGCAGCGTTCGCCGGTCTATGACTGTGTAAGCAATCCCGTTCCGGTGAGCGTGAAACTTGCCTGAGGGCAGGGAGTAACCAAATGGGGAAGGTAATATCGTTGAAAACAAGGAGGAACATCGAGATGCAGGGCTTCCTGGGTCTCGATGACCTCCAGATCGCCCAGCTCGACGGCTGGCTCAGATTCTCGCCGCTGGTCTGCCTGACGTGGACCGCGGCGGGGCTCTGGCTGGCGTCGCCATCGGTGATCGCCGCGCTCGTTCCGTTCGCTCTGTTGGGGGGTGTCCTGAAAAGGCATCCGTTCGACACGGCGTACAACTACGGGCTCCGGATTCTGACGGGCGGACCGAAGATTCCCGTGTACGGAAAGCCGAGGAAGTTCGGCTGCCTGATGGCTTCCGCCGTGCTGTCTCTGACCGCGGCGGCATTCTACGGGGGAGTTCCGGCGGCGGGGTATGCGCTGGGAGGCCTGATGGTCGCGCTTGCTTCTGTCAACGTGACAACGGGTTTCTGCGTGCCGTCGTACACCTACGCGAAGATCTTCGGCCCCGTGAGGCGGACCGGAACTGTCCGTTCGGCCGGATGACGTCACCCTTTTCGGATAGACCTGCTGCCGGTCTTACTCAGAGACCGGCAGTCTTACTATGAATGTCGATCCCTTGTTCGGGCCTTTGCTTTTGACAAGGATCCTTCCGCCGTAAGACCCCACGATCGAACGGACGATGAACAAGCCGAGGCCCGTGCCCTTCGGGTCCGAAGCCCCCGAGCCCCGCACCCTGTAAAACCTCTTGAAAATGCTCTTGAGTTCCGACGAGGGAATGCCTCGGCCCCGGTCCTTCACGTGGACTTCCGCCATCCCGGTAGAGCGCAGCCGGAACTTGACCGCAATGTCGGGGTCGTCGCCGGAGTACTTGACCGCGTTATCCAGAAGGTTGAGGAAGACCGTCTGCAGGTCTTCGCGGTCGGCTTCGATCATCAACTCGTCGGACCCTTCCGTGATCTTGATCGCGTCTTCGGGCAGATTGTAACGGGTGACGATCTGCGAAACGGATTCGGCGACGATCTCCCTCAGATCGACCGGCGCGACATTTGAGCGGCGGTTCTTCTCTTTCGTTTTGCTCGCGGCGAGCACCTGCTCCACCGTCGCTAGGAGGCGGTCGCTGTCAGCAAGCATTATGTCGTAGAACTCAAGACGCTTCTCCGGGGTCAGGTCCCTTTGCTTCAAAGTTTGCAGGTAAAGGCGGATGGATGCGAGCGGCGTTTTCAGTTCGTGCGTGACCGCGTTGAGAAACGCGTCCTGCTGTTCGTTCTTTCGGATCTCGCGGACAAGAAAAGTCGTGTTCAGCACAAGTCCGGTGATCAGTAGCGCGAAGAAGACGATCCCGAGCACAAGCAGTGCTATCTGCTGAAGATTGAGGAGTATCCAGCCGACCTGGAGCGCGATCGCAAGCGCTATCAGGAGCGCCCCGAGAACAACGAAGAAGATGGTGGATTTTCTGCGTCTCATCCAACCGACACGGTAAAGAAGGAATGAAAAAAAGGCAAAGCCCGCAAGGGCTCTGCCTTTCGCAATTCATCAACGGGCAGTATTTCAGGCCGCCTTCCGAAGTGGGACCGCGTCGTTCTTACGCTCTTCCAGATCGAAAGCGTAAACGTCGCTGATGATCCCGAGCTTCCCAAGCGCCTTGATCTGGATCCAGTTCAGATCCACCTCGTACCAGCGAAGTCCGTGTTTCGCCGACCTGGGGTATGGGTGATGGTTGTTGTGCCAGGCTTCGCCGAAGGTAATAGCCGCTACGCGAGCGTTGTTCGTTGAGGTGTCGCGGGTCTCGAAACGCCTCGATCCCCAAAGGTGCGTCGCGGAGTTCACAAACCACGTGGCGTGCCAGCCGACCACGGTCCTGAAAAAGATCCCCCAGACGACCATCGTCCATCCGCCGACCGCGAAGAGTATGCCGCCGGCTATGACGGAGGTCAGCCAATAGTACTTGTCGGCAAAGACGTTGAGCGGGTCCTTGACAAGGTCCGGCGAATAACGCTCGTGCGTTTTCATATCGTGAGTTTGCGAACGCCCCTTGAAGATCCAGCCCACGTGCGACCAGAAGAAGCCGTTCTTCGGACTGTGCGGATCCTTGTCCGTATCGGTGTAGGCGTGGTGCATTCTGTGGGTAGTTACCCAGCTGAGCGGACCGGCCTGCACGGCGAGCGTGCCGCAGATCATCAGGAACCTTTCCAGCCAGAGCGGAGCCTTGAACCCCCTGTGAGTGAGCAGGCGATGGTATCCGAGGCCGATCCCAAGGCTTCCCGAGATCCACCAGGCGATCACCGCGGCGGCAAGATTCTGCCAGGAAAAAGTGAAGAACGCCGCGACGGCGATCACGTGAAAAATAGCGACGGCGATGATCGTATGCCAGTTCAGCTTGTTGTCAATTACGGGGTTTAACTCGATAACGTTGTTCATTAGTACCTCTGATTTTCCGGGATCGGGAGAGGCGGACGTGCCGCCATTAACGAGGCTAACAGGTTCGCGCCCGGACGGGTGTAAGAGTTTTGTAATAGCTTTTTCATATTCGGTTCTAATAGAATTTCGGAAACCCTATGGAACCCTTGATAAGAACCTGGCTCTCGGACCCTACGGTCATCCGAGTGATCACCGCCGTTGTCGGATTAGTGGTGATCATCGTCATCGCGCGGATCATAAGGTCTTCGATAACAAGGTATGTTTCCGGAACGGACAGTCGATACAGGCTCCGGAAGTTCATCACCTTTCTCGCTTACATCCTCGTGGCGCTGATGATCAGCGTGATCTTCAGCGATCAGCTGAGCGGGCTGACCGTCGCCTTCGGAGTCGCCGGCGCGGGGATCGCTTTCGCATTGCAGGAGGTCATCGCCAGCTTCGCCGGCTGGTTCGCGATCCACTTCGCTCAGTTCTACAAGACGGGCGACCGGGTAGAGGTCGGAGGGATCAAGGGCGATGTGATCGACATCTCGTTCCTGCGGACGATATTGATGGAGATCCGCGAATGGGTTGACGGCGACCTGTACACCGGCCGCGTTGTCCGCGTTGCAAACAGCTTCGTTTTCAAGGCGCCTGTGTATAACTATTCGGGCGAGTTTCCGTTCCTCTGGGACGAGATCAAGATCCCTGTGAAATACGGAAGCGATCACAAGCTTGCGCGTCGAATCCTTCTAGGAGTCGCCGAGAAGATCCTCGAGGATTACGCAAGGGAGGCGGCGGTCTCGTGGGAAGAATTCTCGAAACGGTTCCTGCTTGAATCGGCGCTGACGGAGCCTATGGTGACAATGGTCGCTAACGACAACTGGATCGAGTTCACGATGCGGTACGTCGTCGACTTCAACAAGCGCCGGACGACGAAGGACCTTCTGTTCTCAACTATTCTCGATGACTTTGACAAGACGGAGGGGGCGGTCCAGATAGCGTCGGCGACGTTCCACCTTGTGGAAGCGCCGCCGATAAATGTGAACCTGAGAAGGGAAGACGAGGTACGATAGGCTTCAGCCTGTCGATTCGAGGTACGATAGGTTTCAGCCTGTCGATTCGAGGTACGATAGGCTTCAGCCTGTCGATTCGAGGTGCGATAGGCTCTAGCCCGTCGATCTCCGCGCATTCGCGCGGCGCAAACTGAAGTTCACGGTACCTCGACGTACGATAGGTTTCAGCCTGTCGATTCGAGGTACGATAGGCTTCAGCCTGTCGAAATCCCGCGCATTCGCGCGGCGCAAACTGAAGTTCACGGTACCTCGCGGTACGATAGGTTTCAGCCTGTCGATCTCCGCGCATTCGCGCGGCGCAAACTGAAGTTCACGGTACCTCGAGGTACGATAGGTTTCAGCCTGTCGATTCGAGGTACGATAGGCTTCAGCCTGTCGTGCAAGTTCACATTCAAGATCAGAGTTAGACGGCTTCGTATTTTGGACGCAGATCTTCGGCCAGGTAGGTGCCATTCCATTCCTGCCACTTTGTAATGAGCCCTGCCTTTACGGGATTCCGAATCGTATACCTGATCACCCTGAATAGTTCCGTTTCGTCTCTGACGAATCTGTCGTAGCTCTCTCTTTCCCAGAAACTTCCAGTCCTGGCTAAAGCAAGGTTAGCTCTGCGTGCCGAGACTCCCTTTATAGACTTCATTATTTCCGGTACTGTGCTCCTTGATGTGAGATATCGAGATCTGTCAGAAGCTCGGTCATTTTCGAGATCTGATACGGTTAGTAGCGGTCTTATCACTAAGTGTACGTGGTTCGACATGATACAGAAAGCGAGTAGTCGGTAGTTGTCGCTTGCCTTCTTTTGCATCACTTCCATCACGATTTTCTGGATTTCCGGATCGGCCAGCCATTTAGGGCCGTGCCGAACCCCGTCTAGTATTTCCTCAAACCTCAAGAACCAATCACGTTCAAACTGTGAAAGGTCTGCTTCGGCTTTCTCAAGGATTCGGGGATCCTTCTCCGTTTGTTGTAAACGCGAAAATTGATGCTGGCGAGCTTCTTTCTGTCGTTTGTACCTTCGGAGCTCGTTCCTCGGAATAGAGCCCGCTAATCTGAAGGTAATGAAGAAAGTCGCATCGAGAGGATGGATGTGGGGAAGGCGTCGTGAGTATCGGCCCTTGAATTCAAATCGGTCCATATCGGCTCCAGGACCTTTTTGTATTTTCTAGCGACTCCCACAATCGCGGCGTGCCAAATTTAGCGTAAAGGGAGTGTCCATGTCGAGGTACGATAGGCTTCAGCCTGTCGATTCGAGGTACGATAGGCTCTAGCCCGTCGATCTCCGCGCATTCGCGCGGCGCAAACTGAAGTTCACGGTACCTCGCGGTACGATAGGTTTCAGCCTGTCGATTCGAGGTACGATAGGCTTCAGCCTGTCGAAATCCCGCGCATTCGCGCGGCGCAAACTGAAGTTCACGGTACCACGAGGTACGATAGGCTTCAGCCTGTCGAAATCCCGCGCATTCGCGCGGCGCAAACTGAAGTTCACGGTACCTCGCGGTACGATAGGCTTCAGCCTGTCGATTCGAGGTACGATAGGCTTCAGCCTGTCGAAATCCCGCGCATTCGCGCGGCGCAAACTGAAGTTCACGGTACCTCGCGGTACGATAGGTTTCAGCCTGTCGATTCGAGGTGCGATAGGCTCTAGCCCGTCGATCTCCGCGCATTCGCGCGGCGCAAACTGAAGTTCACGGTACCTCGCGGTACGATAGGCTCTAGCCCGTCGATCTCCGCGCATTCGCGCGGCGCAAACTGAAGTTCACGGTACCTCGCGGTACGATAGGTTTCAGCCTGTCGATCTCCGCGCATTCGCGCGGCGCAAACTGAAGTTCACGGTACCTCGGCGCGAACTAGTTTGCGTGCCACCTCCCGATCGACATAGTTATAAAGAATGTCCCTTTGCCGGGGCCTGTAGCCCGCCTCCCTGATCTGGTATCGAAGCTCCTTCTCGTTTGCGTCCGTGTTCGCTCCCGCCGCCGAGACCACGTTCTCCTCGATCATGATCGAGCCCATATCGTCGGCTCCGAATCCGAGCGCCGTCTGCCCAAGCCTCAGTCCCTGGGTCAGCCACGAAGCCTGAATGTGCTGGATATTGTCGAGGAACAGCCGAGAAACGGCGAGCATCTTCAGGTAGTCGATCCCCGTCGGCTCCTCGGTGATCTTCCTTCCCAAGGCCGTATTTTCTCTCTGGAAGGTCCACGGGATAAATGCCGTAAAGCCCCCCGTCTCATCCTGAAGGTCGCGGATCTTCTGCAAATGCCCGACGCGGTGGCGTACGTCGTCGCCGATTCCGAACATCATCGTTGCCGTCGATCGCAAACCGACTTTGTGGACGGCCCTCATCACGTCGAGCCATTCCTGCGAAGTGCATTTGGTCGAGACACGTTTGCGCACCTCGTCGTCCAGGATCTCCGCTCCGCCGCCGGGCATTGAATTCAGCCCCGCCTTCTTCAGCCTCGCGAGTATTGTCTCGTAGTCCAGCCCGCTGATCAGGTGGATGTTGTGGATCTCCGGGGGCGAGAAGCAGTGGAGCTGGAAGTCCGGGTACTTCTCGTGAAGAGTGGAAAGCAGGTCCTCATACCACTCGATATCGAAATCAGGGTGAAGGCCGCCCTGCATGAGCACGCCCGTCCCTCCGAGCGCGATCGTTTCGTCGATCCGTTTGCAGATCTCCTCGATCGAATGCACGTATGTGTCGGGTTTTCCGGGCCTTCGGTAGAAGGCGCAAAACGTGCAGACCACGTTGCAGACGTTCGTGTAGTTGATGTTCCGGTCGATGATGTATGTCACCACGTCCGGGTCGTTCTTACGCCTTCGAACCTCGTCGGCCGCTGCGCCGATCTTCGCTAGATCGCGGGATTCCAGCAGTTCTCTGCATTCGTACGCGGTTATACGGACGCCGTCGAGCACCTTGTCCAGAATTGGTTGAATGTCACTCATAACAGTTGATCCCAAGCGCCGCGGCACGTGTCGATCTGCAAATCGATTCGCAGATTCCGAAAAACGGCGTCATTCCGAATCCGAAAACACGGGGTCCGCGAAATTAATGGTCAAGCATTCGAGCGAAAGATCAACAATCGTGCCGAAATCTGACCTGATCCGCGGAGTTTTTGCGCCTTAGTAAACAAAGCAATTATACAGAGAGGCGACATCGATATGAAAAGCAACGAACAGGATATGGGAACAGGGAACGCGGGATTGGTGGTCTTCGTCGTTACGGCGCTCTGGCTTCTGCTCTTCTACTCGGACATCTTCCGGTAGGCCCCGGACGCGCAATTTTTTTCGGGCTCTTGCGCAAAATCCGGATATGAGCCGTCCGCTAACATGAGATCAATACAAACGGGCGAACATTGGCAATGCTCGTAGCAAAGGCGGTAAAGAGGATGAGAGAAACGGGAAGAGATCTGGTTTTCAGCGACGTAATGGTGCTGCTCCTTGCGGGAGTCGCAGCATGGTGCCTGGTCTTCCTTTCCGGGATCTTCTAGTTTTTGGAACAATTCCTCCGCACCCCTCCTGTCAACGCCCCCGCCCAAACCGGCGGGGGCGTCTTCATTTTCAATCAGGGAACGCTAGAATGTACGCGAGATGGTCGATCCTTATCGCGACAAGATGGTGTTCCCGCGTGCGCTAGGTGTCTGGGGTTTGATAGTTCTCGCCGAATCGGTACACGGGACATTACGGACGCTCTTCCTCGAGCCCGTGATGGGCGGACCCGAAGCGAGGCGCCTGTCCGTCCTCACGGGCGCCGTGCTGATCTTCCTTGTCACAGTTCTTTTTATTCGATGGATCGGTACGCGTTCGGTCCCAAGACTCATCGCGATAGGAGCCATGTGGGTCGCTCTGACGATCGCCTTCGAAGTCCTCCTTGGGCGATTCGTGCTCGGGCTTTCCTGGGAAAGGCTGCTCGAGGATTACGATCTTTCGCGCGGCGGGCTTATGATCTTCGGGCTGATATTTATGCTGTTCGCGCCTCTCATCGCGGCAAGGCTCAGGGGGATCCGCTGATGTCCGAGGAGTTTCTGATCGAGCTGCTTCAGAGCGAATACGACGCATACTGCCAGAAGATACTTCCATCCGAAGAACCTTACCGCTTTCACACTCGCCGTCACGATGACGGCTCACATCACCTCGAAGTCTGGGGGGACAAATATCATCTGGTCGTAACGGAGAGGGGCTCCGAACTGGAGCGATTTTCCACGGGCTCAAAAGAGGAAGTAATGTATCGCCTGCTTTCCGCAATCACGTTTGAGATCGCCAGCGACTATGAACTAAAGAACCGGATCGAGGGCAGGGACTTTCGCAGAATGCTCTTCGCTAAACAAGTGGGTTTCATGCGGGAGGCGAATCCGGAGTGGGCCGAACGTTTGGAGAAAGAAATAGCGCGAATCGTAAAAGGCTATCCGTACAATGACGACGAATGACCTTTAGACGTATTCGAGCTGCCGCGCTTTTTCGATAAGGCCGTGCTTCCCGCTGAGTTCGAAGAACAGGTTCATCCCAGCTTCCAGTTTCTCGGAAACGCTGAATGTGATGCTGCTCGTCAGGTATTGCCGGAATTCCTCGTCGTCCAGCGGAATCTCGTCCGAGTAGTTGGCGATGATCTCATCGATGTGCCTGAGACCCTCATCACGTGCGCCCGCGAGGTCTATGCCGATCGGCGCCTCCCTAGCCATCCACATCGCGAAAACGAATCCCGTTCCTGTGTAAGAGTTCCAGAGCTGTGCGAGATCGAAGACCTTCAGGTCGGCCCTGGCGCCGGCAACTAGTGACAGCGCCGGATCGCCGATCAGAAGCGCGCAGTCGTGCTCCTGAAGCATCTCGTTCGCGTCCGGCTCCGAAGCGGCCCAAACCGGCTCGTGTCCAAGAAACTCGCGGAATACGATCTTTGTCAGCGCTACCGAGGTCTTGGACGAAACATCCAGTGCGACGGAACTGACTTCTTCGAGGTCTTTTCCGCTGGTCACGAGGCAAACGCTCCTGACACGTTTCCGCGAACCCACGCATACGTCCCGGAAGAGCCGTACGCCGGGGACGGTCTGGTATGCGATCACGGGGACAAGTGCGGCATCGACCCGGCCGGTCGCGAGGAGCTCGGCGGAACGTGCCGGCGCGTTATCGAGGACCAGTTCGGCCTTTCCGCGCTGGCTTCCGTAGAGAAAGGACCAGATCAGCGGCGCGGTGTTCGAATAGCTGGAAGCGGAGATTCTCGGGAGCTTCATAGATCGGTCTGTTGAGTCTATCGAGTCTGTTGAGTCTATCGGGTCTATGGGTCTATCGAGTCTATCGAGTCTGTTGAGTATTTTTTTCTTTAGCGCGGAGCGGCTACGGAGGTTAGCCCCGGGCAAGCCGAAGGCGCAGCCCGGGGTTGCCGTTCGAAAACGAGATTGACATTCAATTGTAAAGGAGCGATTCTCCCTCAGTCCTCAGTCCTCAGTCCTCAGTCCTCAGTCTTCAGTCCTCAGTCCGCAACACCGTTCTCGCCGGAGCTCCGTCGCCTGCGCCGTCCGCGAATTTCATAGGCAGGCAGATCAGCTCGTACTCGCCCGCCGGAACCACTCGAAGATCCAGGCCTTCCAGAATGACGACCTCTTTTTCCAGGAATGCGATGTGGGTCTCGGGAGTCTCAGCGTCGAATGCCTCGACCGAGAGATAATCGATCCCGATCAGTTTGATCCCGCGATCCACAAGGATCCGCGCCGCCGCCGGCTCGATGTACGTGAAATCCTTTCTGAATCCGCCGCTGGTGTCGCCCCAAAATGAAGAATTCCGTGTTTTGAGCAGAAGCCGTTCAGCTTCCGGGAAGTCTATTGCGGTTTTTTCGTCGACCGCCATCAAATCGTCCGCCACTTCAACTACCGTGCACGGACCGATAAGGACCGACAGATCGAGATCGATCACCTTTTTCGTGCCTTCTATAAAATGGTTTGGCGCATCGACGTGAGTCCCCGTGTGGACTCCCAAACAGATCTGCGAGACGTTCGCGACATCGCCATCCGCCATCGACATCTTCAAGGATACGTCGACCGGCGGATCGCCCTCATAGACTGGAGTTTCCCGACTGATCGGGACTGAGACATCGTAGATCGCCATAGACGGAAGGATAGTTCAGAATTGGATCGGCGGAAAGCGTGTGGTAGAAACTTGGGGGGATCGTAGGGGCGGGACCTGTGCCCGCCCTCGATTGAATGGATATACACGGGCGGGCACAGGTCCCGCCCCTACATGAAAACAATGTACATCGAACGCGAACAGAACGGACACAAGGGGGCATTTTTCATAATGAAGGACGGGGAACGCGCCGGCGAGATGACCTACACGATGGCGGGCGAGACACGGATGATCATCGATCATACCGAGGTCAGGGATTCGCTGCGCGGCGAGGGCGCCGGAAAGAAACTGGTCCGGGCGGGTGTAGAGTACGCGCGTGAGAACGGCTTCAAACTGATCCCGCTGTGCCCGTTCGCGAAGTCAGTGATAGACAAGGATCCGGAGTTGCGGGAGAGAAAGGACTGAGTACTGAGAGGAAAGGACTGAGGACGTAAAGAAGTGCTGAGAGATGAGTGCTGAGAGATGAGTGCGTAGAAGCTATAATTCGTATCCGTCGTCAACCAGAAATCTCAGTACTCATCTCTCAGCACTCATCTCTCCCCGCATTCGCTATGCGCCAAGCCGACCAGCCATCATACAGGGAACGCGTTTACGAGATCGTACGTAGGATACCCTCCGGGCGTGTGATGACCTACGGCCAGATCGCGGAGATCCTCGGCGAGGGCTACACCGCGCGAACCGTCGGCTACGTGATGCACGGCGCCGACTCGGAGAACGTCCCTTGGCAGAGGGTAATAAACGCCAAAGGCGGATGCTCGACGGGAAGGTTCACTCTGCCGGAGGATCTGCAGCAGAAGATGCTTGAAGAAGAAGGGATCGTGTTCAACAAGAAAGGCTTGTGCGACCTGGAAAGCGTCCGCTGGTTTCCCGAAGGTTTTGAAGAAGCCGACGATTCAAAACGGAAGATCCTCTTCGACTGAAATCCCCGCGCTCTCGCGCCCGCAGAGCTCCCTGTAATTGCAAAAGGCGCAGATCCGAAGATTGTCGGTCATCTCGAAATGCTCTTTCGGAAGCGGGAGGTTCTGAGCGACGTCGTCGCAGTACTCGTACATTTCCTCCGTTTCGGACCGTATACGGTCGGCGAAATCCTCTATGTCGAACTCGTTCAGCTCGACCGAGCGCTCGTCGTACTCGGGCAAAAGATAGGCGACCGTCGGCTTGATCTTCGTGTAATCGACCCCGTAATGAAAGTGCGCCCAGGTCACGTAGCCGCGCAGCTGTTTGCTGTGTTTTATGTCGTCGCGCTTGCCCGTCTTCCAGTCGTAAATGTGTATCTCCTCTCCGACCGGGAAAAGGAAATCGACCTTGCAGTAAGCCTTCTGGCCGTCGATCCTGCATTCGCCGTATCCGTCCGGCTCGATCACCCATTCGTCCTTCTTCTCGATCGCCTCTTCCATCAGCCAGGGCAGCCTCGGGCCGTCGATGAGGTTTGAAAGGGCCGCGCTGACCCTGGGGAGGATCTGCGTTTCCGGGTCGATCGCGTCGGTCTCTTTGTAATAGACCTCCGAGAATACCTTGTTCCGGCTGAGGTCCCTTGTCTTTTTCTCGGTGTATTCAAGAAAGCGATCCCTTTCGATCGGCTTCGCGGTCTTCTGGAGACGTTCGAGCAGGGTCTTGATCACCTCGTGGGCGATGTTGCCAATCTCGAGCGGCACGCTCGTGAGATCTCTCAGCGTGTAGATCTTCCCGGACCCGAATTCGGTGTCCGATTTCGGATAATACTGATAGTAATACTGCCGCTTGCACAGCTTGAACGTGTCGTACCTGGAGATCGACCATCCCAGGAGCGGCGTGTAATCGAACTTGCGTACCATATGATCTGCTAAACATACCACAGTAATGGACCTGTCGGTGGTCCGGACCTGTCTACCTGGCGACCAGATAAGACTTGCTTACCTTTCCTCAAATAATTTAGATTAGGCAGGCCTTCCCAAATTCAACAGACCCTTGTCAGGAGGTCATGCAAAAGTGAGATCCTTGTTCACCCCGTGCATTCTCGCACTTTCATTTGTGATCGTGCTCGTTTCCCCTGTATTCAATCAGCAGGGTCGCGATGAAAAGAAAGAAGGAGCTATCAGGGAACAATTGGCGGAGATCGCGCCGGATGCCGTGGATTCCTTTCGAGCAGCTACCGCCGCCCTCGACAGCGGCCAGGTGGAACTTGCGGTGGAAAAGTACGACGAGGTTCTAGAAATTGCACCCGAGTTTACGCCGGCACTTCGCAGATCCGGAGGTGCTCTTGCCGAATTGGGAAAACGCGAAGAGGGAGTCCAACGAGTCAGGAAAGCCGTCGAACTCGAACGGAACTACGACAACCTAGTGACGCTTGCATACGCTCTGTCCGTTCCTGGTGAAGGTGAGGAAGAACTGGACTATGGAGCTGCCAGGGAGGCGCTTGCTGTGGCGGAAGAGGCGAGCAATTTTGAATCGGACGACCCGGAAGCCCTCGTTATCGCGGCTCAGCTCTCCCTTTTCGTTGGGGACATGGACGCGTTCTTCTCGTCCGCAGAGAAACTCGGCGAGAGATTTCCGGATCAGCCGATATCCAATTACTACACAGGGATCATGGCCGCGGAACTCGGGGACTTCGATCGTGCAAGGGCGCTGCTGAACAAGGCGCGAGGTGAACGAATCCCGGACGAGACGATCGATGAAGTCATTGCCCTGGTTGACAAGGTCGAGGCGGAGACAAGCTGGGGGCTGGAACCTTACCTAAAGGGATTCGGGATTGTTGTCGGAGTCTGGGCACTTGGACTTGCAGGGCTGTTCGGAGCGGGAAGATTCTTGTCCGCGAAGACGCTGGCGTGGGTTGAGAACTCCGACCCCAACGACGTAAACGACGAAAGCCAGACCGCGCTTCGAAAGCATTACCGAAGAGTGATCAACATTGCAGCCGTCTATTACTATCTTTCTCAGCCGATCTTGCTGGGCATCGTCGTGGTTCTGGTCTGCGGGATCATTTATTTCTTCCTGATGATCGGCAGGATCCCGGTCTACTGGATACTGGCGCTGATCGTTGTCGGCGCGGTGACGATCTATCAGATGGTGAAGACACTACTTGTCAGGCCGAAGGGTGAGGAGCCCGGCCGAGTGCTTGCGCCGGAGGAAGCCCCAAGGCTCTGGGCGCTGGTCAGAGAGGTCGCCGATACGGTTCAAACGCGCCCGGTCGACGAGGTGAGGATTACGCCGGGCACTGAAATGGCGGTCTACGAGCGCGGCGGATGGCGAGCGAAGCTCAGGGACAAAGGCGAGCGGGTCCTCATTGTGGGTGTCGCCACGCTTCCGGGGTTTTCCCAGAACTCGTTCAGGGCTGTACTCGCGCACGAATACGGACACTTTTCGAATCGGGACACCGCAGGCGGTGACATCGCGCTCAGAGTTGAGACCGATATCATTGGATTTGCAGAGGCGCTCTATTCAAGTGGGGCCGCCACAGTTTACAACGTCGGTTTTCATTTCTTACGGCTGTACCACTTCCTGTTCCGGAGGATCACCCTTGGCGCTACGCGTCTCCAGGAGGTCGTCGCAGACCGCGTCGCGGTCAGGGAATTCGGTGCGGATGCATTCAAAGAAGGGCTTCTGCACGTGATCAGGTCAGGGCATGTTTTCAATATGACCGCTGAACAGGAACTCATCTCGGCCAAGAATAACAAGAGGACGGTCGATAACCTCTATTTTCCGCCGCGGGTCAAGGCAGTCGATCCAGGCACGCTTAGCAATCTTGTAGGAGAGGAGGTCAACAGGCCCACCACGCCCGACGATTCCCATCCAAGCCCTTCGGATCGCTTCAAGTACGCCGCCAGGATCGATTCAGTGACTTTGGTGCCCCTTGAGGGCGAGGTCTGGGACTTGTTCACAGATCGAGACGGGATCGAGGCCGAGATGACGGCGGAGATCATAAGTCTGATGGCGGCGTTTTCCGCACAGGACTGAAACCTCACGACCTCTTCGAGCAAGTGCATTCGCAGGAGGGGAAGTTAAGAGTTAAAATTTCCCCAGGTGTACGAATCCATCCATTTCAGATCCCACGGCCGCGCGAAAACCAGCGCTTCCGATCCCGAAGTGATCGCCGAACTGAACGCGATCGTCGGCGAGGGCAACATCATCGTCGATCCGGAGAAGGTCGAGCCTTACGGCGCCGACGCGGTGAAGGAGAAATTCCCACCGGAGGCAGTGCTTTTCCCTGAATCGACACAGCAGGTTTCGGAGATCCTGAAACTCGCCAACAAGCGCCTGTTCCCGGTTACGGCGAGAGGGGGCGGAGTGGGCTACACGGGCGGCGCGGTACCGGTGGAAGGCGGGATCGTGATCGGGACCGACCGAATGAACCGGATCATAGAGGTGAACGAGGCGGACCTCTACGCGGTCTGCCAGCCGGGCATCCGCACGATCGAACTTCAGGAGGCCGCGGCCGGCAAGGGCCTTCTTTTCGCGCCCGATCCTGCGAGCTACAAGGATTCTTTCATCGGCGGCAACATCGCCGAGAACGCCGGCGGGATGCGGACGCCGAAGTACGGCGTCACGAAACATTCCGTGCTCGGTCTGGAGGTCGTGACGGCAACCGGAGAGGTCATACGCACGGGCGGAAGGACGGTGAAGAACGTGGCCGGGTTCGATCTGACGGGGCTGATGTGCGGTTCGGAGGGAATGCTCGGGATCATCACGGAAGCGACGCTGAAGCTCATCCCGATGCCCGCGGCGACGTCGACGGTGCGCGCTTCTTTCCGCTCGATGGAGGCCGCCTGCGAGGTACTCACCCGGTTCACTCCCGAAGGTCTGCTCCCGATGGCGATGGAGGTCATCGACCGCCGCTCGGTCGGCGCGATCGAGGAGAATTACGCCTTCGGATTCTCGCAGGACACGGAGGCCGTGCTTCTCGTGGCCGTCGACGGCGACCGCGAACAGGTCGAGAGGGATTCGCGGAGAATAGAACAGATCCTGCACGAGAACGGAGGCTTCGACATCATCCGCTCCGGGAACAAGGAAGACGAGGACCGTTTGTGGGACGCGCGGAGAGCGATCTCGCCGAGCCTTATGAAGTACGGCTCGCTGAAGATAAACGAGGACGTGGTCGTCCCGCGGTCGAAGGTCCCGGAGTTGATAAGAAGGATCGACGGGATAGGCGAGAAACACGGCACGTTCATCGCGAACTTCGGGCACGCCGGCGACGGAAACATCCACGTGAATTTTATGTGTGATCGCGAAGACCCTGATTCGATCGAGCGCGCCCGGCGAGCCGTGCGCGACACGTTCGAGCTAGCGGTCGAACTGGGCGGGACGATCAGTGGCGAACACGGGATCGGCTACGTCAAGGCACCGTACCTTGGGATCGCGGTCGATCCGGCGACTCTCGAGGTTATGAAAGGGATCAAAAGACTGTTCGATCCGAACGGCATCCTGAATCCCGGAAAGATGTTCGTCTAGGAATCCGTCAGTGGTGGTGTGAGGCCATCCGCTCGGCGAAGAAGAACGCCAGTGCGAACGTCAGGAACATTATCACAGCGGCGGTCCAGAACGTGCGAAGGATCGTCCAGTCGTCCAGTTTTCCGACCGCGTTGTTCAAAAGGACGCCAGCGACCGCGGGCCCGATCGCACGCGCCAGCGACGCGCCCGACTGCATCAGCCCGAGCGCCTTGCCCTGTTCGCGTTCGCTGGCGACCTTCGAAGCGAGGCTCATAAGGCCGGGTGAGGAAAGCGAGTTTCCGAGCGCGAAGAAACCGATCACGATCAGAAGCCAGGTGAGCCCTCCGTAGTCCGGGCCCACGTACGGAAGAACGAAGAATCCCGCCCCGAGTATGAAGCTCCCGATCACTACAAGCCACGCCTCGCCGAATCTGTGAGCGAGCTTCCCGAACATCCAGCCCTGAAAAATGACGGCCAGAATCCCAATGAACGCGAAGAGGTAACCGTTCGCTTCGGCGTCGTAACCGAACCGGAACAGCGTGTACAGCGCGAACGAGGCAGTCATTATGGAGAAAGAGGTCACCAGGAGGAAGTAGAGCATCGCCAGCACAGAGAACCGCGAGTCCCTCAGCGATTCGAACATCTCTCCGAACCTGTTCCTCGAGGTCTCCTTGTTCCGGTCCTCTTCTTTCAGCGACTC
>JAGFIQ010000086.1 GCA_024103495.1 Aridibacter famidurans
GTCCCCGAACGCGCTCTTCAGACGGGCAATATTCTTCTCGATCCGCTTCTCGCTGAACACGAACAGGGGCGTGCCGAACTCCCTTGCGAGGTCCGGAGCGCTCACGCCGTCGATATGCAGTTCGTTCTGTTCGGAAGTGAGGAAGCCCTCGATCTCCCAGTCCTTGCGCATTTGGTAATGACAACACACGGACACGGGAAACTCAATCGGATCGGGACCGACATCATTCTTTCGCGCGGATGAGTTCGATCGCGCTGGCAATGACGTACGATGAGCTTTCCAATGCGGCCCTTGCTTCGCCACTATCGCAGCCGGTTCGGCCCGACACTATCGCGGTACGCAGATCTCCACCCGATGCATCGAGAAGGTCCTCCGCCTCGCCGGAGGAGATCTTCAGCTCGGAACTGAGTATGGACAAAGCCCTTTTTCGGAGCTTTTCGTTCGCGGGCGAGAGGTTCGTCATCACGTTCCCGGAGGTGTAGCCGAGCCTGACCATCACCATCGTCGAGATCATGTTCAGCACGAGCTTCTGCGCCGTACCTGCTTTGAGCCGTGTCGATCCGGCGATGAATTCCGGGCCTGTGTGGAGAACGATCTGAACTTCCGAACGCCCGACGATCGCCCCTTCAGGATCGCAGGTCACGCAGGCGGTAAGGCAGCCGGACTCGGCGGCGTATTCGATCGCGCCGGCGGTGAAAGGCGTGTTTCCGGAGGCGGTGAGCCCGATGACGGTATCCTTGTCGGCCAGTTTGAGCGACGCAAGCGCGTCAGCCCCGGCGGATCGATCGTCTTCAGCCCCTTCGACCGCCTGAGTCAGCGCTTCTTCACCGCCCGCGATGATCCCGACGACATGTCCCGGAGGAAGCCCGAACGTGGGAGGTATCTCGGACGCGTCGAGCACACCCAGCCTTCCGCTCGTGCCGGCGCCGACGTAGATCAGCCTTCCGCCTTTCCGCATTCTCTCGACAACCGATTCAACAAGGGACGCGATAACACGAACGCAGCGGCCTGCCGACTCGACCGCGCGCGCGTCGCCGCGGTTCATAAGCTCCAGCGCGGCCTCAGTCGGCATCGTGCCGATCTCTTTTGTCCCGGGGTCTTCGTTCTCAGTGATTCCAGACAATTCGCGTCACCTCCGGAGCGGCGAGCCGCCCGTACGCGATTCTAACAGCCAAAGAGGCGCCGGCGAACCCGCCCAGACCGCGCTATTCTTGTAACCCTTTGCGGAAAGGACTATAAGCTAACGATACAGATGGCAGGGAACAATGGTAATGCGATCGGTAAGGGCGCGGTCAACGATGGCCTGGGCGGACTTGCCGCGGCGGCGATGCTGCTTCCGCAGTCGATGGCGTTCGGTGTTGCCCTGCTTTCCCCGTTCGGAATACCCGCGGGGCGCGCCGCACTCGCCGGCCTCATTTGTGCCGCGTGTCTCTCGATACTCTCCGGGCTCGCCGGCGGCACTATCTCCCTTGTCAGTTCCCCGACCGGTCCGATGCTTGTCCTTGCGGCCGGCGTGCTCGGCATCGCCGCGTCTCCGGGCGGCGAAAGCGGGAACATCCTTCTGATCGTCGCGCTGTTGGTGATCCTGACGGGAGTTGGCCAGATCCTGATCGGAGCGACCGGAGGCGGCAGGCTCATCAAGTTCATTCCGCACTCGGTGGTCGTCGGATTCCTTACGGGCTCCGCGATACTGATGCTGAAGTCGCAATATGCTCCCCTAACCGCTTCGGGCGCGGGGGAAGAGCTCGGGATCTGGCTGTGGCTTCCCGCGACGACCGCCGCTGTCACGATAGCCGCCTCGGTAGTGTCAACGAGATTTCTGAAACGGATCCCCGCAACGCTGGTCGGCCTTGTGGCGGGAACCGTGTTCTTTCAGGTCGCGGCACTTGCTGCACCCAGCGCTTTCCCCGGATCATGGACGATCGGGGCGCTTCCCGGCGTTACGGATTTCGAGTTCGCATTCCGCCTGGATGGTCTTGGATCGCTTCCATGGACGGCGATAGTCGCCGGCGCTGCCGCGGCGGCGGTCCTCGCGTCTCTGGACACGCTTTTGACCTCGGTACTCGCCGACCTCGAAACAGGAAAAAGGCACGACGCAAGAAGGGAGCTGATCGGACAGGGTGCGGGCCACATCGCGTCGGGCCTGCTCGGCGGGATGGCGGGCGCAGGGACCACCGGCGCGACGCTTGTCGCTGTGTCGGGCGGCGGCAGGCGCTGGGCAGGGGTCGCCGCAGGTCTTGCCATCGCGTTGGTTGTGGTTTTCGGCGGTCCGCTGGGAACGATCCTGCCTGTTGCCGTGCTGGCAGGCGTGATTATCAGGGTGTCAGTCGGGATGTTCGACGCCGACCTGATCTCCTGGCTGAGGAGCAAGCGTTCGAGGTCGGACGCGATTATCGCGATACTCGTGGCAGGTGTGACCGTCGGCTACGACCTGCTCGCTGCGGTCGGGATCGGGGTCGTGATCGCCGTCGTTCTATACCTGCGCGCCCAGGTCAAGGCTCCCGTGATCCATCGGAGGTTTACGGCAAGGGATTTTCACTCTGTGTGCAAGCGTACTTCCGCCGAAAGGAAATACCTTTCGGAGCGGGCGGACTCGGTGAAGATATTCGAACTGCGGGGCGACATCTTCTTCGCAACCGCGGATCGTTTGTATGAGGAATTGATGCCTGAACTGGCGGAGGCCTCCTGGATCATCCTCAATCTGCGCAGGATCCGCAGGGTCGATATCACCGGAGCGAAGATCCTTCAGCAGATCGCAGAGCACATCAAGCGCAATGGCGGACAGCTTGTATTCTGCGAGGTTCACAAGGGAATCGGCATCGGTCACGATGTTGAGAAGGCACTGAGGAAGCTCAGCCCCGAAGCGAAGGACATCAGCATCGAGACTTTTGTGAACACGGACGAGGCGCTCGAGTACGTCGAAAACAGGATCCTTGAAGAAGCAGGATTCGATACCGGGGACGGTAAGCGCAAGATGGAACCGTCCGAAATGGACATTTTCAAAGAGATCCCAGATAGGCTTGTCCGTTCGATCATCAGTGCGACGCGGACAGAGAATTTCGATGGAGACGACAATATCTTTAGAAAGGGGGACGACGGGGCGTCACTTTTCTTCGTGCTCGAAGGCGAGGTCGATATCAGGCTGGAGACGACAAAGCATCACTACAAACGCCTGGCCAAGTACGGACCCGGTACGCTGTTCGGGGAAGTCGCATTCCTGAATCCCGGTAAGCGGACCGCTGATGCCGTCGCGGTTTCAGATACCGTTTTGATGGAGCTCGACTCGGAGGACTTTCATAGTATCTCGGAAGAATCGCCGGAGGCCGCGGTCGCTTTTCTGATCGAACTGGGAAAGAAGCAGAGCGACGAGCTTCGATGGTCCGCGCACGAGATTCAGAGGCTGGGCGACTGGTAGGAACCTCTGAGAGCGAGCGAGGCCGCGGCTTCCGCAGGGGTCGAGACCGGATCGACGAGGAGAGCCTTGGGCGCGCATTTGCGCACTGTTTCGAGAAAGGGCCGGCGAAGAAGGCCGCCCGCGTTGAAGACCCCGCCGACCGTTCCGATGCGGATGTCCGCACGGGCCATCCTCAGCCTTCGGATCACGGCGCAGGCGGCCGCGCCGAGATCTTCTCCCGCGCCGCGAATGATCCCCTTGGCGACCGCGTCGCCTTCCTTCGCGGCCTCTGTCACGCGGGCCGCAAAACCCGCGAGCCTGGCGTAATTCATCTGCGGAGAATAGATCGCCACGATCAGATCTTCGGCCGATGACGCCCGAAAGTACTCGGCGGCGAGCACGCTGAGCGCCGTTGCGGGCCCTCTTCCGTCCGAAGCCCTTGCGACCGCCCTGAGTGCTTCTCTTGCGATCGAGACCGCGCCGCCTTCGTCGCCGGCGATCGGGCCCCAGCCGCCCGCCGTCGCCGTCTTGCCTTGTCGGTTCTTTCCGAAAACTATCGAGCCGGTGCCGGCGATCACGACCAGCCCGGGTTCTCCTCCCGTGGCGGCTAGCAGAGCGATCTCCGCGTCGGTGACGACGGACACTTCCGCACCCGGAAGCATTTCGCCGATCAGACGGCGCATTCCCAGCCTAAGGTCCTCGCGGCGTACGCCCGCAAGGCCGGCCACACACGAGATTATGCCGCCTGTCGTCCTTCCGATCCGGTCACAGGCCCGGGTGGCGGATTCAAGGATCGTTTCTGCAGCGGGTTTCAGGCCGACACGGAGTGGATTCGACGGGCCGGCGGTGTGTTCCGAGAGCTTTTCGCCTTCCGCGGAAAGGATCACAGCGAGGGTTTTCGTGCCGCCGCCGTCGACGCCGAGAAAGAGTTCGTTCGGGGTCCGGCGATGTCTGCGGGAAGGTTTCGTCATCGTTCGGTCAGGAGTTTAGCACGTAAAGATGCTTCGGAATTTCGGTAACTTGACTTATAATCTCCGTCAACCAATTCCGATAGTTCCGATAAGAATTACTGATCGTTTCATGCAGCCCACCGGCTCGAGGGTTTGCCCGGACAACAGCCGGGCCGGCCATTTTTATGGAGATCAAACAACTAAAGGCGTTTGTCGCCATCGCCGAGGAGAAGACGTTCACGGCGGGCGCGAAACGTGTAAACGTGACACAGGCCGCGGTTTCGATGCAGATCCGCCAGCTTGAGGACGAGATCGGCCTTCCGTTGTTCACGAGGACTCCACGGCGGGTGATCCTGACCGAGGCAGGCGAGCTTCTGATCGAGCGCGCGCGCAGGATCCTAAGGGAGCACGACAGCTCTTTGGCCGAGCTTGCGGAGATTGCGGGCGCCGAATACGGGCGGCTGCGTATCGGTTCCGCTTCCGCGATGTTCGCGACGGCTCAGCTGCCTTCGATACTGCAGAACCTGAAGACCGAGTTTCCGAACGCGGAAGTAAGTGTCAGTTCCGGCACGAGCAAGATGCTCGTGGACAAGATCCTCCACGGCGAGATGGATATCGCGTTCGTATCTCTTCCGATCGAGTCTCCGAACGTGCAGACCGAGCTCCTGTACGGCGACGAAGTTGTCGCGATCGCGCATCCGAGCCACCCCAAAGCGAAAGCGAAGTACATAAGCGCGGCGGACCTCGCCGGAGAGAACCTGATCCTCGGCGAGGAAGGCGGGAACACCCGCC
>JAGFIQ010000114.1 GCA_024103495.1 Aridibacter famidurans
TCGTCGTCGCGCTGATGGCCGAGGCAAGCGACCGTCCGGTCAAGACGTTCTCGATCGGTTTTGAAGAACAGGACTACAGCGAGCTGAAATACGCGCGGAAGGTAGCCGAGCACGTCGGGGCGGAATACAACGAGTTCATCGTCAAACCGGACGCGCTTGAGGTGCTCCCGACGCTCGTCGATCATTACGGAGAGCCTTACGCTGACTCCTCGGCGATCCCTACCTACTACGTCGCCAAAGAAACAAGAAAGCACGTAACCGTGGCTTTGAACGGCGACGGTGGGGACGAATCATTTGCGGGTTACGAGCGTCACGCAGCGATGCGGCTTGCAGAGATCTACCGAAAAGTCCCCTCGCCGCTGAGGACCGCGTTGGTGGAAGCTCCCGTCGGTGCGATCCCGACTTCGGAAACGAAGCGCTCGAGGGTGAGGGACGTTAAACGTTTTCTTCGTGCCGCGGGCCTCGGGCCCGATCCGAGATATTCGAAGTGGATGACCACGTTCGACGACGCGGCCAAATCGGAGCTCTATTCCCCGGAATTCGCCGCTGAGTTGAATGGCGGCGGGGAATCTGTGTTCGCGAAATGGCTCTCAACCCCAAACATTGACGGGATCGTTGACAGGTGCCTTCTGACCGATCTCATGACGTATCTTCCGAACGATCTCCTTGTTAAGGTCGATATCACAACGATGGCGAACTCGCTGGAGGCCCGCTCGCCTTTTCTCGATCACAACCTGATCGAGTTCGCCGCAACACTTCCTGAAGACCTAAAGATCAAAGGGATCGGGACAAAGTCTCTTCTAAAGAAGATTGCGTCCCGGCTTGTTCCTTCTGAAGTTGTTTACAGGAAGAAGATGGGGTTTGGAGTTCCGATCGGAAAGTGGTTCCGGGGAGAAATGAGCGGATTTGTCCGGGATACGCTTCGATCCGGAGATGCGAGGAAGCGAACAATGTTCAATGGCGAAGCGGTGGACCAGATGATTGGCGAACACATTTCCGCAGAGCGCGACCATTCTTTCCAACTTTGGACACTGCTGATGCTGGAGCTTTGGTTTCAGAGGTTTGTGGACTGAGAGATGAGTGATGAGTGATGAGTGATGAGAGATGAGCAGTGGGCAATGGAGAATTGACAATTGAAGATTGAGAATTGAATTCTGGTCCATGGTCCCTCACACTTGTCCCATCCCCTGTATCCCCTTCATCCCTGTTTAATTCGCAAAAACCCGCTAAACTAATCCACAGTGAAGATCCTCCGAACCATCGCCCGGCTCAACGTAGGCGGCCCCGCGAAGCACGTCGTCTGGCTGACCGACGCGCTGAACGACGAAGAGTTCGAATCCGTCCTTATCGCTGGCACCGTTCCTCCGGGCGAAGAGGATATGGGCTATTTCGCGGAGCTGCACGGCGTGAAGCCTCTGTTCATCGAGGAAATGTCGCGCGAGCTTTCGGCTAAGGACGTTATTTCTCTATGGAAGGTCTGGCGGACCGTGCTCCGGGAAAAGCCGGACATCATCCACACGCACACGGCGAAGGCCGGTACGATCGGACGCGCGGCGGGATTTCTCTACAGGTGGTTGACGCCCCGAACGCTTATTGGCAGGCCCAGGAGCGTGAAGCTCGTCCACACGTACCACGGGCACATCTTCCACAGCTACTACGGAAAGGCGAAGACGCGTTTCTTCCTGTTCATCGAGCGGGCGCTCGCAAGGCTGGCGACTGACCGGATAATCGCAATCACGGGACAGCAACGAAAGGAGATCCACGAGGAATTCGGCGTCGGGCGATCGGATCAGTTCGAGGTCGTGCCGCTGGGGATCGATCTCTCGGTCTTTGAGAACGCCGATTCGCGCCGGGGCATACTGCGCGAAGAGATCGGCGCGGCGGACGAGGATATCGTGGTTGGGATCGTCGGGCGGCTTACGGAGATAAAGGACCACGGGCTATTTCTTGAGGCAGTGAAAGAGTTTAGCCACGAATTTCAGGAATTACACGAAAACAACCACAGAGAACACGGCGAAGCACAGAGAAAGGAAGGCAAGATCAGATTTGTGATCATCGGGGACGGGCATTTGCGGGGAGAGCTCGAAACGCTCGTCGAAGAGCTCGGAATATCGGATCGCGTCACATTCCTCGGCAACCGGGAGGATCCGGACGTCTTCTACGCCGGTCTCGACATCGTCGCTCTGACCTCGAAGAACGAGGGAACTCCTCTCTCGCTGATCGAGGCGATGGCGTCCCGTCGGCCTGTCGTCTCGACGGAAGTGGGAGGAGTTGTTGATCTGCTGGGCGTTCGTGTAGGGGCAGGGCTTGTTCCCGCCCGCGGTCTGGTAGGGGAAGATAACCACAGAGAGCACGGAGAAACACGGAGGGAGCAAGGGGAGCAGGCGCTGGGCGGCTCCCAGCTCCCAGCTCACGGCTCACCGGTAGCGATTTGCGAACGCGGGATCGCGGTGAATAGCCGGGACCCGAAGGATTTCGCGGCCGCGATCCTGCTGCTCGCCGAGGACCGTGATCTTCGTGAACAACTCGCTGACGCCGGATACGAGTTCGTGAAACGGAAATACGACAAGGCACGGCTGATCGAGGATATAAGGAAGCTTTATCGGGAATTGAAAATTGATAATTGAGAATTGAGGATCGCGCGAATTGATCTTTTCATTTTCTTCTTTGCGGTTCTTTGAGGCTTTGCGACTTGGCGGGAGGTTCGGATCTTCCGGTCGGTCCAACACGACTGAAACTGAAGGCTCTCGCAAAGCCGCAAGGGCGCCAAGTGACACAAAGGAAGACTTGGATCACAAGAATGAGGATGAATCATATCAAACCTGTGCATCCTGTTTCTTTCTTTCCTTCCCGCCAAGGCGCAAAGGCGCCAAGTGCCGCTAAGAAGAACCGGTATTGTGAGCAGGCGCAATGATCTTGCCTAACCTGTCCATCCTGTTTCAGTCCTTTCCTCCCGCAAAGGCCCGAAGCCGCCAGGTGCCGCAAGGAAGAACCACTCACCTGTGCAGGCACGATAATCTTGCGCATCCTGTCCATCTTGTTTCAGTCCTTCCCTCTCGCAAAGCCGCAAGGGCGCCAAGAACCGCAAAGAAGAATCGGTATTGTGAGCAGGCGCAATGATCTTGCCTATCCTGTCCATCCTGTTTCTCTCCCTTGATTTTGTAGTGCCTTTCCTTTGTAATAAGTTCTGACTTCCACAGGCGTTCCCGGCTCAACAGGCGTTTATGAACGCTATCGTCACAAATCCCATATTCATAACAGTTATAGCGGCCGCAATTTCTGCGGCCCTGACGTGGGTCGTCCGAGGACTTGCAAGAAAGCACGGGTTCGTAGCGAAGCCCAAGGCCGACAGGTGGCACAAAAAGCCGACGGCACTGATGGGCGGCGTCGCGATCTACGTCACCACGCTTGCCGTGTACCTCGCGCTCGTCCCCAAAACAGGGGACTCGCTGGTCGTAATGGCCGGTGCGACATTCCTTTTTCTGGTGGGGTTTGTAGACGACATACTCTACATAAAGCCTTATCAGAAGATCATCGGCCAGGTCATCGGGACCGCGATCATCATCGGAGCCGGACTCACGCTCCCCATCACCGGCTACCAGATCGCCGACATCTGGATTACGGCGCTTTGGCTTATCGGCATCACCAACGCCGTCAACCTGCTGGACAATATGGACGGTCTCGCGGCCGGAATCGCCGCGATCGCCGCCGCGACGCTCGCGATAGGTTTCTACACGGTTGGTGCCACGGGGGATATGCTCCTGATCTGTGGTTTTATAGGGGCATTGCTCGGTTTCCTGATCTTCAATTTTAACCCGGCTTCGATCTTCATGGGCGACGCCGGCTCGATGTTCGTCGGCTTCCTCCTCTCAAGCGCGGTGATGCTCAGCCAGACCGGAGGCCGCTCGCGCGGAATAGTCTCGGTTCTCGCCGTCCCGGCGCTGATCCTGTTTGTTCCCATCTTCGACACGACACTCGTCACGATCCTTCGAAAGCTCTGGGGCAGAAAGGCCTCTGAAGGCGGACGCGACCATACCTCGCACAGGCTCGTCGCGCTGGGCCTGACCGAACGCTCCGCGGTCCTTATGCTCTACGGCTTTGCGATCATCGCCGCGGCGCTCTCGATCTACCTGAAACAGCTCAGGACGATCCAGAGCATAGCCTTGATCGGGATCTTCACGGTCATCCTGACGATCATCGGTGTTTATCTCGCGAGAGTGAAGGTATATGCGGAACAGGATGAAGAACTGGCGCTGAAGAACAACGCGGTCTTCGGATTCATCTACGATTTTTCGCACAAGCGGCGGGTGTTCGAGGTCCTTCTCGATTCGGTCCTGATCACGCTTGCATACTATTTCTCGTACGTCCTTCTGTTCGGAGCCTTTGAACAGACGGCTAACTGGGACCTTTTCATCGAGACGCTCCCGCTGCTGATCGTTATAAAGCTCGCGGCATTCCTTGTCGTCGGCGTTTACCGCGGGATCTGGCGCTACACCAGCGTTAGCGACCTCGTGACGTTTACGAAGGGAGTCGTTCTGGGATCGGCGGGCAGTGTTCTCGCGATCCTGCTCCTGTATCGTTTCCGTAACTTCTCGCGCGCGGTGTTCATCGTCGACGGGCTGCTTCTTCTCGCGGCTCTTGCCGGCAGCCGCATGGCTTTCCGGCTTATCCGCCAGCTGCTCCCGAACCCGGTCGCGTCGTACGGGAGGCGGGTACTGATCTACGGAGCCGGAGACGGCGGCGAGATGGTGCTGCGGGAGCTTGAGAACAATTCACAGTGGGAGTACACGGCGGTCGGCTTCGTTGACGACGATCCGATGAAGATCGGGAAGGTGATGCACGGACTGAAGGTGCTTGGCGGCAACGGAAGCCTCGGCGACATCTGCAGGGAGTATGGAATCCAGGAGGTCCTGATCTCGTTCCGCGAGCTCGCACCCGACAAGCTCAGGGAGATCCGGATCATATGCCAGGATTCCGACGTCGCGCTCAAACGCGCGCTGATCAAGATCGAGCCGGTGGAATTTGAGTGAAGAGAGTCTGGCGAGTCTGTCGGGTCTAGCGAGTCTGGCGAGTTTCCGGAGTCGCGAAGCGACGACCTGCATTTAGCCGTGGGTGTAGCGAAGCGGAACCCACGGAAAGAAGCACGCGATAACCCGGAGTCGCGTAGCGACGATACGTACAATTTGTCGGGTCTGTCGAGTTTATCGGGTCACTTGAATTCCATCTCAACCTTTTCATTCCAACCTTATTCCATTATGCTCGTCGCGATGATCTGTTCGTCTCACTGACCAGATCTCTTCAATTAACCACTTCTGGATGGAGGTTCCTCACAATGTCCACAGTTCACAGATTCGAAGACCTCAACGCTTGGAAGAAAGCACGAGAGATCACGAAAATGATCTATTCAATTACGAGTGAGTCTGATTTTGCCCGGGACTTCGGACTAAAGGACCAGATTCGCAGGTCGAGTGTGTCAGTCATGGCCAATATAGCCGAAGGTTTTGCCAGACGCACAGACCGCGATTTCTTACACTTTCTCAACATATCGAGGTCGTCTGCTGCAGAGGTCCAGTCGCATCTTTATATTGCCCTCGACCAAGGCTACCTTGATCAAAGCGCTTTTGACTCGCTTTACGAAGAGTTGGAAGAAGTCTCTCGGATGCTGTTTGGTTTGGTTCGGCACCTGAAAAAGAAATGAGAGTACGAGCCTTCGATCCGACCGACCCGATGGACTCGGAAGACTCGACAGACCCGATAGTCTCAAAAGACTCGAAAGACTCGTTGGACTCGAGGGACTCGATCGACCCGACAGACTCGACAGACTCGACAGACTCGAAAGACTCGATAGACTCGACAGACTCGACAGACCTCGCCCTATGAGAGTTGACCTGAAACTGAAACGCCTGGCCGCGCGCACCGTGTTCGGATTCGGTTTCCTTGCCGTCTTCCTGCTTTTCGTTTTCTCGTTCCTTACTCTTTTCGGGAATGCCGTCGCGCGAGGCGCCGGCGAGCCTGCCGCTGCCGAGTTCGCAGCCTCCATCGCTCCCGGAGAACCGTTCGCGTACTATGCGGCCGGCTGGTATCTCGAGCGGTCGATGCGTCCGGAAGACCTTCCTCGCTCGCTCGAAATGTACGAAAGAGCGGCTGCTCTCGAGCCGAACGATTACCTTCTCTGGCTGGAGTTCGGAAAGGCGCTCGAACGCAACGGCAAACCCGACGAGGCCGAGAAGGCGCTCCGCCACGCTGCGGAGGTCGCCCCGAATTACTCGGAAGTGCTCTGGACGTTCGGGAATGTCCTGATCCGAAACGGCAGGAACGACGAGGGTTTCGCGATGATCAGAAAGGCGGTGGATGGAAACGCGAAGTTTGGACAGCCCGCGGCATCTTTGGCCTGGGACCTGTTCGAAGGCGACATCGCGAGGGTAATCGCCACGGTCGGCGATTCGTCCGCGGTGAAGGCGGCGATGGCCGGCTTTCTGGCGAGGCAGGAGAAGTACGGCGAGGCGTTGAAGATGTGGAATTCACTGCCAAAGCAGGAGATCAGGTCGGAACATACTGAGGCGGGCAAGCAACTCGTCGAAACGCTTCTGGGGGCAAAACGTTACGCTGCAGCAGTAGAGGTCCAGGCACAGTTATCTGACGGTGGGCCGAGAGTAGCGGAAGTGACCAATGGCGGCTTCGAGGAGGACGTTTCCATCGACGAGCCCGGAAACTTCGAGTGGAACATTCAGACGGGAAAGAATCCGGCCGTCGGAATAAGCGTCGAGCAAAAGCACGAGGGCGGAAAGAGCCTTGCACTGATCTTCGAAGGCAGGTCCACCGGCTCGTTCCGCAACATCTCGCAGGCGGTCGCGGTCCTTCCGGGAGTTGAATACCGATTCGAGGCATATGTAAAGACCGAGATCGAGGCGGACAAGACGATGTTCTGGGAGATTGCGGACGCGGTTTCCGGGGAGATCCTGGCTTCGACACCCGCGGTCCCCGCTGCCTCTGGATGGACCCCGGTGTCCGCCGTTTTCAGTACAAAGGACGGATCGGAAGGCGTGATCATACGGCTTGTCCGTGAGAAATGCGTGGGATCGGAATGCAGGATCGCGGGCAAAGCGTGGATCGACGCGGTTTCGATCAAGAAGGTTGAACAGGGATGAAAGGGATGAAGGAGATAACTGGGAACAATCGGAACCTGGAGCGCAAGCGACGGGCATTACCAAAGCCGATTGGCCTCATTCCAGCGGAAGAAGATCCCGGAACATCGGCAATCCTTTCAAATGAACGGACTGGCAGATCGAAGAAGTAGTTTACGAACCCGGGTTAGCGATCAAGGATGATCCTGCGTCCCCGAGGGGTGGAATACATAGCCAACAGATTCGTTTGTAGAGTAAGAATATCCTTTCTTCTTTGCGGCACTTCGTGCCTTGGCGTCTTTGCGAGAGATCTTGTTTATGTTTGTGGCAGCATTTCAGTCCTGAGGTCTCAACCGCGATGACGTAGGTTCCCGCAAAGGCGCCAAGCCGCCAAGGACCGCAAAGGAATGACTTGCTACCCAATTGCGCCTTTCAAATGAACGAATTGGCTGATCAAACAGGTGGTGCACGAACGCCGGGGCTCGAGAGCGCCGCGATCTTCGTGCTTCTGATCGTGATCCCCGTGATCGCGAATCTCTCGTTCGGAGGCGTCAGCACCGGATCGTTCGCGTTCATCACTTTGCTCGTGAGCCTGATCCCGGTTCTCTGGCTCGTAAACACGTTTCGCTACGGCAGATTCACCGCTGCCTTTCATCCGACTCAGCTCGCTTTCGCCGGCCTCATCGTCCTGGGGCTTTTCCAGCTTCTGCCGCTTGCCGGTTCCGCAGTTCCCGACGGGGTGCTTACCGAGGGTGCATCGAACGCGCTGTCGGTCGAGCCGAATGCGACGAGGCTGGCGGTGATAAGGCTCTTCGTTTTCGGGGTCTTCTTTTCCGCAGCGCTAACGTTCATCGATTCGCGGTCGAGGATCAGAAAGCTGGTCGTCGTCCTTGTGATCTTCGGCTCCTTAATGGCGTTCTTCGCGGTCCTTCAGTCCCTTTCCGACCCGACGACGATCTACGGCATCACGCCCGCCGCCCAGGCGCGACCGTTCGGCTCTTTCATCAACCGCCATCATTTCGCATCGTTCCTGGTGATGATGTTCGCGATGTCGCTCGCACCGCTTGTGGGGGGCGGTGTTAAGCGCGACAAGCTCGTCTTCTTCGGGATCGCCGTCATCCTCATCGGGACCGGCGTCATTTTCGCCGGATCGCGAGGCGCGTTCCTGAGCCTTGTCGCCGTCCTGTCGTTCCTCGCTGTTTCTTTCCTCTTGATCAACCGGAGCGATGCCCGCGCGAACCCGAGGCGCAGCGGAAAGTCGCTTCTCGGAAGACCCGCTCTGATAATCGGTTCCGCGGTCGGATTGTTACTTGTACTGATCGTTTTCGCGGTCTGGGCCGGAGGCGAGCAGGAATTGCTTCGGGGCGCCGCTATGCAGGAGGCGGGCGATGACTTTTCGACCGGGCGGCTTCACTACTGGTCGGTCGCGCTCAAGATCTTCTACGCCAACCCTTTGATCGGTTCCGGGCTCGAGAGTTTCGGCGTCGCGTTTACCCGCTACGATACCTGGAGCGGGATCTACCGGGTCGAGCACGCGCACAACGATTACCTGCAGATGCTTTCGGACGGCGGTGTGGTCGGGCTGTCGTTAGTGCTTGTGTTTATATACTCTCTGTTTCGAAGCGCGATCGGGACGATCCGGGGGGCAAAGGATCGGTTCAGGCGGTCGGCCGCGGTGGGAGCCCTGGCGGGATGCTTCGGCGTGATGGTCCACAGCTTCGTCGATTTCCCTCTGCGGACGAACGCGAACATGTTCTTTTTTCTGTTGCTTGCGGTGATCGCTACAGGTACAACAAATCGGAACCCCGAGCGCAAGCGAGGGGCATAACAACCGGAACCCCGAGCGCAAGCAAGGGGCATAACAATCGGAATTCCGAGCGCAAGCAAGGGGCATAACAATCGGAACCCCGAGCGCAAGCAAGGGGCATAACAACCGGAACCCCGAGCGCAAGCAAGGGGCATAATCACTTCGTCACCCTCACCTGACGATGCAAAAACCTGCATTCAACACGAGTGGATTTCCGCTTGCGCACCTTATCACTTTCCGATGTTACGGAACCTGGCTTCCTGGCGATTTTCGGGGAACGATAACGAAGCACCACAATCGATTCGGATCCTTCTATCTTCCTGAAGATCCAGAGTGGGAGAAGGAGAGCAGCGATCTTCTGAAATCGGATCCGGTTCGCTTGTCTCGCTACATGCGGAAGTGCGTTGGAAAGTCGATCCGAGAAACGTGTGAGTATTTCAATTGGCCGCTACTTGCGCTCAATATAAGAACCAACCACGTTCACATCGTCGTTTCGATCGGTACCTATTCGGCCCAGAAAGCTCTCGCTAAGTTCAAGTCATACGCCACAAGAGACCTCAGGCATGATGAACTTTGGGAGGAAGAGCATTCCCCTTGGACTTTGAAAGGAAGTACACGGTACCTGTGGAATGACGAAGCGGTGGATGCGGCGATCGACTACGTAGTCAATGGGCAAGGCGGGGATCTTCCTGAAGGTATCTAAGCGGAGCAATCGAGGCGACAAAGAGGATTTTACCACTCCGATTGGGCTTGGGATACAGGATCTGCTATGCCCCTCGCTTGCGCTCGGGGTTCCGATTGCGTTCGGGGGTGCTAATTGTTATGCCCCTCGCTTTCGCTCAGGGTTCCGATTGCGTTCGGGGGTGCTGATTGTTATGCCCCTCGCTTG
>JAGFIQ010000134.1 GCA_024103495.1 Aridibacter famidurans
GACGTCGCCGTGTTCCGTTCTCCGGACAGCCAGTTCTGGCTTCTCAGGTCCACGCTTGGTGTGAAGGCGTATCAGTTCGGCGCTCCTGGCGACCGGACAGCTGTCGGCGACTGGACGGGAGACGGCAGGGCCGACGTGGCATTCTACAGGCCCTCGGACTCTTCATGGTTTGTCATAAGAAGCGAGGATGACTCCTTCTTCAGCTTCCCCTGGGGAGTGGCGGGAGACATTCCGGCTCCGGGAGATTACGGCGGCGACTCGAGGACCGATCCCGCGATCTGGCGCCCCGGGGACAGGACCTGGTACATCTTCGGGACGACTAGCGGCTTCGAGGCGATCAATTTCGGCGCGGCGGGGGACGTCCCGGTGCCCTCAAGTGTCAGCGTGCAGTGAGGCAGTGCTGAGAGATGAGTGCTGAGTGCTGAGTACTGAGTCACGTCGTTGTCGCGTGCATGAACGCTCATCTCTCAGTACTCAGTACTCTTTGAGAACAGGATAGACAGGACGAAGAAAATGGATAATGGATGATTGAAAATTGCCAATGAAAAGCTGGACAATCCCGCGCTTGGTTCCTGATAAGTTCACTGAATTAGACATCCGCCAACCGATCCCAACGACCATTCTCAATTCTCAATTCTCAACTATCAATCCTGTCCATCCTGATTCTCCTTGGCTTCCTTTTCGATTCTAGCGATTATCCGTTCCGCGTGGTTTCGGGCGATGAGGGGCAGACGCTCGTCGTCTTTCAATTCCCTAAGGAACGGGAGCATCTGGCCGGGGTCCGAGATCGCCCCTCGGCGCAGGCTGGAATCAAGTCCCTTCATTATCCTGGGGGTTTCGAGCGGCTGGTTCCGCCGAGCGACGTCGATATCGAAGATCCATATGAACTGATTCCCGATCTTCTTGTACTCATCGGTCAGTTCCTTCGCCTCTTTGATCTCGGTCCAGTTGAACGCAACCTCCCGACTTCTGCCTTCCTTCGACATCGCGATCGTCATCGTCCCCAGGTGACCGTAATCCCTCACCGGCGACTGCAGTTCTTCTGTCGAAGCAAGAAAGTTCAGCTCATTCCAAAGCTTTTTCAGATGCGCCAGCGTGGACTCGGATAGCTCGAGAGGCTCCGTGATGTCTTCCTCATAATCGAGCTTGCGGAACGTCACCTTCCCCACTCCCGCCTCGTCGTGCTCTATCTTTACGTGCGAAACGTGGAATTTCGGATTCTCGAACTCATAGG
Organism: Aridibacter famidurans; assembly: GCA_024103495.1. Classification (GTDB taxonomy): domain Bacteria; phylum Acidobacteriota; class Blastocatellia; order Pyrinomonadales; family Pyrinomonadaceae; genus Aridibacter; species Aridibacter famidurans. The sequence continues at coordinate 1,235 of JAGFIQ010000134.1, forward strand.
AATAGACCGGGACAAACTCCTTCGGCACAGGCTTTTCCGATACTTTGCCGTCCGAAGGTCTGGAGTTTTTTTTGGCGGGAGCCGTCTGGGAAAAAGCCGCGGCGGCAAGAGCGAGGAACAGCGCCGCGAAAAGGGACAGGAACCTAATCAAACCGGACCGATACGATGCGCGAAACACCGGCTTCCTGCATCGTGACGCCATAGAGCGCCTTCGCGGCCTCCATCGTCCGCTTGTTGTGAGTGATGACGATGAACTGTGTGTTCTCCGACATCGACTCGATCCTGTTAACAAACCTTCCGACATTTGCATCGTCCAGCGGCGCATCGACCTCGTCAAGAAGACAAAAGGGCGAAGGCCTGTACCTGAATATTGCCAGAACCAGCGCGATCGCGGTCATCGCTTTTTCCCCGCCCGAGAGAAGAAGCATGTTCTGGAGCCTCTTTCCGGGCGGCTGCGCGATGATCTCGACGCCGGCCTCGAGCACATCGTCCGACTCAAGCAGCACCATTTCGCCGCTGCCGCCGCCGAACAACTCGCTGAAGAACTCCGAAAAGTTCTCGTTGATCGCTTCGAATGCGTCCTTGAACCGCTGTCTCGAACGCCTCTTGATCTCGCGGAGCGCTTCCTCGGCGGCATTTATACTGTCTTCAACGTCGGCCCTCTGAGCCGTGAGGAACTCGAGCCGCTCCTCCGTTTCGCTAAGCTCATCCAGAGCAAGCATATTGATGGCGCCGAAATTATCAAGCCGTGCGCGAAGTTCGCGGACCTTCTTCCGCGACTCTTCCAATTCGAATCCTTCCTCGACATCCGTCGCGGCGACCAGTTCCTCGAGCGTTGTATTCAGATCTTCGGATACCTTCTCGTTCAGATTTCGCAATCCGGAGACGGTTTCCGTTCGCTTAATGTCGAGGGAAGCGCGATCGTCCCGGGCTTTCGCGGCGACCTTGTTGAAGTCGGCGAGTTCGGTGGACAGCTTGTCCGAGCTTTCGCGAGCGGCTCTGAGATGCGTGATCGCTTTCTCCAGTTCGTCCCGCTCCTGCTTCTCGTCTCCCGACGCCGCCTCGATCTGACCTTTCAGGGCTTCGCTCGATGCCTTCAGAATCTCCGTCTGACGTGCCGTTTCCTCGATCTCTCCCTTCTGTCGGACCGCGCGGGATTCAAGCTCGGAACTTTCGAGCCTTACGCGCTCAAGCGCGGCGTTAGCCGACCGCAACCTTTCCGAGGCAACTTCCGCGTCTGTCCTCTTCCTGTTGAGGATCTCGTTCTCGTCGTCGACCGCGGCGCGCGCATCGGCTATGTCGTCGGCGATCCTCGCCATCTTTTCCTCGGTCAGCGCAAAGGCCTTCGAAGCGATCGAAGCGTTTTCGGCGGCCTCATTCTTACGCTTTTCGAGTTGTTCGATCTCCGACAAATTCTGCGCGATCTCGTCCGCCACGACCTTGCGGTGGCGATCTGCACGCTCGATCTCCTGGGCAAGCGACTTGATGTGGACCTCTTTCGAAAGGGATTCCCTTTCGATCTTGACTATCAAAGCCTGAAGATCGACCAGCTTGTCCTCGAACGAGGCCACCTCTTCGCGAGCCGCATTCTCCGCCTTCTCGGCCTCGGCTATCGATGAAGCCAGTTCGATAGCGCCCGTTTTCAGCTCGGCGAGTTCCCGCTTGAAGCCGAGGATCGAAACGTTCCGCTCTTTCGAAGGGGTCCGTCCGCTGACGTACAGTTTGCCGCCTGCGACGATGTCGCCGTCCCACGTGGCGGCGAGATCGTTGGAAGCTCCTTCGGCTTCCTTTAGATCATTTAGCAGCCTTGCGTGCATCTCGCGCGGAAAGGCTCTTAAAAGCGCGGCGATCAGTCCGCCTTCGGCGCCCAGCACCTCGCCGACCGTCCCTTTAAGGTCGCCGTTGAGGTTCGCGGGAGATTCCTTCGCGTCGACGACGAGAACGCCGATCCTTCCGAGCTCGTTCTTGTTAAGGTACTCGATCGTCCTGCGGGCGTCCTTCTGTGACCGGACCAGGATCGACTGCAGGCCGAACCCAAACAGGTTCTCCACCACTCGTTCGGCGCGCTCTTCAACATTCAAACTGTCCGCGAGCGTGCCTATGAAATCGACGCCGATCTTCTTCTGTTCACCGAATACCTTCTGGACGCCGGGCGAGTATATCGCTTTCCTCTCTTCCAGCTCCTCGAGCGTTTCGAGCCTGTGCCGAACCCTTGCGAAGCGTTCGGCCAGCACCGAGTGTTCGCGTTCGCGCTCCGCAAATACTTCTTTAGCGGATCCTATCTTTTCTAGGATCCCGATCCGCTCCTCGTTGAGCTCGACAAGCTTCTCGCGCTCGGCCGCGAGGTCCTTCTCAAGTCCGGCGAACTCCTCGCGGCGTTCCTGGTGGGTCTGTTCGGCGCGATGGTGCTCGCGCTCGAGCCCTTCGGTGCGCTGTTGAAGCCGTTCGATGTTGCTTTCGAACTGGCGTCCGATCTCGCCGAGCCGTTCGACGGCGGCATTATGCTGCAGATGTTCGGAACGCTCGGCGTCGAGCGACTTCTCAAGCTCGTTCAGCTCCCGGAGCTTGCCTGCATAGACAGTCTCGGCCTCTTTCAGCCGGGCTTTCTGCTTCTCGGAAGCTTCACGCTCTCTTGCCTCATCTTCCTGCAGGCGCTGAGTTTCTTCCTTAAGCGCTTCGATCCTCGCGTTCGTCGCGCGCAGATCGGCCGCCAGGGCTGTGCCGCGGTCAGCCAGTTCCGCGATCCTTGCGATCTGATACTCGTGCTCGCGGACAGTGCGGTCTCTGCGGAGCGCATTTTCTGCGTGTTTCGCTAAGACTTCGGTGACGCGGTCCTCGGCCACTCTCGCTCCGACGGTCGCCGACCGGAACGCTTCGTCCTTCTCCGATACGGCTTCGAAACACTCGCGCTCGTACGCGACGGCTCTCTCGAGAAGCCCATCCAGTTCGGTCACTGCGGCGGTCAAAGCGGCGCCTTCAGCGGCATAGGACTGCTTCAGAAGACCTCGGAACTCCTCACGAAGAATCTTGTATCGTTTTGTCTTGGCGGCCTGACGCCTCAGGCTCCGAGTCTGTTTCTCGATCTCGGAAACGATGTCCGTGATCCGCCCCAGGTTCAGCTTTGCGGAAGCGAGCCGCGCCTCGGCCGCCCTCTGGCGCATACGGAACTTGGAGATCCCGGCCGCTTCCTCGATCAGCATTCGCCTGTTCGAGGGTTTCGAAGAAAGGATCTGGCCGATCCTCCCCTGCTCGATGATCGCGTAATGGGCTCCGGACAGTCCCGTCCCCGCGAACAGGTCCTGGATATCACGCAGGCGGCAGGTCTTGTTATTGAGGAGATATTCACTTTCGCCCGAAAGGTAAAGACGGCGCGTGACGGAAACGGCCTCACCGGGCGCGAACTCGAGAGCGAAGTTCCGGGGCCTCCAGCGGCGTTTCGAACGGACCTTCTTTTCGATCGTCTGCGCGGAACCGACCTGGGCAGCTTTGACGACCTCTTCCGATTCTTCTTCCTCGTCTTCCGGTCCTTCTTCCGCGACGACTTCTACAAGTTCGTCCGGATCCTGTTCCGCGCCTTCGATCTCGGACATATCGACGGCGCCGGCGTCGATCGCGCCAAGCTTCTGGTCAATGTCTTCGAGCTCGTGTTCGTCGGAAACTATTTCAGCTTCGTCACGCACAAGATGCAGGACGACTTCCGCCATTCCGCCGGGACTTCGTTTGCTGGTGCCTTGGAACACCACGTCCTTCATCTCCTGTCCGCGAAGCGAGGTCGGGCGTTGTTCGCCCAGCACCCAGGAGATCGCGTCGCTCACGTTGGACTTCCCGCAGCCGTTGGGTCCTACGACGGCGGTAATACCTTTTCCGGTGAACACGATCTCGGTGTAATCCGCGAAGGATTTGAATCCCGTGATCTCTAGACGCTGAAGTTTGAACATCTTATAGTGCCTTGGCGGGCTGAATGGCACTATATTTTGTGGTTTTTGCCCGAATAAATCAAGCTTGGACGCAATCTTCGCTTTGAAGGCAAAAAAACGCGCGGCCCGGAGACGTCGCCCGGACCGCGCGCTTTCCTTTAAGGAGTTTCAGACCTCGAGTTCCGTCGTGCTGAGGCTCCGCATGCCGGATTTCTCCGCCTTCTCGGTCTCGAGCGAGGTCAGCGTATCGAGAATGAAGTTCGTGTTGCTGTTAACGTCGATCACTACGGGAAACTCGTTCGGCGAAAGGCTGAACTCGAAAGTCCCGCTGTTGATGTCGATGATCACGCGAAATGCCTTCACGCCGTTCATCCCGTCGGCTTCCGCATCCACGATCTTTCCTTCGTTAAAGGAAACGCTGGCAAGGTGTTTGTCCGATTTCATCACGAGGAGCCCGGTCATTCGAGAGTTCTCGATCACCTGCACTGCGTCGAATAGCGTGACGAATGCGAGATCGCCAGCGAGAGTCACGTCCGTTCGCACCTTGAACGAAGACCGTTCGCGGTTGATCGCGAAGTCCGGACGGCGCGCCCTTCGGATCGCCTCGAGTCCCGGCGCGACCGATATTCGCGGATCGAGAAGCTTCGCTTCCTGAAGACGGTCGTAAGCGATATCGAAATCCTCTTTCGCGATATAAAGACTGACGAGCGCAAGGCACTGCTTCGAAGCTTCGGCAGAGTTCTTGTGCGAGATGCAGATCTCCCGCAACTTTTCGCGAAGTGCAATCGAGCGCGGGCTGCGGCGGATCGAATCCCGCAGAAGCTGAAGGGCCTTCTCCGGCGATTTGTATTTCACAAATAGGTCCGCATCCAGAAGGACCGATTCGGTGGAGACTTCGGTTACGATCTCCTGTTCTTTTTCAATGACGCTGCTCATAGTTCCTGATTGAGACTGTCGGGGATCCGGTGATCCGGAACGGGAGAAATGGCGGGGTGCGATCGTGAGGTCCGGACAAGCCGCTTCTTAAAGTAAATTCCGAATGAACAAGAATGTTCAACAACCATAAATTACCATATCGGGCGGGAACTAGCCACCTTTTCGCGGCGGAGATGCCGGGCGGAGGCGCGGGCCGCTCAGCCGGCCGCGCCTCCGTTGATCCCGCCGCGATGGCTCAAAAATCGATCCGCAGCCCAAGCCTTATTTTCCTTTGGGCGAGGGTCCGGGACGGGACGAGAAATCCCTGGCGAAACTCGGAGCTTCCGGATTCCGAGAGGTTGATAAAATCGGACCCGAAGCTGAACACCGTGGCGTTCAGGACATTTGTTACCGTCAGCTGCGGAGTGACTGAGGCCCTCTCGCCAAACCTGAATTTTCGTGCGACCGCAGCGTTGAAAACGAACAGCGACGGTCCCCTGCCCGCATTTCTCGGAAGATCTCCGGGAGTTCCGATCGGAGCCAGCGCGAAGGATCGCGCAAGCGCGTCCGGAAACGGGTCGCCCGGATCGCGGGAAATGATCGATGAAACGTCGCCTCTGAAACTGGGGCGGTCGTTGGATACGTCATCAAGGTTCCTGTCGGTTCCTCCGATACCAAGGTTGAACGGCCGCGCGGATTCGATCCTGATCACCGGCGAGAACGAGAAGCCTCCGAGCCGCCGCGGGAAGTCGACCGTGCCGTAGAACCTGAACCTGTGGCGGCGGTCTATGCTGCTCGCGGAGAATTCGGCACGGAAATCACCCGGCGTCTGCGCGGAACTCGTGTCCACGAATCCGTCATCGCGGGTTCTCGAGAGCGTATACGCCGCACGGAACGATGCCGAAAAGCCGCCCGGAAGCGGTCTCGACCCGCGGCGAACGGAGATCGTCAGACCCTCGTAAACACTTCTCCCGATTGAGCTTACCATCTCCACCTGGCCGAGTTCAGGATCGAAAGGCCGGACGAGCGTCGCTTCGAGCGCCGCGAACGCGATCCCGATCGGCGCGCTCGCCGCCTCAGAAGGATTCGAGCTCGCCAGATTGACGATGCGTATGCCGGCCTGATCCGAAACCCCGCCGGCATCGCCGGGATCTCCAAGTTCGAACCGGGTAACGCGCCCTCCAAGATCGAAAGTACCAAGCGAAAGCAGATATTCGGTCAGCGTGGCAAAACCGGGAGGCGGCCTGAACGCGTTCACGTTCGTCTCGCGCCAGAGTCCGGACGCCTTGTTGAATGTGAAGCTTGCTTCGGTAACAAATCCGCCGCCTAGATCCCGCTCGATCCCGGCGTTGAACTGATAGCTTTCCGGAATCCTGATCCCTTTCTCGACGAACCTCGTGAAGTTCGTATCGGTGACGAACCCTCCGTCTTCGATGCCCAGTTCTGAGAGCATTCGGACCAGTTCACCCTCATCCGGCGCGGAAGGCATTCCCGCAGCGAGGGCGCTCAGAAACCGGCATTTGTCGGTCTGAGCGTTCGGGCCCGGTTCGACCTGGTTCAGGCACCTTGTCTCGGAAGAGGGTCCGCTAAGAGCTTCGGAATCGAACCTCCGCTCCTGCTTCCCGAGCGCGTAATCGTCCAGAGTCCTTAGCAAAACACGGTTGTAGAAAATGCCTGCACCGGCGCGGATCACGGTTTTGCCGTCGTCTCCCGGCGACCAGGCGATCGCGACCCTCGGCCCGAAATTGTTGTCGTCGCGAAGGATAGACTCCCTTTCGTAACGAATTCCGGCCGAAACGGTCAGCCCGGGCCGGACCTGCAGATCGTCCTGAAAGAAGATCCCGAGATATGTGTTTCGTTTGACGGAAGTGTTTCCAAACGAACGCCTGTAGCGGCTCGGCTGACCCGCGATGAGATCGTAGACCCTTGAAAAATTGAAGGTCCCGGTCGAATCCGCCAGGTCCTCGATCCGCGAACGCAGCGTCTGGATGTCCGCGCCCACTCGAACCGTGTGACTCCCGGCGGCAATGGTTAGGGATTCCTGTACCTGGAAACGCCTTTCGGATCGCAGGTTCGCGAAATTGGCGGTCGAGTTCCCCGCAACGATCGTCCCGCGCACCTGATCGTCGCTTCCCGCGCGGCCGTCATCTGAAATGAACAAAAGGACGACCGGATCGCCCGCTCCTTCCGCAGCGAATCCGGGCCTGTGGTCGGAGAACTGAAACCGTATCTGATTGAAAACGTTGTCGCTCAGGGCGAAGCTGTCGGATATCTGGAGCGCGTCGCCAGAACGGAGTCTCGCCTGAAGCGTCTCCTCGAGGTATCGAGTGGTTTCGCGATACTGACGCAGGTCCCGGCTTCGCGCGAGCTGGTAATTAACGCTCAGCGAATGCCGGTCGGAGATCGTCTGGTCGATGCGCACGAGCGACCTGCTTCGGTATCCGGGCGTAGGTACCGACTTCCGATACGGCGCGATATAAACGAGCGGAAACGTGTCGGACTGCGGGTTCGGGATGTCGTCAACGCGCGCCTCGTGCGAATGAGTCGGGGGCGGAACGTCAAAGAAGGGGCTCCGGTCGACCGGGACCATCGTATCGATGAGCGACGAAGAGATCCTGTTTTGAAAGAGAAACGAACCTAGGAACCTTGTTCTCCCCGTACTTCCCGGCAGAGTTCCGAGCAATGTGACTCCCGGATCGATCCGTGTGAACGGGAGGCGTGTTAGGCCCCTGCGATTGTTGTTGTACGTATTGGCGTTGAGGCTCGCGTCTTCGAAAGACGCGTGCAGATTCCCTCTCAAGCCGGCCTCTCCCGAACGCGTACGTATGTTGATCCTTCCGCCGGATGCCCGGCCGTACTCCGCGGAAAACTGGTTGGCGACGACCTGGACCTCGGCGACGGAGCCCGGCGGAGGCTGAAAGCGTTCGTCCGCCTGACGGTCGTCGTTGTTGTCCATTCCGTCGATCGTGATGTTGGTCGAATAGGCGGCCCCTCCGTTCAGCGAAATGCTTCCCGCACCTGTAACCTCCGAAGGACGGTCGAACTCCGATCCGTTCCCTATCCTGTCGTCATCCGCAAGGCCGTCGATCGAGAACGGTTCCTCGTCGGTCCCGCTCATCGCGAGCAGAAGGTCGAGTACGTCCTCCGAGGGCACGGGAAGCCTGTCGATGAGTTCGCCTTTGAGTGAATCACCCGGGACCGTGCGGCTCACGTCGGGCGACTCGTCCGATTCGGACGAAACCGTGACCGACGCGCTGACCTCGTCAGGAGTGACCTCAAGATAGATCGAAAGCGTCTCGCCCGAAAGCACGCCGCGGACGGCCGCTTCTGTTTGCGCGAAGCCGGCGGCTTCCGCCTCGATCCTGTAGTCACCCGGCTCGAGCTCGATAAGAATAAACCGCCCGTTCGCATCGGTAACCGAAGTCCTTCGGATCCCGGTTATCTCGTTGACGGCGGTCACGCGTGCACCGGCAACCGCGCCGCCAAGGATGTCGCGCACGGCCCCTTTGATCGTGACCTCGTCGAGATCCTGACCAAAGCCTGCTGTTATTGTTGTGAGAAAAAGGGTTGCGAGAAGTGAGAGTTTCCCGAATTGCATAAGGCGCCTCCTGAGGAAAGTGGGATGGATTTAGAGTGCCTTTTAATTTTTTGTGATTGTGGAGGAAACCGGACGAAAAGTAAAGATTTTGGGATGAGTCGTATCAGTTTTCTTCCGGCTGATCGACGGTCCGCTCGCGGTTGATCCTCGACACTGGGATCAGCGCCTCGGAATCGGAAAAACTGTCCACGTTGCTGGAGATCTCGTCGGCGTGCGTGCGCAGGTACTCGAAGAAGCGTTCAAATTCCTTCTGCATCGCGTTCATTTTCTCCCGCATGTTGAGAATTATCTCGACGCCCGCGAGATTCACACCCAGGTCGCGCGTCAGGGATAAGATAACCTCGAGCCTCTCAAGGTCCTCGTCGGTGAACAGACGCGTGTTCCCTTCCGAACGCGACGGTTTGATAAGGCCTTCCCTTTCGTACATCCGGAGCGTCTGCGGATGGACTTCGTAGAGTTTCGCCACGACGCTGATGGTGTAGGTTTTGACCTTCTTAGTCATTGCTCTCTTGGTGAGCGGTTAGCTGTGAGCAGTGAGCAGTGATTGCGCTCTGACACGGGGGATCGTTCGTCCAAAAATAACCGCCCGCTGCTTACCGCTCACTGCTCACCGCTTTCCGCTCACCGCTCACCGCTTACCACTCACCGCTCAATGCTCACTGCTCACCGCTTACCGCTTTCCGCTCACCGCTCACTGCTTACCGCTTACCGCTTTCCGCTCACTGCTCGCTGCTCACTGCTCACCGCTTACCGCTCACCGCTCGCTGCTCACTCGAGCCCCATCCCTTTCCGCACGTTCTCAGCGTTGACCCTTTCGAACTGTCTCAGTAGCTCTTTTGTCTCTTCGCTGATGACATTCGGAAGCGTGATCCTGACCTCGACAAACTGGTCTCCGCGGATCTCCTTGTTTCGCACGCTGGGGATGCCTTTGCCGCGGAGCCTTATCTTCTGGCCCGACTGGGTTCCGGGCGGGATCCTCAATTTCGTCTTGCCTTCGACCGTCGGGACCTCGATCTTCGCCCCAAGGGCCGCCTCGGGCACGCTGATCGGGACCGTGACGTAAATATTGTTGCCCCGCCGCTTGAAGTGCGGGTGCGACCCCACGTTCGTGATTATGTACAGATCGCCGGGCGGAGCGCCCATTCTGCCGCCGTGTCCTTTCTTCGGTATCCGGACCCTCGAGCCCGTGTCCACCCCGGGCGGGATCCTGACCTTGACCTGCTCTTTCTTCGGAGTAACGCCTTTGCCCTTGCAAAGCGAGCAAGGCTGGCGCCTTCGTCCCGTGCCTTCGCAATCCGGACACGGCTGTGTGAACTGAAGCCTGCCGCCCTGTTTCTGGACCTGGCCGGTACCGCTGCACGTCGTGCAGGTGACTACGGGACCGCCCATATCTCCGGCGCCCTGGCACCGCGAACACTGCTCGGAGCGGTCGACAGTGAGGTTTGTGGTCAGACCCGTGACGGCCTCTTCAAACTTGAGGGCGAGAGGGATCTCGATGTCCTGTCCTTTCTTCGGAAGCGGCCGGGGCGGTTCCGCACGGCCCTGTTGGCTGCCGCCAAAGAGGTCAGAAAATATGTCCCGAAAACTCGATCCTCCGGCTTCCGTCGTCCTTCCGGACCCTGCGCCTGTGTCCCAGCTGAATCCCGAGAAATCGAAGCCTCCCGCGCCCGCGCCGGCTCCCGCCCCGAACGGCGAATCGGCGTCAAGATTGTCGGCGTAGTATCCGAAGCGGTCGAACACCTTCCGCTTTTTCTCGTCCGAAAGAACGTCGTAGGCTTCCTGGATCTCCTTGAACTTGTCTTCGGCCGACTTGTCCCCGGGATTCACGTCCGGGTGGTATTTCCTTGCCAGCCTTCGATAAGCCTTCTTGATATCCGGGCCTTTCGCGTCCTTGTTGACGCCTAAGATCTTGTAATAGTCCTTCTTGTTCGCCATCGGGTTTGGCAGGGAGTTCAGGCAGGCCGGCGGCGTGATCGCCGCCGGCCTTCAACCGGAGCTCCTGAGCATTCGCTTATTCGTCCTTGTTCTCTTCTTCCGGCTCCGCCTCTTCGGCGTCGACGTATTCGGCTTCGATAACGTCGTCGTCCGACGAGGAAGAAGAGGTTTCGTCGCCTCCGCCCGCCGATGCGGACGATGCCTGTTCGGCCGTGTCGCCGCCCGCGGAAGCGGACTGCTGAGCGTAGAGAACTTCGGCGAGTTTGTGCGAAGCGGTCTGGAGCTTCTCGAACGCGTTGTTCATCGCATCCGCATCCGTTCCCTTCAGCGCTTCCTTCGAATCGGAGATCGCCGATTCGATCTCGGCGCGGCCCGCGTCGTCCAGCTTGTCCTTGTTCTCGTCGAACGATTTCTCGACGTTGTAAACAAGCCCGTCCAGACGGTTGCGCGCTTCGATCTCCGCCTTCTTCTGCTCGTCCTCGGCCGAATGCGATTCCGCATCCTGCATCATCTTGTCGATCTCATCCTTCGACAGACCGGACGAAGCCGTGATGGTGATCTTCTGCTCGCGTCCCGTTCCTACATCCTTCGCCGAAACGTTCACGATGCCGTTGGCATCGATGTCGAACGTGACCTCGACCTGGGGAACTCCCCTGGGTGCGGGCGGAATGCCCACGAGGTGGAATTTGCCGAGCGTCTTGTTGTCGGACGCCATCGGGCGCTCGCCCTGCAGCACGTGGACCTCTACCGACGTCTGGTTGTCGGAAGCGGTCGAGAAGATCTCGCTCTTGCGCGTCGGGATGGTCGTGTTCCTGGGGATCATTTCCGTGAACACGCCGCCGAGCGTCTCGATGCCGAGCGTCAGGGGCGTGACGTCGAGCAGGAGTATGTCCTTCTTCTCACCGGAAAGAACGCCTGCCTGGACCGCCGCTCCGACACCTACTACTTCGTCGGGATTGACCGACTTGTTCGGCTCCTTCCCGAAGAACTCCTTGACCATTTCCTGGACCTTCGGAATACGGGTCGAACCGCCGACCAGCACGAGTTCGTCGATGTCCTTCGCCTCGAGCCCGGCATCCTTGATCGCCTTCTCGACGGGCGGCATAAGCCGCTTCAGGACGGGCTCGACAAGAGCCTCGAACTTCGAACGGGTAAGCTTTTGCACGAGGTGCTTGGGGCCGCTCTGATCGGCGGTGATGAACGGAAGGTTGATCTCCGTTTCCATCGCGCTGGAAAGTTCGATCTTCGCTTTCTCCGCGGCTTCTTTCAGGCGCTGAAGCGCCATTTTGTCGCTCGTAAGATCGATGCCCTGGTCTTTCTTGAACTCTTCAATGATCCAGTTGATCAGGATATCGTCGACGTCGTCGCCGCCTAGATGCGTATCGCCGTTGGTCGATTTGACCTCGACCACGCCTTCGCCGACCTCGAGCACCGAGATGTCGAACGTACCGCCGCCGAAGTCGAAGACGGCGATGGTCTCATCGGCCTTCTTATCGAGCCCGTACGCGAGCGCCGCGGCGGTCGGCTCGTTGACGATCCTCATTACTTCAAGGCCCGCGATCTTTCCGGCGTCCTTGGTCGCCTGTCTCTGGGCGTCGTTGAAATATGCCGGGACGGTGATGACGGCCTTTTCGACCTTCTGGCCGAGATAGTCTTCCGCGGACTGCTTCAGTTTCTGAAGCACCATCGCAGCGATCTCGGGCGGCGAGTACTGTTTGCCGTCGGCCGAGATCCTCACGTCTCCGTTCGAGGCCTTCTCGACCTTGTAAGGCACCTGCGAGATCTCTTCCGAAACCTCGTCATAGCGCCTTCCCATGAATCGCTTGATCGAGTAAAGCGTGTTCTCGGGGTTCGTCACGGCCTGGCGCTTCGCCACCTGCCCGATAAGGCGGTTCCCGTCTTTCGTAAATGCCACGACCGAAGGCGTCGTCCTGCCACCCTCCGAGTTCGTGATCACTACGGGCTCCCCGCCCTCCATGACCGCGACGACGGAGTTGGTCGTTCCAAGGTCTATACCTATGATTTTGCTCATGTTAAGTCTCCAGTTGCTGTAGAAATCGTTACGCTCAACAAACTTATATCCGATAGATCAAGCCTTTATACGTTTTGAGCCTGTCAGTACTATAAGACTTGAGTGTGCTACTGTCAATGTTACTTGAGTAAGGTACTAGCAGGTATTGAGCTCGGAGAGTCGGGGCAGGCCGCGGATCAAGCCGCTTCCCGCTCCTCCTCTTCCGCCATAAGCCTGGAAACGTGAAAGATGTAGTGGAATCCGGATGCCGCCGCCAGGATCACGACGACGACGTAAACGGTAGGAAGGTAGGCAGTGTAATCTGAGACGGCTGCGGCAAGTATCAGGCCGACAGCTAGGACCTGCACGATCGTGCTTACCTTGCCAAGCCAGGACGGCCGGAATCCCCTGAACCCGGTCATTATGTTGATCGCGCCGGCGACCGTGACGATCAGAATATCGCGGCCGATCACCGCCGCCGTCACCCAGAACGGCACCGGAAGGTGCCGGGTCGGATAGAGGGCGTTCGGCAGCGTGAGAATGACGAAAGCGACCGTCATAAGAAGCTTGTCCGCTATCGGATCGATGATCGTGCCGAGCTCGGATTCCTGGCCGTATCTGCGGGCGATGAAGCCGTCGACGCCGTCCGAGATCCCCGCCGCGATGAACACCGCAAGCGCCCATCCGCTGTATCCGTAATATAAAAGGCTGGCGAATACGGGGATGAGCGCCATCCTCAGGAACGTCAGCAGATTCGGGATGGTAAGGATGTTAGAAGGCATCGGCGGCACAAGTGCGCGGCTATCGGGATGTGAGGTCAGGCGGCGCGCAATTCGATCAGTGATATTTCGGGCGGACACTGGTACCGGACCGGCAAAACGACCGTCCCGATGCCCCTCGTTATGTAGATCTGGGTCTCTTTTCGCCTGTGAAGGCCGCTCGTAAGCCGGCGCCGCTTCAGAGGCTTTCGCTCTTTGTCCTTGTCGCGGATCTTCACCTGGCCCCCGTGCGTGTGGCCGCTTAACATCACGTCCACTCCCAGTCGGGCGGCCTGGCGGACGATCACGGGATTGTGCGCGAGCAGCATCTTCATCTCGTCCGGGAACGAGCCGGTTAGCGCCGCCTTCAGGTCAGTCCGTTTGACCATGTGATCGTCCACGCCGCATAGCCAGAACGAAACGTCACGTGCCGTAAACCGGAATCCCGAATTCACAAGCACCTTGATCCCGTGCGCCTCCAGCCTCTCAACAACGAGTTCCGGATCGGTCCAGTGATCGTGGTTTCCAAGACAGGCGTAGCTTCCGTATTCGGATTCGAGCTTTCCAAGCACCTCCGCGACAGGATCGACATATTCCTTCTCGTGAGAAACGTAGTCGCCGGTCAGGACGAACATCTCGGGCGCGAGCTCGTTCGCGATCCCGATCGCGGTCTCTATGTGCCCAAGGTCCGTGAGCGGCGAGTGGTGAATGTCGGAAAGGTGGACAATACGGAAACCGTCGAGCTTCTTCGGAAGCTTCTCGAGCTTGATCGAGACCTCTTCGATCTCAAGCGACTCCGCCTCGTTCCTTTCGCCCATCGCGGATTTCGAGATGTTCCTCGCGAGATCCCTCAGAGGCGTATCGGAAGATGCCGCCTCGGTAAGCTGTTTGGGTATTCTAGATCGCCTGGTTCCAAGTAATTTCATCGCATCGATCAACCGGCCTCAGAACGCCGCCCGATCTTTTTCACTATATTCACTCGTTCCCTCCGATGTCCAACCGGGCCGCACCGGATCCCGGGTAATCATCACCGCGACCAAAGGCAGAAACGCGACCGTCAGGGAGCGTGCCGCAGACGAAGGCGGAGCCCCGAGCGTCAGCGAGGTGGCAGGGAGCGTGCCTGATACAGTTCAAAGTTCCAGGTTCCAGGTTCAAAGAAGGCGGAATCGCGACCGTCAGGGAGCGTGCCGCAGACGAAGGCGGAACCCCGAGCGTCAGCGAGGGGGCAGGGAGCGTGCCTGATACAGTTCAAAGTTCCAGGTTCCAGGTTCAAAGAAGGCGGAAACGCGACCGTCAGGGAGCGTGCCGAAGACAAAGGCGGAACCCCGAGCGTCAGCGAGGGGGCAGGGAGCGAAGCGACGGACGGCGGAAACGCGACCGTCAGGGAGCGTGCCGATCAGGTGAGCAGTGAGCCTGTCCGACGCCCGACGGTCACGAAGGGCTCCCGCAGACGGTTCAAACCTCAAGGGTCAGAGTCCAAGGACGGAGTCATATCCCGTGGGTTCCGTTTCGCTCCAGCCACGGCTAAAAGCAGCTCGTCGCTGCGCGCCTCATAATTGGTTTGTGGGCAATGTTTCCTATAGTCGTACGAATGCTCCCGGTCCGACCGAGTCATCCGCCCGGAAGGCCGATCTTCGCAAGGACCTCTCTGAACCCGGGCTCGCTGCGGATGCCTTCGAAGAGCGGATCGACGGCCGCGAACGGCAGCAGGAACGAGCGGGTCTCGACAGCCGCCTTCAGCGCCTCGACCGCCTCCCTCTTCTTTCCGAGGTCAGTGTAGATGGCGGCCAGCGCGTAGTCGTTAGGTGGCGATCCGGCCCTGCCTTTGAAATTGCCTATGAGCCGCTCGGACATCCTCTTTTCATCGCCCGATGCGAGAAGTGCTTCCAGCTCGCCCGTACTCACCGAGCCCGTGACGCCTTCCTCGCTCATTCGCTTCGCGTCGTCGATGTAGAACGAGATCAGTTCCCTTGCGTAAGAAGAACCCTTCTTGTAGCGCACGCGCATCAGGCACTCTCTCGCCTTCATAAACGAGGGATCGGCCTCAAGGACCTCCTCGAGCTGCCGCTCCGCCCGGCCGTAGTCCTTCTTGAAATAATGGACCTCCGCGATGTCGGTCCTGATGATCATCGCCGTCGGATCAAGCTGCGCAGCCGTTTCGAGTTCCCGAAGAGCCTCGTCGAACCTGCCCGTAAGCGAAAGATATGTGCCGAACCAGTGATGCGCCTTCGACGAATTCGGCGCGAGTTCGCCGGCCTTCTTGAACGAGGCTTCCGCGCCCCGCCAGTCCCATTTGAGGAACATCCTTATGAAGCCTCTTGTCGCGTGGGCCTCGTGAAGTTCCGGATCGAGCTCGAGCGCTTTGTTCAGCGCTTTTTCAGCCTCATGCGTTTGACCGGAGATAGCGGCCTGGTCCGCGATGCCAAGGTGCGCGAGCGCGAAATCCGGGTCGATCTCGATCGCCTTACGATAGTAGCGCAAGGAATCCGCGTCCCAGTCGCGTTTCAGCCAGCGCTCGCGTCCGGCAAGGTAAAGCGCGTATGCTTCACTGCTTTCGGTCGGTTTCCTTTCGAGAGACCTGAGTTCCTTCTGGTCGAGGTCACGGAGAATGGCTCGCGCGACGTTGTGCGAGATCGTCTGTTGAAGAGCGAGAAGATCGCCGCTTTCGGAGTCGAAGAAACCGCTCCATATCTGCCTGCCGCCTTCAACCTCAAGAAGCCTTAGACTTACTCTCAGACGTCCGTCAGCCCGCCGAACCGTGCCTTCCAGCACCGAATCGACCCCGAGTTCTCGGCCCGCGGACAGGGGATCGGTGCCGCCTTTGGCGAATTTCTCGATACCGCCGAACGGACGGACCGGAAACCTGTTGAGGCGGCCGAGGCTCGAGATCAGCGAATCGGTGAGCCCGAGCGAGACATCCGCGTCGCCGCCGGTCCTATCGAGGTCGGCGAACGGCAACACCGCCAGCGACCCTATCGTCGAGTTCCCCGCCTCTTCAGCCGAAGCTCCCGAGAACCAAACGGAGAATCCGCCGACAGCCACCACCAGGAAAACGAGCGCAACCGCGAATGCCGCACGGACCTTGAATCTTGGTTTCGACCGAACAGCCCTGTCAGGTGTCGAGTCGTGGATCTCTTCGATGCTGAGGCTTGTAACGGACCGGCGCTCGAAAGTGAGCTCCTCAAACTCGCGAAGAACGCCGCGCGCTTCTCCCGTGAACCTGTAGCCTCTTCGGGGGACGGTCTGTATGAAGTTCTCGCCACGCTCGCGAAAGGCCTTGCGCAGCACGTAGATGTTGTGCGCAAGGTTTGATTCCTCGACGAAAGCGTCCTGCCAGACCGAGTCGAGGATCTCGGTCTTGGTCACCACCTCGCCGTTCTTCTCAAGCAGAACTCGAAGCACCTCAACGGCCTTCGGCGGGAGATCGACAGGCTCTTGCCGAAACCATAGGAACCTCTCTTCGGCGTCAAGACGCCAGTCGCCAAATTCGTATGAACGGGTCTCAATTTCACGCATTGATAAAAATCCCAAGAAAAACTGAGAAAACGCACAAGACCGCAGACAGGCGCTTCCCTTATCTTCGGCCCCTAACCTCAAGCAGCAAGCGCCGTTGAATGGCGGAGATTTTAGTCCAAGTGAATGGCCAGATCCAAGAAAATTCTGATCACTTCGGAAACGCACGAGAAGGCGGTCCTGAAGAGATCGCGCCAGACGGCGTCCGTCCAGTTCTGCGGCGAATGCGGACAAGAAGCGGAAACGCTCTCATTGAACGAGGCAGCGGCGCTTCTTTCCGTCCCCTGGACGGAGATCATCAGCCGCATCGCGTCGGGAGAATTCCACTCCGCGGGAAGCGACGAGCGCTGTCTGGCGATATGCGTCAGGTCTCTGCGCAAAGAGTGACAGTTCCGCTAAACGGACGGGACCGGCGTTGAACACTGCCGGCGACGAATAGAGATCAGATAAGCAAATGGAGCAGAGAAATGAAGTTTGCAGTGAAGATCGTGATCCTCCTTTGTGGATTCCTGATGATCGGAACGGCTTCCGCCGCCGCACAGGGAACCGCTTTCACGTTCCAGGGAACTTTGAATTCGGGCTCGGTCCCCGCCAACGAGAACTACGACCTTGAATTCCGCCTGTTCGATTCCGCCGCCGGCGGTGCTCAAGCGGGTCCGACTGTCGTGAAGAGCGCGGTAGCCGTCAGCAACGGGGCGTTCAGCGTCAGTCTGGATTTCGGGGATCAATTTGCGGGGGCGCCGCGGTTTCTTGAGATCAGCGTGCGGCCTTCCGGACAGGGCGGTTTCACGATCCTCTCTCCGCGTCAGCCGATCAACAGCGTGCCTTACGCGGTGAGGAGCGCTTCCTCCGCTACAGCCGGTTCGGCGGACACCGCTCTTTTTGCGGACACGGCAGCAACCGCAACGAACGCCGATTCCGCAGCAACGGCAACAACGGCGGACAACGCTCTGCAGCTCGGCGGAACGCCGGCAAATCAATTCGTTCTCACGACGGACCCGCGATTGTCAGATCCGCGAGCGCCGTCGCCCGGAAGTGCCGATTACATTCAAAACTCCGCCGGCCAGCAGGCTTCCTCGAATTTCAGCATTTCCGGCAACGGAACCGCGGCAGGTACGCTAACCGGAAATGTTGTGAAAGCGCAGTCGTTTTTCAGTCTGGGAAACGACAAGATCCTCAGCTCCGTCGGTTCGGGGAACCTTTTCCTGGGTCTTGTGGCCGGTTCGAGCAACACGATCGGAGTTTCCAATACCTTCCTGGGGGTAGCAGCCGGGAGGTTCAACACTGACGGGAGTTTCAATACCTTCGTCGGCGGATCGGCGGGGCAGCAAACGACTACGGGAAGCCGAAACACTTTCCTCGGTTCCGGCGCGGGGTTTGAGAACGTGTCCGGTTTCGGCCACACATTCGTCGGAAACGAAGCCGGTCGAATAGTCACTTCGGGAACGAGAAACACGTTTATCGGACTGGCAGCCGGAAACGCGACCACCGGCGGCTCCGAGAATACCTTCGTCGGATCGTTGTCCGGTCTCCTCAATACCACGGGAAACTTCAACAGCACACTCGGCAGGGGTGCGGACCTCGGTTCCGGGAATCTTTCCTTCGCTACCGCGATCGGAGCGGGGAGCATTGTCTCTTCCAGCAACACGGTCGCCTTGGGACGTGCGAACGGTTCCGACCAGGTCGTGATTCCCGGGAACCTGACTGTTTCCGGCACTCTCACAGCTTCACTTCCGGGCGGCAGCGGAAATTACATTCAAAATTCGACCGCGATCCAGAACACGTCAAATTTCAACATCTCCGGGGTCGGAAAGGCGTCATCGTTCAATGCGGGTTTCTACTCCATCGCGAACGAGAGAGTGCTGTTCGGCGAGGGAGGCCTTGTCAACAACTTGTTCGTGGGACTCGGCGCCGGGAATCCGGGTTTTGTCACAAAGAACAACACGTTCGTTGGGATATCGGCGGGTGCCGGGACGGTTGGCGGGGACAACAACACCTTCGTGGGAATGACCGCAGGACAGTCAAACCAGACGGGAAACTCCAACACGTTCGTCGGGACATCGTCAGGATTAGCGAACGCCACGGGCAACAACAACACGCTACTCGGCACTGCGACGGACCTCGGATCGCCGGCCTTGTCCTTTGCTGCGGCGATCGGAGCGGGCGCTATCGTGAACGCAAGCAACAGCATCGTCCTCGGTAGGGCGAACGGAGCCGATGAGGTCTTCGTTCCCGGAAGGCTCACGGTATCGACCCTCGGCCCGGCCGGCGCCACAAGTCTCTGCCGGAATGCCGGGAACGAGATCGCGAGTTGCTCTTCGTCGATCAGGTACAAATCGAACCTCTCGCAGTTCAGCGATGGTCTCGGCCTCGTCCGACGGCTGAAGCCCGTGACCTTCACCTGGAAGGACGGCGGGATCGCCGACCTCGGTCTTCTCGCGGAAGACGTGGCCGAGATCGAACCGCTCCTCACAACATGGAACGCCGCCGGACAGGTCGAGGGCGTGAAATACGACCGGATCGCTGTCGTCCTTGTGAATGCCGTAAATCAACAACAGAAGATCATCGACGATCAGGAAACCGAGATCGGCAGACTCCGTGCAGAGCTTGCGGCGCTCAAAGCCCTCGTCTGCGCTTCGAATGCGGGTGCTTCGATATGCAGCGCGCCAGAAAACTAACAGGGTCAAGATTATGTGCAGAGAAGGCAAGTTGAAGAAAAAAGACCGGGTGAAGACCGACGGCGGGTTCGGAACACGCTTCTGGTCGGCTCTTTCGCAATGTGATCTGTCCGCCCCCGGCCTACTGCGATCCATCCGGTCATGGCTTTCCTGCTTCCTGGTCTTTTCGCTCACTGCGATCGCCGTCCCGCAGTCCGGGGGCACGTTCGAGATCAGAAGGTCGGTAGTCGCATCCGGCGGAAGTTCGGCCTCGGGAGGCGGATTCACGTCAGCCGCGACCATTGGCGAGCCCGTCGCAGGGACGACAAGCACGGGCGGAGGATTCTCACTTACTGCAGGATTTCGGTCGGGAACTCTGACGGCGGCGGCGCCTGTGAGCTCGGTGTTCGATTTTGACGGGGATGGAAAAACCGACGCGTCTGTCTTCAGGCCGAACCCGACGACACTTCTTGCCGGCAATGCGGCGCCCGAAGGCAGTTCGTCTCAGTGGTGGCTTCTCAGGAGCTCGGACGTCGGAGCCCTGGGTCTTACGTTCGGCTTCCCATCCGATCTTCCTGTGGTCGCGGATTACACGGGCGACGGCAAAGCGGACATCGCGTTCTTCCGGCCGTCGACCTCCACGTGGTTCGTGCTTCGAAGTGACGACTTCACTTTCTTCGCGTTTCCGTTCGGGGCTTCCGGGGACATCCCCGCGCCGGGGGATTTTGACGGCGACGGGAAAGCGGATCCTGCCGTCTACAGGCCTGCATCCGGGACTTGGTTCATCTTCCGTTCTTTGGATTCGGGCGTCTCGGTCTTTCCGTTCGGGGTTTCGGGCGACAGGCCCACGGTCGCCGATTTCGACGGCGACGGCAAAGACGACGTGGCGATCTACAGGCCCTCCGTCAATCAATGGTGGCAGCTCAGATCTACCGCCGGCGTTCGCGGCATCCAGTTCGGATCGCCCGGTGACCGATCGGTGATCGGCGACTACACGGGCGACGGCAAGGCCGATGTCGCCTTCTTCCGTCCGTCAACCTCCCAATGGTTCGTGATCCGCTCCGAGGACTCTTCGTTCTTTGCTTTCCCATGGGGCGCTCAAGGCGACATACCGGCGCCGGGAGATTACGACGGTGACGGGGTCTCGGACGCCGCGGTCTTCAGGCCGGACTCGAGTATTTGGTTCATTAACAGATCGACGGCCGGCTTTCAGGCGATCCAGTTCGGATCTCCCGGGGACGTGCCCGTGCCTTCTACCGTGTCGGTCGAGTGATCGAATTGGCGTTCGGTCATCCTCGGAGATGTCCGGCGAGGGGCTCAAGAAGAACACCTGCAAGAGAGATGAGGTTGGGAATGACGATTAATAACGCTGCTAGAACGGCACGATACTTCAGGACCGGACGGACCGGCGTTCCATCTCCATTTGCAGCCTTTGCGCCGTTAATGCTTTTGAATCTGATCTTCCTGATTGCATTGCTGGGCAGTCAGACAGCGAACGCCGCGGTCCGCACATGGGACGGCGGCGGCACGACCAATAACTGGTCGGAAGCGGCGAACTGGTCGCAGGATACGGTTCCGGGACCGGGCGACAACGCGCGGTTCGACGGCACAAGCACGAAGGACGCAGTTATCGATGTCAATCTCTCGATCGGCTTTTTCGACGCGTTCGCGGGCTATACCGGCACGATCACTCTCGCAGACGGGATCTCACTGACCGCCGCGGGAGTCGATTTCCGAAGCGGCACGTTCGCGGGCGGCGCCGGCGTGCTGGATGTCAACGGCTCCTTCACGATCTCCGGCGGAACGTTCAACGCACCTTCGGGCCAGATGTTCTTGGCGTCATTCTTCACTCACACGGCCGGCGGCACGTTTAACGCCAACGGCGGCGCCGTGATCTTCGACGGAACGACAAACACGATCCTCGTCACCTCCACGGAAACCTTCAACGACCTTGTGTTCAAGTCCTCGGCCACGGCCGATCTTACGGGCGACACGCTCGTGGCAGAAGGTGAAGTGCGTCTTATGACAGGACACATAATCTCGGGTACCGTCGAGGCGCGAGGAAATGTCGTGGTCGACCCGACCTTCGGGAACGCCAGAAGCTCGGGCGCGATTCTTCATATTGTTCAATCCGCCACAAGGACCATTACGATCCCTCCAGGCACACGGATTCCGACGATACGCCTCGAGTCCGCAAATGTAACCGTGCAGCTCGAAGGAAGCGGTGCGGTCAGGGCGGAAGGGGTCGATCTCAGATCGGGCACGATCAGGCAGGGGAACGCGGATCTTCTGGAGGAAGGAGTCTCGACCTTCACACAAAGCGGCGGAAACTACTTCAGCGAGGCAGGAGATATCGTATTCCAGAACTTCACGCAGTCGGGAGGTGAGTTCTTTGGGGGCGCCGGACATCTGGACATTCTCAATTCCTTCACACTCTCCGGCGGTACATTTCACGCCGTTCAGGGCACGACCAGCGTCGGTGCCTTTTTCACGCATACAGCGGGCGGCACCCTTGACGCAAACGGCGGCACCTGGTCATTCGACGGGAACCAGGCGACCGTGTTCGCCACGTCACCCGAGACGTTCTTCAACCTGACGATCGATACGGTGTCGGACGTGAACCTTACAGGGGACACGCTGGTCGCAGAAGGCGAGGTAAGGCTTGTACGAGGCCGCGTTCAGAGCGGAACGATCCGGGCGACCGCGAACGTTGTGGTTGAGCCGACTTTCGCCAGCGCTCACAATTCCGGCGGAATCCTGCACATCGTTCAGACGGACACACGCACGATCCAGCTTCCCCCGGGAACCTTCCTGCCGGGTCTTCTGCTGGAAGCGCCAAGCGTGACGGTCGTATCGACCGGACCCGGAGCGATCCGGTTCAACGGTATCGAACTTCGAAGCGGCACGATCGAGCAGGGCGAGGCCGACTTCCTTCAGTCGGGCATCACCAGCACATTTCTTCAGTCAGGCGGCACCTACGACACGGGTACGGGGGACTTCGATTTCTTCGTATTCACGAAATCCTCGGGGGATTTTCTTGGCGGCCCCGGGTCGATCACTGTCGGCAGCACGTTCACCCTGGGCGGCGGACTCTTCCGCTCGTCGCAGTCGACCGCGTCTTTCGGATCCAACTTCACGCAGAGCGGCGGAACTTTCGACCACAACGGAGGCCTTGTCATCTTCAACGGCAATTCGCAGGTTGTGGACGTGCCTTCGACCATCGATTTCAACGACGTCCGGCACCAGGCCACAAGCGTGATCACGATCGCGAACGGCGACACCGTATTCGTGAACGGCGACCTTGAACTCGTGACTGGAGGCTACAACACCGGATCGACATCCGGCTTTTCAGCGCGCGGCAACGTGACGCTCGCCGCGACCTACAACAGCGGGAACGGCAGGCTGACCTATTCGGGATCGGGGCCGCAAACGTACACGAATCTTGGCGGGGTCCATCCTTTCGGTACGGTTACGATCAACAAGCCTTCAGGTGTGCTGACGGCGGCGACAGATATGCTTCTCGATCCGACCCAGCAGCTCGCGATCACTTCCGGAACTCTCTTTCTCGCGGAAGGCAGCGACCTTCGCTCGGGAGCCGTCACGATCGGCCCCGCCGGCAAGCTCGCGAGCGATTCCGCGGCCACGATCACATTTGGCGGAACGCTCACGAACAACGGGGTCGTCGATCTTCAGGGAAGCGGGAGCGGCTGCCCGGAAGCCGATACGATCCTGCTTCGCTCTACCATCGACGGGACGCGAAGGAACTGGTCGGGCTCCGGCGTTTTCCGCATTGCGGACGTCGATGTGAAGGACATGGGAGGGACCAGCCCGACGACTCCCCCGATCACGGTCTTTAGCGGCACCAATTCGGGAAACAACAACGCGAACTGGGTTTTCGATCCGACGTGCCCTCCGGAGCTGGTCATTTCGCCGCTAAACGTGGATCTAACCTCCGGAGGCCAGCAGCAGTTCACGGTCAACGGAGGAATTCCGCCCTACACCTTCAGCATTCCGGTCAACAACTCGGGAGCCGGCGTGAATTCCTCGACAGGCCTCTACACAGCCGGCAACACCGCCGGCGTTTCCGACACCGTGCGCGTCACCGACACCCTCGGCACATTCGCCGACGCCACCGTGAACGTGGTCTCAGGACCCCCTTCGAAACTTGTCTTCACGACCCATCCGGCTTCAAGAACCGCGGGCCTGATACTAGTACCTGCGATCACGGTCGAGGTCCGTGACAGTGCGGACAGAAGAGTGCCGAACGCGGCCGATCAGATCTCGCTGACATTCCAGACGAATCCCTCCGGAGGCATCCTGCAAGGCACCGTGACGAAGAACGCGGTCGGCGGAGTTGCAACGTTCGACAATCTTCGGATCGATCAGGCGGGAAGCGGATACCGATTGAGAGCCTCCGCAAACGGTCTGACGGAAGCTATCAGCAACAACTTCGACATCGTGCCGGGTCCGGCTGTAAAGATAGGCTTCATCGCCCAGCCGTCGACGGTCGCGGCCTTTGAGGAAGTCGCTCCGCCCTTCCGCGTGGCTGTGCAGGATTCTCTTGGAAACGTCGTCCCGACCGCTTCGGACACGATCACGATCTCGCCTTTCAACTGCGTGATGGTTGGAACGGCAACGCGGCCGACGGTCGCGGGAGTTGCCGAGTTTCAAGGAATCTCCTTCCAATGCGTCAATTCGACCGCGAGAATCAAGGCGACGTCCGCGCAGGGCAGACCTTTTGCGGATAGTCAGTTCTTTGAGATCACGAGACCCGAGATCGTCGTTACGAACACGAACAGCGAAGGTCCCGGATCGCTGGACGCGGCGCTGTTTGGCGCGGGCAGGCTTCCGGGCGGAGACCGTGTCGTATTCAATATCGGCGGTCCTCCGCCGTACGTCATCCGGCCCGTGCCTACGCGCAATTTTACGCTGCAAGGCGGCGTCGATCTTGATGCAACCACCCAGCCCGGTTATGCGGGGATCCCTTTGGTCACGATCGAAGGCTTCGGAGCTTCCGGATCGGGAATAGGACTGGACGTTTGGGGCGACTCGACCATTCGCGGACTTGCGATCACCTCGTGGGCAACAGGCATCCGGGTTTACGCGGGCCGCGCCGTCATACGGGGGAATCACGTGGGAACGGACACGAGCGGGACCGTTTCAGCGGGAAACAGGGTCGGGATCGAGCTGCGCGGTGCCGGCAGCATCGTCGGCGGAACCGGTGCCGGTGATGGGAATCTCATCTCGGGCAACAGCGATTTCGGTATCTTCGCGCCTCCCGCTTTCACAGATCCCGTAACGACCGTGATCAAAGGCAACAAGATCGGGACCGACATCAGCGGAACGCAGCCGCTGCCGAACGGTTCGGGGATAAGGATCGAACAAAGACAGATGTTCGAGATCGGCGGGCGCGAGCCCGGCGCCGGAAATCTGATCGCGTTCAACACCTTCCGGGGGATCGAACTCCCTTCCACGCAGTCCTCAACTCTCTTTCCGGACACAGAACGGATAGAGATCGCCGGCAACTCCCTACATTCCAACGGAGCACTGGGGATCGATATCGGAGCGACCGGGATCAACGCGAACGATCCGGGAGATCTCGACGGCGGGCCGAACACCCTACCGAATTTTCCCAGGATAACCACGGCGATCACGGACAGAGGAGTCTTAAGGGTAAGCGGGACCCTGAACTCGCGACCGAGCGGCATATTCGAGCTCGACTTCTATTCCGGCGCCGCGTGCGACGAATCGGAGTTCGGAGAAGGTGCGAACTACCTCGGGACTTTGAACGTTGTCACCGACACCGGCGGACTCGCAAGTTTCACGGGCGCTCTTCCGGACGTCCCTGCCGGGCAGTTCCTGACAGTGACTTCGACCGATATTGTCGGGCCGCGCCGGAGCACTTCCGAGTTCTCCCGCTGCCGGCCTGTTGCTGAAAGGATCGTAGAGATCTCGGGCCGGCTTGCGGAGGCCAACGGAAATCCCGTAGGAGGCACCGTGCTTACGATCACCGAGTTTCCTTCGACGAGGCAGCGACAAGTAACGACCGACAGGCTTGGCAACTACTCGTTCAAGGGCCTGACTGGTGGGACGATATATATCGTCGTTCCGAACACTCCGAACCATGTGCATCAACCGGGTTCGAGGATCTACGACCCGATCGCCACCGACCAAGTGAATCAGGACTACACCTTGATGAGGATAAGGTTCACGGTCAGCGGGCGCGTGTCTGTGGGTGGCGTAGCGAACGGCACCGCACTGCACGGCGCCCGCGTTGAACTGCTCGCCGGGCAAACCGTTATTAGATCCGCAACAAGCGCGCCGTCCGGATCATATATCTTCACGGATATCTTCCCCGGAGACTACACCCTCAGGATCTCGAAGGACAATTATCAGTTCACTCCTTCTTCGGTCCCAATCACCATCTCGGATGACGACGCGACCGTGAACTTCTCCGGCAATGAGGTGATCCCGACTCTTGGCGGCAGGATAGTTTTCAACGAAGGTACCGCGATCAGAGCCGTCAATCCCGACGGAAGTGCCCTCGCTACTCTTGTTGCGGCTCTCGATTCCGGTTCCGACGCATCGCTGGACGGAACCAGGATCGTCTTCGTCGCGAGCTCGATCTCGGGTCGTTCCGGCAGCCTGATCGTCGCAGGGTCCGACGGCTCGTCTCCCCGGAGCCTCGTCGACGTATCGGTGTTGAGAAAGGTGAATCCGGTCTTCTCAAAGGACGGAACAAGGATCGCGTTCCTCAGAGACAACACGATCAACATCATCAACACGGACGGCACGGGACTGACGGAGATACCGTTCCCGGAGAATAACCTTATCACTTCGGTCGACTTCTCGCCGGACGGCACCAAACTGGTCTTCGCGAGGCAGTGGAAGCTCTTCATCGTAAACTCGGACGGTTCCGGATTGCAGCCGCTCCCGGTCACCGAGTTCGCGAACTATCCCAGGTGGTCGCCGGACGGATCGAAAATCGTTTTCTGGAATGGCCTGCTCCGGTCGATCGATCCGGACGGCACGAACCTGGTCACCCTTGGCAGCGCTACTCCGAGCAATGAAAGGCCCGCCTGGTCACCCGATTCTTCGCGGATCGTGTTTCACAGAACGGGCGCCACAGCCCAGGACCCGAAACAGATCGTGACGATTTCCAGGGACGGAACGAACATCTCGGTAGTCACCGACAGGCCGAGGGCCGGCAATCTCGCCTGGACGAACGCACCGTCACAAACGACCGAGCCCGCCGCGTCAGCCACGAACACGATCGGAGGCGTCTCCGTCACATTTTCAGAAGTGACGTTGCCGGGATCTACAAGCGTGATCCCGATCGATCCGGGTTCGGCGGGCGCGGCGCCACAGGGATTTGTTCTCGCGAACAAGGCCTACTCGATCACCACCACGGCCGGTTTCACACCGCCGGTCGATGTCTGCATCGAGGTTCCGGAATCTACGGCTTCGAGCCAGGCGGTCTTCGATTCTGTCGCAGTCCTTCACGAGGAGAACGGAACGCTTGTCGACCGGACCTCGGCGCGCGATTTCCAGACCCGGACCGTCTGCGGATCGGCCGCCTCTCTGGGAGCGTTCGTCCTGGCATACGCGGTCGATGCGAATGCGCCTTCGATCACGGGACTTGTGATCGATGCCGACGGAAACCCGCTTTCCGGCGTCTCGATGCGCCTGACAGGCACGGAAGAGCGTGCTCTCGAAACGGACATCGACGGCCGGTTCGAGTTCGTGAACCTCGCGGAAGGCGCGAACTACAGCCTTCAGCCTAAGAGGCTGGGCTATGTATTCGAGGAGTACTCGCTCGATTTTCTCGAAGTTACGGGAGAGAGCACTGCGGTATTCACGGGGACCGAGTCGTCGTTCGGCATCTCCGGCCGGGTTACCGACAGTTCCGGAAAGGGTGTTGAGAACGCGACCGTCGAGGTAACAGGAAGCTCCGACGAACTTGTGAACACGGACGCATCCGGCAACTACGCCGTCAACGGTCTTCCGGGGGACGGCAGCTACACCGTTCTGGCGTTCAAGGAACTGTTCTCGTTCACTCCCGAACGCTTCCGGATCGACGCACTGCTTTCAGACGTTTCGCCCCTGGACTTCACTGAGCGCCCAACGGTAATCCCTGCGGTTATCAGCGGGCGTGTTACGACCTTGGACGGCGAAGCGGTCCCGTACGCGGCAATCACTATCCTTGGCTCGGACGGCGAGATCAACATACTCACGAATCCGTTCGGAAGGTTCTACTTCGGCAGAGCGGTGACAGGAGAGTCGTATCTGATCAGCGTCAGGAGCGGCCGCTACGAGATCATCCCGGAATCGCAGGTCGTAACAGTCACGAGCGATTTGCAGGAGATGAGCTTTGTGGCGATACCGAGGTAACGCGAACTTCAGTTTGCGCCGCGCGCATGCGCGGGATACCGCTCGAGCCGCGTCCGCCTCGCTGCACGCGGGACGCGTGCGTTCCGTACTCAGTCCTCAGTCCTTTCGTCTCAGTTCTTCTCGGGCACGCTCCCTGACGGTCGCGTTTCTGCCGTCCGTCGCTTCGCTCCCTGCCCCCTCGCTGACGCTCGGGGTTCCGCCTTCGTCTGCGGCACGCTCCCTGACGGTCGCGTTTCTGCCGTCCGTCGCTTCGCTCCCTGCCCCCTCGCTGACGCTC
>JAGFIQ010000146.1 GCA_024103495.1 Aridibacter famidurans
ACGCCACGTTCCCTTTGTTGTTCAACGCGATGCGGCGATAAGAGTTCGTGAATCGTAAATGGTGGTTGATGATTGATAGTTGAAGGTTGACGGTGCTGCAGCTAGTCCGGCCCATCTGGCAGCGGCAGATTTGCTGTTGGCAAGATCGCAGATTGCCCTCTTGTCCCGCCAATGCATTGTGCGATCTACTGAACATCGTGAAATACGCTGAAAATCCATGCGCAATCCGGATGAATGGGGCCTGACCTCATCGAAAGAACGATACCTTCAAGGTTCACTTCTCAACTATCAATTATCAACCAGCGTTTACGATTTACGATTCACAATTCACGATTCACGATTTACGATTCACGATTCACAATCCCGATTTCCGAAACTTCCACATATTTCCCTTTCGTTATATATTTCAGTCGCTCATACAAGATGTCTTTATAGCTTTTTCGTTTTGGAGGAACGGAGATGACCGAATTTACTTCGCTATTGATCTTTCTGGTCGTCGGAGGTATCGGATTTCTGTTTCTGATCTTTTCGCTGATCGTGGGTGACGTCTTCGAGGCCTTCGATCTCGATCTGGGCTTCGACGCGGACTCGGGGGACGGGCATTTCGGGGTTCTCGACAGCCGGGTCGTGAGCGTTTTTCTGACCGCACTTGGCGGCCTCGGAGCGATCGGTATCCAGTTCGGTGTCGGGTTCCTGATGAGCGTCCTGCTGGGATTGGCCGGGGGTGTCGTCTTCGGAGGAATGGTCTTCGCGTTCGGCTACCTACTTTACTCACAGCAGTCTTCGAGCTCGGTGTCCGAGCGCGACCTGATTGGCAGGACGGCCAAAGTGGTAGTCGGAATCCTGCCCGGCTCGGTCGGTCAGATCTCCTGTACCGTCGGAGAGGAGAAGGTCGAGAAGCTTGCCCGCACACGGGACGGCGAGAAGATCGATGCCGGGACGATGGTACTGATCGAGGACGTTGCCGGAGATTCGTTCGTCGTAAGCACGATGGAAGAAGCGGGATATTCCCTTTTCTCCGAAAAGGATTGATCGTTCACTTTCGTGAGTTCTTCAGTTTTCGATAGGAAAAGCGCAGACCTCCAAGATTGCTTCGGTTGCTGACCGTAGCGTAAGTGATCCAATTACTTGCGGCTGCAAGCGGTTCGAGATCGGAGTTGCTGCCTAGAGGTTAGAGTCTTGCCGAATGCAAGTGGATTCAGAGGTTAGTTGAAATGACAGACTTCCAGTTGATGATCTTCGCCGTTGTGGGCGTGATCCTGATCGTGGTCGCGGTGATCGCCGCGTTCTCGATCATCAGCCGCAACTACATAAAGGTGTCCCCAAACGAAGCCGCCGTTATCTCGGGCCGCAAGAGGAAGCTCGAGGACGGTACATACGTCGGATACAGGCTTGTCCGGGGCGGCGCCACGCTCGTGATTCCGTTCCTCGAGAAGGTCGAATTCCTCGACTTGAACGTCATTACCGTGCCGCTTTCGACATCTAGGGCTTACACGGTCGAAGGCGTCCCGGTCTCGGTCAAGGCTGTAGCGAACGTGAAGATCAAGGGAGATGATTCGTCACTCAGGGCGGCGTCGGAACGATTCCTCGGAATGCCTGAGGAAGAGTTCCACAGGCTCGTGTTCCAGACGCTTGAGGGCCATCTGCGCGCTATCCTCGGAACGTTGACCGTCGAAGAGATCAACAACGACCGCCAGAGCTTCGCCCAGAAACTGACGACCGAGGCGGCAGGTGATCTCGAGAAGATGGGTATCGGGATGGACGCACTGACTATCCAGGAGATATCGGACGACGAGGGCTACCTGGATGCGCTTGGAAAGCGGAGGACGGCCGAGGTCAAGCGCGACGCCGAGATCGGCGAGGCCGAAGCGAAGCGCGATTCGAAGATCAAGGCTTCACTCGCGCTGCAGGAAGGTGAAAAGGTTAGGCTCGCGACCGAGGCGCAGATCGCTCAGTCGAACCGCGAGACGGAGATCCAGAAGGCGCAGGTCGACGCCGAGATCGAAAAGGAGCGCGCAAGGGCGCGGCAGGCCGGCCCGCTTTCGGAAGCTCAGGCGAGGCAGGAGGTCATTGCCGAAGAGGTCCGGATCGAAAAGATCAGCACACAGGAGCAGATCGCGGTTCAGGAGCAGGAGGTCCTTCGAAAGGAGAAGGAGCTCGAAGCGACGGTCGTAAAACAGGCCGAAGCTGAACGAAAGGCCGCAGTGCTTCGGGCTCAGGGTCTGCAGGAAGCGGCGATCCTCGAGGCCGAGGGCCGGAAGCAGGCGCAGATCGCTCAGGCTGAAGCCGATGCGGCGAAGCTCCAAAGAGAGGGCGAGGGCCGGGCGAAAGCGATCGAGGCCGAAGGACGCGCGGAAGCGGAAAAGATCCGTGCTCAGGGTCTCGCGGAAGCCGAACAGCTCGAAGCGAAGGGAATGGCCCAGGCGAAAGCGATAGAGGCCCAGGGACTTGCCGAAGCGAAGGCGATAATGGAAAAAGCCGCCGCGTGGCGCGAGTTCAACGAGGCAGCCAAGCTTCAGACCGTACTGGAGAAACTTCCGGAGATCATCGCCTCTTCAGCGCCGGTCTTCAAGGCGGTTGCGGAACCGCTCGGATCGATCGACAAGGTAGTGATGATCGATCAGGGAGGCGGCAACGGTGACGGAAAAAGCTCCGGCCTAAACCGTTTCGCGCAGACCAGTCCGAACGTGATCTTTGGCCTGCTCCAGCAGCTGCAGGCTCTCGGACTTAGCCTGCCGGAAGTGCTCGCCCAGCTCGGGATAGAGCAGAAAGACGGCAAGTTCGTGCTCGCGGCTAACGGCGACGAAGAGATAAAGGTCAAATCGACAAAGCCGACGCCGACGAAGACCGAGCAGGTTCATCGGGAGGAGCCTTCGGGCGAGGCCAATCAATAGAGCGGCCACGGATTTCACGGTGTAAGAAGAATGAAGAGGCCACGAATTTCACGAATTTCACTAATTTGATTGCCTCTCAGTACCGTTCTGAGTAGAATCTGAAGCGGTGAATTTGGTAAAAGGCGGTGTCCCGAGATCCGGGAGATCCGCCTTTTTTGTTTCGGGGGACCGCTTTTCTGAAGTGGTATTTCCGGTTCAGAGTTCAAAGGGTCGCCTCACAGACCTATGAATGAAGTACCCATTTACAAAGAACTTTCTTACCGGATCGTCGGTCTCGCAATGAAGGTTCACAGAGAACTTGGCTTTGGATTCCTGGAGAAGGTCTACGAAAACGCGCTCATGGTGTCATTTGAAGAGGAGCGGATCCTGGCCCGGCAACAGTTCCCGATCAAGATATCGTTTCATGGCCGAGTTGTTGGCGACTACTTCGCTGACATTCTCGTTGAAGACTCAGTGATTCTTGAACTCAAGGCACAGGATAAGATCTCCAACACTCATCGGGCACAGACCCTGAATTACCTCAAGGCTACGGATTTTAGGCTTGCACTGCTCATCAATTTTGGAAAAGAGAGTCTGGAATACGAAAGACTTGTGAATTGAACAATTCGGACCCAGAAACCTTTGAAGCCAGGGAAGGGCGATCCTGAACTGCGGTCCGCGACCGATCGGGATGCCCTTTCGAGCAATTCGTGTAATTCGTGGCCTCTATCTTCTTGAAATCCGTGTAATCCGTGGCCGCTTTCTCTTCGTGCAATTCGTGGCCTCTTCCTATCTGAATTCCGTGTGATTCATGGCCTTCCTGATTCTGAAATTCGGGTAACCCGACGATCCTGAACTGCGGTCCGCGACCGATCGGGATGCCCTTTCGTGCAATTCGCGTAATTCGTGGCCTCTATCTTCTTGAAATCCGTGTAATCCGTGGCCGCTTTCTCTTCGTGAACTTCGTAAGATTCGTGGCCTCTTCCTATCTGAATTCCGTGTGATTCATGGCCTTCCTGATCCTGAAATTCGGGTAACCCGACGATCCTGAACTGCGGTCCGCGACCGATCGGGATGCCCTTTCGTGCAATTCGCGTAATTCGTGGCCTCTATCTTCTTGAAATGCGTGTAATCCGTGGCCGCTTTCTCTTCGTGAACTTCGTAAGATTCGTGGCCTCTCACTTCTTGTAATCTGCGGAATCCGTGTGATCCGTGGCCGCTTTCTCTTTACATGGCCGTTCCGTTTTGACTTCAAGCGTTCGCTTCTCTATACTTTTGAGTTTTCGGCTGAACATATTTTCAGCTTCTCTCAACGGAGACTTTTACCAATGAGTTTTGCAGTTATCAGAACAGGCGGAAAACAGTACAGCGTCGAAACGGGAGACACGCTCCGCGTGCCTTCGATCGATGCGAAAGCAGGCGACAAGGTCGAGCTTGAGGCTCTTTTGACCGGCGACGGCAAGAGCGCCAAGATCGAGTCGGGCAAGGTCCAGGCGACCGTCGTCAGCCACGGCCGCGGCGAGAAGATCATCGTCTTCAAGAAGAAACGCCGCAAACAGTACAAGCGCAAGCAGGGACACCGCCAGGGATATACCGAGATAAAGATCGAGAAGATCTAAGTTGGAGATTTAACAATGGCTCATAAGAAAGGTGTAGGATCGTCCAGAAACGGAAGGGATTCGGAAAGCAAACGCCTCGGGATCAAGAAGTACGGCGGAGAAAAGGTCCGCGGCGGCAACATTCTTGCCCGCCAGCGCGGGACCAAGTGGAAGCCGGGCAACAACGTCGGACGCGGAAAGGACGACACTCTCTTTTCCCTGATAGACGGCGTCGTCAAGTTCGAGGATAAGGGCCGGCACGGCAAGTACATCAGCGTTTACGCCGAAGAAGCCGCATAACGCCAGCATAAGTTTTTCCGAAAACGCCCTCGCCGAGTAAGTTTGGCGGGCGTTTTTGTTTTTCCAATGTTCATCGACCGCGTAAAGATCCGTGTGACTGCAGGAAACGGAGGGAACGGCGTGACCGCTTTCCGCCGGGAGAAGTTCGTCGCGCGCGGCGGGCCTTCGGGAGGCGACGGCGGGAAAGGCGGCGACGTTTGGCTCGAGTCAAGCGCAGGCTACAACACGCTTCTTCATCTCCGCTACAATCCCGAGCACAGCGCGGATCGCGGGCGCCACGGAGAAGGCTCGCAGAAGTCCGGACGCGACGGCGAGGACACGACTGTGAAGGTCCCGGTCGGGACGCAGGTGTTCGATCCGGAATCCGGCGAACTGCTCTTTGATTTTACGAAGGACGGTCAAAGGTTCCTCGCTGCCGAAGGTGGCCGGGGAGGCTTCGGGAACGCTCACTTCAAGAGCTCGACCAATCAGGCGCCTCGTTATCATCAGGACGGAGGCGAGGGCGAGTATCGAGAGCTCCAGCTTGAGCTGAAACTGATCGCGGACGTCGGACTCGTCGGATTTCCCAATGCGGGAAAATCGACCCTGATCTCCGTTATATCCGCCGCGAAACCGAAGATCGCCGATTATCCGTTTACGACGCTGGAACCGAATCTGGGAGTCGTCAGCGTTTCCGATTACAAGACCTTTGTCGTCGCGGATATTCCGGGCCTGATCGAAGGCGCTTCGGAAGGGGCGGGATTGGGCGACCGCTTCCTCAGGCACGTCGAGAGGACAAAGCTGCTCCTTCATCTCGTGGATGTTTCATCATTCTCGGGGCGGGATCCTATGGAGGACTATGAGACCATAAACCGCGAGCTGGCTAAGTACGACGAAGAACTTGCCGCTAGGCCTCAGGTCGTGGTCGCCACAAAAATGGACGCGCTCGACGACGAACAAAGGCTGGAAGCGCTCAGGGAGCGCGCAAAAAAAGACAGGCGGCGCTTTTTCGCGATATCCTCTGTGACGCGGGAGGGTGTGCAGGACCTGGTCTTCGCCGTATCGAGGATGCTCGACGAATTGACGGAAGCGGATGAGGAAGAAGGCGGGACAGATGAGTGACAGATCGGCAAACAGAAAGATCGCGTTCTTCGGCGGCAGTTTCGACCCGGTCCATTCCGGGCACATCGAGATAGCGAAGGTCCTTTTGAACGAGTTCGATCTTGACGTGTTTGTCTTCGTTCCGGCTTTCCACGCGCCGCATAAACGCGAGTTCGAGCCGGCTTCGCCGTATCACCGGTTCGCGATGCTCGCGCTTGCGACCGACGGTATGGAGGACATAGGCATCTCGACGATCGAACTTGAGGACCCGGACAGTCCTTACACGATCGAAACGATGGAAAAGGTCAAGGTGAAGTTCCCGGACACCGAGATCTTTTTCGTCATCGGCGCGGACTCCTGGATGGAGATCACGACGTGGCGGCTCTGGGAGGATGTACTGACTTCGACGAACATCATCGTCGTGACGCGGCCCGGAGTCGAGATTGCGTTTTCGCACGTTACCGACGAAATACGCGAGAGGATAGTGGATCTGAGAGGGCGTAGAAAGACTGGAGGAGCCGCATACGACTCCGCCGGTGAGGATCCGGACGATTCTGACCGGTCCTTGTCGATATACATCACCGATTCCGTCAATGCGAATGTCTCCGCAACGGCCCTCCGAAAGTCGATCAGGGACAGCGAAGACGGCTGGACGAAACTGGTGCCCGCGCCGGCCGCGAGACACATCGTCAAATATGGCCTTTACAGGTGACTCGCGCTCTTGAAGTTTCGACCCGAATGGGAAATGATAGCTTCACGGAAAGAAAATGGAAGAAGCTGTAAAAGAAAAGTATCTGAAACGAGATGCGGTCTCCGAATCGATCCCCGAATCTTCGGAGGCCACTCATTTTGAGGACCTTGATCCGGAAGTCCGTCTGGCGATCGAATGCGCCGAGGAAAAGAAAGCGGCCGACACGGTCGTACTCGACCTCCGCGGGATCACGAGTTTCACGGAGTTCTTCATCATCACCAGCGGCTCCAATCAGCGCCAGGTCCAGGCGATCGCCGACGAGATCAACGAGCAGCTCAAGAAGCAGCTGAAAGTGAAAGCGATCCGCGTGGAAGGATACAACTCTGCCGAATGGGTCCTTCTCGATTATGGCGACTTCGTCGTGCACATCTTCAACGAAAAGTCCCGCGGATTCTATGACCTCGAAAGGCTGTGGCGAGACGCGAAGCGCGTAGCGCCAAAAGACGGATAGCCACGAATTTCACGAATTTCACGAATCAGGGAGCGCTTTCGGCTATGCCTTAGTTATCATTCGTGGAATTTGTGAAATTCGTGGCCGATTCACTATGAAATTTCACTTCATATGGGTCGGCAAGACCAAAGACCCGAATTGGCGAGCGCTGCAGGAAGATTACCTGCAGCGCCTTTCGCATTTTGTGAAGTGTTCCGTGACCGAGATCAGGGATAAAGCGGCGCACGAGACCGTCGAGGCCGAGGGCGAACGGATACTCGCGAAAGTGAATCAAAGCGCCTTCATTTGTGCACTGGACCTGAAGGGACGCTCGATGGGGTCGCGAAAGCTAGCGGCCCAGATCTCGAAATGGCAGGTCTCCGGATTGAAAGAGATCACGTTCATTATAGGCGGTGCGGAAGGACTGTCACCTGCGGTTGTGGAAAGGGCGGACTTTAGTTTATCCTTGTCGTTTCTAACTTTCACGCATGACATGGCACGCGTGATCTTATTAGAACAGATGTACAGAGCTTTTACTATTATCAAGGGGTACCCGTATCAGAAATGAGTAAACTGAAACTTAAGGAAATCAAAGAGAAACTGATCGAAGAGCGCGACACGATCCTCTCGAAACTCAGCGCCAACGACCTGTCGGTCGACGATTCGGAAACCCCGGATCCCGTGGACCTTGCCGTCCGCAATTATTCGAAGAACGTGATGCTCGCCGTTTCCGAGAACGAGTCGAAGCAACTGACTCTGATCAACGAGGCCCTTGAGCGGATCGAGGACGATGAGTACGGCCTTTGCCAGAATTGCGAAAGCGAGATCAATCCCAAGCGTCTGAATGCGGTGCCTTGGGCTCGGTACTGTCTAGACTGTCAGCAGCTTCTTGAGCAGGGTCTTCTCGACGAGTAGTCCGCCACACTGAAGTCTCCCTCAAGCATATTCTTTCAAATTGACGATCCGGTCCTCACCCGATGATCGACAACTTCCTGGATCCTATTCTTTCACTCGCGTACCCGCGCGCCTGCCGCGCTTGCGGCGGAGCTGTGGAGTCGCTCTCGTTCGGCCCCGCGTGCGGCACGTGCTGGAATTCCACCAGAGTTTTCAACGGAAGAGAATCGTGCTGTTCGAAATGCGGCCAGTTGATCCCGACCGGGAAGTTCGATCTTTCGTCCCGATGCTCTGGGTGTGTCGAAGACTTCTATGACCGGGCGGCGGCGGCAGCCGATTATCACCTCGCTGCGCGCGCGGCGGTGCTTGCTCTTAAGGAAGAGCCCTTTCTGTCAAAAAGGGTGCGAGGGCTGCTTACGGGCCGGTTCGACACGGCGGGTTTTCACGCCGCTACACTGATCATCCCGGTTCCGCTTTCAAAACGACGGCGGATCGAACGCGGGTTCAACCAGGCTGAGCTGCTCGCGAGGGCGCTGGAAGTTCACACCGGCATACGATCGTCGGCGGATGTGCTCGAGAGGACGGCGCACTTCGCGATGCACCGCGCCGGGATGGACAGAAAGGCAAGAGAGGGATCGGTTAAGAAGGCATTCGAGGTCAAAAAGCCCAAGCTGGTCAGAGAGGAGAGGATCCTTCTTGTCGACGATGTCTTCACCACGGGATCAACCGCATCCGCCTGCGCAAAAACACTTAAGGCGTCCGGGGCGGCAGAGGTAAATGTCCTCACGCTGGCCCGGACGCCCCATTTCATCTAAGGCGAAATGATAGTTACGGAGAGTCGTAGGCAGGTATCGGAAGATCTCCGTTGGCACCGAACTGTGCGAATACCGGACCTGCGGCGCTTCTCTGGATATACCAGGTTCCATTCGATTCGCGCCACACAGCCACATCGTCCCGCCCGTCGCCGTCGTAATCGCCGGTAACCGGAATGTCGGTCGAAATGCCCCAGAACTCGTACCTGACCGTTCCGGTTCCGGACCGGTAAATGTACCAGATACCTTCCGAAGGCCTGTACACAGCGATGTCGTCCCGGCCGTCGCCGTCGTAATCGCCACGAACGGGCTTGTCGGTCGAGATGCCGAACTGGACGGCCGAGAACGAACCGTTGGAACTGTTCAGCCTGTACCAAACCCCGTTCGAAGGCCTGTACACGGAGATGTCGTACGTTCCGTCGCCGTCATAGTCGGCCGGGATAGGCAGGTCCGTACTCACGCCGAACTGCACTGCCGAAAAGGCGAGCGTGGTCGAGTCCATCTTGTACCAGATGCCGTTCGAAGGTCTGAACACCACGAACTCGGCTTTCGCGTCCCCGTCGAAATCGCCGGCTGAAGGAATGTCTGTGCTCACGCCGAACTGGACAGCCTGAAACGTGCTGTCAGAACTTCTGAAAACATACCAGGTGCCGCTCGAGGGCCTGTAAACGGCGATGTCGCTCTTGTCGTCGCCGTCGAAATCCTCCGCGACCGGGATGTCGGTGGAGATCCCGAACTGCTCGAATCGGGGCTGTCCCGAACCGCTCTGATCGATATACCAGACACCGTTCGAGGGCCTGAAGACGCTGAGATCCGTTCGCGCATCACCGTCGAAATCGGCAGAAGCGGTGATCCTGACGAGTTTTTCTACGGTCCCGCCGAGTCCCACCAGATAGAGTTCTCCGTTCTGGTCCTCGCCGAAAGAAGAGATGTTGCGTGTCGTGTTCTCAACAAGCTCGAAGATCCCCGGTGCGACGAATCTCCAGAACTCGCCGCTGCAATAATCTCCGTAAAGGTACTCACCGTCACCGAAGGTCCTCAGCCTTCCGCGGTACCTGTATCCGCCGGTGATCGAACATCTGCCTGCTGAATGGGTGTATGTATGGATCGGAGCGTCGAAATCGTCCGGGTCGCAAAGGCCGGGGTCCTGGTTCGTGCAGCTGTTGCCCTCGTACACGCGCCAGCCGTAGTTGCCTCCGTTGGTGACGATGTCGACTTCCTCGATCGAGCCCTGACCTACATCGCCCGCCCAGAGCTCATTCGTACCCCCACGGTCGAACGACCAGCGAAACGGATTTCTCAATCCGATGGCGTAGATCTCATCAGCCCCGGGCTGCCCCACGTAGGGATTGTCGGCCGGATTCGTGTACGGTGGATTCGCATCGTTTCCCGAGACATCGACGGTTATCCGGAGCATCTTTCCGAGAAGGCTGTTGATATCCTGTGCGCGGTTGTTCGGATCGAATGCCGATCCGCCGTCGCCCATCCCGATGTAGAGATTGCCGTCGGGCCCGAATTCGATCATCCCGCCGTTGTGGTTCGAGAAGTCCTGGGAAATGACGATGACGATGCGTCCGCTGTTCGGATCGCCGACCGAATTGTTGTTGATCGCTTTGTATCGCTCGACCACAGTTGCGCCGTCACTCTGTCTCGTATAGTTCACGAAGAAGTAGCTGTTCGTCGCAAAATCCGGGTGGAACGCAAGGCCAAGCAGGCCTCGTTCGCTGCCCGATTGGCTGACCTTCGAACTCAAGTTGATAAAGTCGCTTACGGCATAGCTGACCGGCTGGACGACTTTTATGATCCCTCTCTGCTGCACTACAAACACGCGGTTCGAACCGTCCTTGGCGTGAGTCAGAAACAGCGGCGAGCTCAGTCCGGAAAGAAACGCCTGGCGCTTTATATTGAGGCTACCTTGCGAGAATGCGGCGGCCGAGAACAACACGGCGCCCAATACAAACCCTAAAACTGCTTTCATATTTTGGTTCCTGGGAAACAGACCGATCAGCCGTTGGAACTCTCTATTGCTTGCCCGGCGCCGGCTTTGCCGGACCGAGTTTGCGAAGATCTTCCTCGGCACCCTCGGCAAACTTGTCGAGGTCCTTCGACCTCGAACATCTTCCGTCCATAAGGCCCCCTTCTTCGTCGCTCTTGGCGAATACAAGAAAGCGGCCTCCTTCGGCGAACTGGGCTTCGAAGCGAGGATTTTCGTGAACGGCGACGACTACTTTCGACTCCTCGACGCCCTTCCAGTACTTCTCCACTTCAAATTCGAATATCTTGCGGTCTCCGTCCTCGAGGGCCTTTTTCACTGTCCCGATGAAAACGGCCTTCGAGTTCTCGTACTCCCGCTCGAAATCCGGAATCGCGCACCGGGCACATCGCCCGTCCGCGTAAGCGGTCGGCAGCGAAAATGCCGTGGTCACGAGAATTGCCAGAAAGACAAGAGCTTTCATTGAATCAATACGTGAGAGCCGAAGCGAAAATGATAACAGCATACGCAATTGTAGGCGAACACTAGATCCGGTACGGTACCTTGCTCCGATCCCCGGCCGGAAACTCTTCGCCGGCGTTCTGAAGCCTGATGTTCACGTCGGCGGTGAGATCAGTCGAAGACCGCTCGCCCCTTTGCAGATGAAAATGCCCTGCCGCCGCGATCATCGCCGCGTTGTCTGTCGAAAGGTGCTTCGAAGGAAAATACAGGGGAAACCCAAGTGATTCAGCGAGCTCGCCGGAAGCCCGCCTGAGGACCTCGTTGCATGCGACACCACCAGCGACGATCAGCACATTCGGCCTGAAATCCTTCGCAAGCTTGCGAGTGTTCTTGAGAAGCGTGCGAACGGCCGTGTCCTGAAAACTGGCGCAGATGTCCTTGATGTCCTGCGAAGGTTCTTCGCCTTGTTTAACGGGTTCGATCCCTTTCTCCCGAAGATACCTGACAACCGCTGTCTTCAGGCCGCTGAAGCTGAAGTCCGGCTTTCCGTCGGAGATCTTCGCGATAGGAAAACGGATCGCCTTAGGATCGCCTTCACGAGCGTATTTTTCGATAACGGGCCCGCCGGGATATCCCAGTCCGAGCATCTTCGCGACCTTGTCGAATGCCTCTCCGGCCGCATCGTCGCGTGTCCTCGAAAGCAGTTCGTACTTCCCCGGCTCTGGAGCGAGAAACAGGTTCGTGTGACCGCCGGATACGATCAGGGCCATCGCGGGATACTCGATCGGAGGGTTCTCGAAGACGACGGAAAAGAAATGTCCCTCGATGTGATTGACGCCTATGAAAGGGATCCCAAGTCCCATCGCGAGCGCTTTCGCGTAGTTCACGCCAACAAGCAGCGAGCCTATAAGGCCCGGTCCGTTAGTAACCGCGACCGCCTCGATGTCGCCGATAGCGACTCCCGCGTTCTTCAGCGCGTCGTCTACGACCGGATCGATCTTTAAGAGATGTTCCCGCGAAGCGATCTCGGGGACGACGCCGCCGAATTCCCTGTGGATCTCGATCTGCGACGAAATCACCGACGAAAGGATCCGTATGCCGTCCTCGACAACCGCCGCGGCGGTCTCGTCGCACGAGCTCTCTATTCCAAGTACCAGCACATAGATGATTCTACGGTCGCGGAATCGGGCGCACAAGGACGCGCTTGACTAGCGGCACGAGCTTACATAACGTAAGACAATAACCGAGACCTCAGACATTGGAGTAGGCGATGAGCGAATATGAATTTCCGGCCCTTTCCGGGATCGAGTACCTCGTGATGGACATGCTTGAACGAAACGGCGAGATGTTCGGCCTGGAAATGGTCGATGCGTCCGGCGGCGATCTGAAAAAGGGCACTATCTACGTTACTCTGGGAAGAATGGCCGACAAGGGACTTGTGGATTCGCGGACCGAGTCCGGAGACAGCTCGGCAAGCCAGAAGAGGCTCTATTCTCCGACCGAGTATGGCAAGCGCGTTTTCAAGGCTCAGGAGATCGCACTTAAGTATCTGAACATGGGCGCCTGGTAGGCAACGGTGCCTTGACTTCGTATTTTATTAGAATTAGAATAATTCTAAATAGGAGGAATTTATAGAGATGCACGAAACAAAGATCGATATTGGAAAGGACAAGAGAGAACAGGTCATCGCAATGCTCAACGCAAGGCTTTCGGATTCGATAGATCTCAAGTCGCAGGCAAAGCAGGCGCATTGGAACGTGAAGGGACCGAGCTTCATCGCGCTTCACGAGCTATTCGACCAGGTCGCGGGTGAGGTTGAAGGATATACCGATATGATCGCGGAGCGCGTGACGTCGCTCGGAGGAACGGCCGAGGGGACGGTTCGCGTTGCGGCGGAAAAGTCGTCGCTCAAGCAGTATCCGATGGAGATCGCGGACGGCAGGGACCACGTAGAAGCTCTTTCTGCCGCGCTTGCGGAATACGCGAAAGCGAACCGAGCGAACATCGAGGACGCTGACGAGGCGGGAGATCTTGTGACCGCGGACCTCTTCACGGAGATCGCGCGCGGGACGGACAAACTTCTGTGGTTTGTCGAGGCGCACGTTCAGTCGTAGATCGAATTTAGTTTATATAGGAGAGGCTGTCCGAAAGGACGGTCTCTTTTCTTTGATGCGAGGGATCTGTAAACAAACTGATTTCCCAAGCATCAATTGCCCCCGGCTTCAGCCGCTTTTCAGTTGCCCCCCGCTTCAGCGGGGGGACAGGACTGTATAACGACAATTTGGGGCTTCAGCCCCAATAGCAGCCGGCTAAAGGCGGCCGAAGGCGTAGGTTGTCCCGTGATGCCCCTGCTGAAGCGAGGGGCAACTGATGAGTCCTCTAATTCGAAGATCTTTTCTGGCCGCTCAGCTGTTCGTTTGTTCAGCCGCTCCGGTAGGGACCTCGACGGGCTTCTTTTTCGGCCCGTTCGGCCTCGTGAGAATGAACACCGTTGACCAGACCGCGAGCGCCGCGACGATCCCCTTCAGCACGATGTGATAGTCGTAGAAGAACAGCGTGTAGCTGTACATAGGGACTATCAGCGCCATCGAGAGGAACTTCGCGCGCGGAGCGATCGCGCCGTGCTGGCGCCAGTCGCGGATCAGCTTTCCGAACATCTTGTGATCGAGAAGCCACTGGTGAAGACGCTCGGAACTCTTCGAGAAGAAGAAAGCGGCGAGTAGCAGGAACGGCGTCGTCGGCAGAAGCGGCAGGAACGCACCGATAAACCCGAGGCCAACCGCGGCGATGCCGAGCGTGAGGAATATGAATCTCTTCGTGCTTCTCAACATTTGCTATTGCGCACCCGGGTAGTCGAAAACGATGTTGCAGAACGCTTTGACCCCGACATCGAGCCGGCTGTCATCCAGGTAAAAGTCCGGAGTGTGATGTCCTGCCGCTTCCCTCGGATCCTTGCCGAGAGGCATTGCGCCCAGGAAGAAATAGAATGAAGGCGCCTTCGTTCCGAAATACGAGAAGTCTTCCGCACCGGTCGTCCATTCCCTTTCAAAAACATTCGCCCTGCCCGCTGCCTTCTCGAGCGACGGCAGCATCCGCTTCACAAGCTCGGGAGTGTTGTACGTGACAAGCGTCTTTGTATCGATCTCTACCGTGGCGGTTGCTCCGGCACTCTCGGCGATCGTCTTCACCATATGCCGGATCCGCTCGTGAACCTCTTTCTGCATCGCCGGGTCTAGCGTGCGGATCGTGCCCGCCATCTCGAGCTGTTCCGGAATGATATTCTCGCGGACCCCGCCGTTGATCTTCCCGACCGTGATCACGACGGGAGCCGTAGTCAGTCTCGACTGACGGCTGACGATGGTCTGAAGGCCGTTGATGATCTGCGAAGCCGTGACGATCGGGTCCACGCCGTCCCAGGGAGCCGAGCCGTGCGCCTGCTTTCCGTTGACCGTGATCTTGAACCAGTCGGACGACGCCATCGCCGCCCCGGACTTGTATCCGATCTTCCCTATCTCGGTCTGCGAGTTGATGTGAAGCCCAAAGATCGCATCGATCTTCGGGTCATCCATCACGCCTTCTTCGACCATGAGAGGCGCCCCGCCTTCCTCGCCGGCGGGAGGGCCTTCTTCGGCGGGCTGAAAAATGAACACGACCTTCCCGGTGAGTTCGTCCTTCATCCCGGTAAGTACTTCCGCCGTGCCCATCAATATCGCGATGTGCGTATCGTGCCCGCAGGCGTGCATCACGGGTACGGTCTGGCCGTTGTAATCGGCGGTCACTTTTGAAGCGAATGGCAGATCGACCCTCTCTTTGACCGGAAGCGCGTCCATATCGGCGCGAAGTCCGATCACGGGTCCCGGCTTGCCGCTGTCGAGGATCGCTACGACGCCCGTTTTCGCTATTCCCGTCTTCACTTCGAGGCCCAGCTTGCGTAGAAATTCCGCGACGTACTTCGCAGTCTCGAACTCGCGGTTCGAGAGCTCAGGGTTCTCGTGAAAATGGCGGCGCCATTCGACCAGCTTAGGCTTGATCCTTTCGGCGGCGACGGCGATCTCGCCGCTCATGTCCTTAGGCTTCGCGTGGACGGATACGGAAAGGAATGCGGTCAAGACTATCGCAACGATCAGGGCTCGTTTCATATGATCTTCTCTCAAGGCGTGAACTGATTATTCTGACCGTCTAGGGATGAAACGTCAATTCGGCGTGAACTTGGACAATTGGACTGAGTGTCTGAGTCAGGTCCACGATCGATAAGCGAAAGGATCAGTTCAGGGCTGCAAATTCCTTTCGTGCTGCTATCATCATCGGAAGATCCGGGTCGGCACGGTCCCAGAAGTCGAAAAAGTTCTTATAAGCTTTCCGTGCGAATTCCTGTTTCCCCTGACCAGCGACGGCGCGTGCATGGCCGAGCAATGCCAAACCGTACAGGGGAGAAAGCGGCGACTCGCCGCGATTGTCGATTACCCGCCTGAACTGGACATCCGCCTCTTCGTACCGATGGAGTGAGAGCAATGCAACGCCTTTCAGGATCGTCACCTTGAAATTGCTCCTTCTTTCGAGCCCTGCGGGAACCTTATTCGCGTGGAAAAGAGCAGTATTTGCGTCCCCCGATTCCAGCGCTATCATCCCGCGCACGACATTGGCCACC
The DNA here is from genome assembly GCA_024103495.1 of Aridibacter famidurans. Classification (GTDB taxonomy): domain Bacteria; phylum Acidobacteriota; class Blastocatellia; order Pyrinomonadales; family Pyrinomonadaceae; genus Aridibacter; species Aridibacter famidurans. The sequence continues at coordinate 15,821 of JAGFIQ010000146.1, forward strand.
ACGCCGTTTTGAAACGTTCCTTCAGGATACTCGGCACTAAGGGAATTCAGCCAGTCAGCGGCTTTTCTATGTTCGCCGCATTGCGCATGCGCCATACTGGCGAGTGCGAGGGCACCCTGAACGGGGACGTAATCGGAGATCTCTCCGGAAATGTCGGTTTCTTTGCAAAAACCGAAATATGACCCGTGGATCGCCGCTTCACTCCGTATATTTAGTGCTCTCTTATTGCGATCCGAATTCTCGGCGATCCCAGCCGCTTCTTTATAGAACTTCAGTCCTTCCCTGAATCTGCCTTCCGAAAACCTGATCCGGGCTCTCATCAACAATCCCTCCGGAGCGGCCTCTGGCCGATCAAGCGCCGCGAGCTGCTGTTCTACAAGTGCCGGATCACTTGTGATCGTTCCGAGCGCGACCAGTTGCGTGTGAAAACCGTCCCACTTGAATCCGGTCCTTTCTGCAGCTTCCAGCGCCTTTCTCGCCTCCGCGAACCTCCCGAGTGCAGTCAGCGATTCCCCCAACTCTGAGTACGACCGATTCGATCCCAAACTTATCGACTCTCTTGCCTCAACTGCCGATTTGTCGAAATCTCCAACAAGGAGATAAACCGTTGCGAGCCTCAAGCGAGGCCGGTAATCCCTTGGATAAAGGCTCTTGTAAACCTCCAGGAACTTGACCCGTTCATCGAGATCGTAGGTCACGTAGGCGCGGTAAAGATCGCCGATGTTCAGCTTCTCGACCTCACTGACATTCCCGATCTTGCCGTATGCTTCTGTTATCGTGGCGACTGCCTCGCTCCGGAACCCCGCATTGTCATACGCGACTGCAAGATCTCCGTAAGCCGAGGCAAAATCCGGGTCGATCTCTATCGCTTTTACGAAGTAAGGGATCGCCCCAGCGGCCTTGCCCCTGCTGAGTTCCTTCCAGGCCAGAGTGTGCATCCGGAGCGCCTCGAGCGATCTAGTCGTCACTTCAAGAGGAACGTCGAGCTTTTCAATGCTCTCGAGTTCTTCTCCCAGCCGCGCTCGAAGATTCCTCGCGGCCGACGAAAGGGCTTCAAGTACTCCCTCCTTCCTTTGAGCCTGAACCTGCTCGATAACGACGGGGCGGTCAGTTGCCGAGGCAACGGCTTCGAGCCCGATTACGTAGTCCTTGCCAAGCCTAACGATCGACCCCGTGACGAACACCCTGAATCCCTTTCTTACGCATATCTCGCGAGCGGCCGATCGGTCGATCGGGGAATCGGCGGGCCGCTTCATCAGCTTCAGGGTTTCACGGGCCTGTTCATCCGGGAGGATCCTCAATAACGGCGATTGCTGGAGCTGCATCACGAGCCCCTGGCGAAGAGTGCCGTCGAAGATCGGGTCCCCGGTTCGGTTATCAAAAGTGGCTACGATAATAGTGTCCTGATCGGTGAGAACTAACCGCTCGGGCCACAAAAAGTAAAGTGCTGCGAACCCGGCAGCAGAAAAGAGTAACGCTATCGAGAAAACGGCGGTCTTATTGATCCCCGTCCCCTTCGGAATGGACTTTAGCTTTGGTTTCGAATCGCTATTTTTGCGGGTGTGAGGTCGTTCAGAAGCCGACGTTTCTTCGTGAGCGTGGGACCAGTCCTCAAACCTGGCCACCTTGTTATAAGTGCCTTCGAGCCGTTCCGGCCTGGCTTCTCTTTCCGGTTCGGCAAAATGCAAAGGCGAGAGGTTCGCCCTTCCGGTAGCGTACTCTCGCACATCGACATTGCCCGAGAAACGGTAGCCGCGCCGCCTTAACGTTTCTATGTATTCCCCGCCCTCCGGCTTCGCGCCAAGCTGCGACCTCAGTAGATATATGTAGCGGGAGAGATTCGACTCTTCGACCACGGAGTCGGTCCAGATCGCCGACATCAGCTCGTCCTTGCTGACAATCGTTCCGCGGCGGTCGACAAGCGCGATCAGTGTCTCAACGGCCTTGGGAGGGAGATCGAGCTCATCGTCGCCCTTGTAGACCATGAGGTGGGCGGCGTCTACGGAGATGTCACCGAAAGCGTAACGTATTAATCGATCTCGCTTTACCTTCATTCAACTTAAATTCACGAAAAACGAAGGATAAATACAATGACCCGCCACTCGATCTTTCATTAGCCTCCTCGCACACCGGAATGATCCGGCAGGAAGCCTCAGGGTGTTTCTGAAACGTTGCCGCATTCTACTTTGAACAGCGGCCCTGCGAAAGAAGTTTTTTTTTGATCTGGCAGATCCATCAGGTCCGCGACCCGGTCTCCCGGATCGCGAGGAGGTACGAACGATGATCAGACGAATTTATACTCACTTGCTCCTGGTATCGATCTATACGGCAGTGTCTGTTGCTGCCGCTTTGCTGCTCCTTCCAAGCTGCAACCAAGTATCTGCGCAAGAAGCCCGGCTAGAGAGCGAGAAGTTCGGAGGCCGTTCATTCGATTACGGACAGGTGGATCGCATTTCTGAAGAGGAGAATCTGAAGATTCAGAAGGCGATCGAAGAGAACATAGAAATGCTGTCGAAGGCGGGCAGGATCCGGTCACGCGTCTCGTTGGTAGGGAAAATACAGCTCGCCTGGCCTACGCAAAAAGCGCCGGGAGTCACGGACTTCAACATCGGCCAGATCCCGTACTACGTCGATCAACAGCCGGCTTTTCCGAATCAAACACTTGACTGGAATTGCGGTACAAGAACTTACGACAGGGCTGACGGTTATAACCACAGTGGCACGGACATCGTGAGCTTTCCGTTCCCCTGGAAAAGGATGGTGAATAACGAAGTCTTCGCGGTAGCAGCAGCTTCGGGAACGATCGTTCTCAAGCAAGACGGACACCCAGACAACAACTGTGTCAGCGGAAACTTTCCGGTGAACTCGATCCACATACTCCATAGGGACGGTTCGATCGGCTGGTATCTGCATTTGAAGAAGGACTCGCTCACTTCCAAATCCGAAGGCGACACGGTCGACGAAGGGGAGTTCCTCGGGGTCGTCGGAAGTTCCGGGAATTCGACCGTTCCGCATCTGCATTTCGAACTTTACGATTCCGAAGGAAATCTCCAGGACCCGTTCGAAGGGCCCTGCAATTCGCTGAACAGCTTCTCGTGGTGGAAGCAGCAGGAGCCGTACAGGAACTCCAGGATCAACACGATGATGACCGGGTCGGCGCAGCCTCAATTCCCTGCGTGTCCATCGCCCGAAATCACGAACGAAAAGACAGTGTTTCGACCGCTGGATCCGCTTGTAACCACTGCTTTCTTTCGGGATCTGCAAAGCGGACAAAGGACTGATTTTGAAATAATCAAACCGGACGGCAGCATCTTCAGCCAGTGGGGGTTTACGAGCCAGAACACGTTCAACGCGCATTTCCGGTTCGCCAACTGGCAGCTCGAGGCTGACGCGCCAAGAGGAGTGTGGAAGTATCGCGCAAACCTTGACGGTACCCTTTACGAGATCCCCTTTGCCGTAAAGCGTGCGCCCTTCGATTTCGATGGGGACAACAAGACAGATGTCGCGATCTACAGATCCCCGGATTGCGGCGGGGGCCGAACCGATCCATCGGGCACGAACTGTACCCCCACTTGGTGGATCCTTAGAAGTTCTGATCTGGGTGTACGGGCACAGGTGTTCTATTCAGGTCACCCAGCAATCACCCCCGAGGATTTTACAGGAGACGGTAAGGCGGACATTGCGTTCTTTGACCAGAACATAAACCAAGCTAATCGCCAGTGGTATGTGCTACGCAGCGAAGATTCGAGCTACTACTCCTTCGAGTTCGGATCGAGCGGTGACATAGCCGCCCCGGGCGATTTCGATTGGGACGGCAGGTCCGACCCGGCAGTGTTCAGGCCAGCGAACGGTACCTGGTACATCGTGCGGTCCTCCGACCAAGAGATACAAATCGTCCAGTTCGGCGCGCCCGGGGACAAACCGACCGTCGCCGACTTTGACGGGGACGGGGTCGACGACTTCGGGATATTCAGACCCGATTCCGGACAATGGTGGCAGCTTCGATCACGTGAAGGCGTGAAGGCATTCGAGTTTGGCACAGGAACGGATCGGACGGCCGTCGGCGACTACACAGGTGACGGGAAGGCGGACATCGCGTTCTTCCGTCCTGCGACCGGAGAGTGGTTCGTCTTGAGGTCCGAGGATGATTCGTACTTCGCATTCTCTTGGGGTACTTCCTCTGATGTTCCGGCTCCGGGGGATTATGACGGAGACGGGATTTACGATCCGGCTGTATTCAGAACTCATGCTGTAGAAGGGACGTGGTACATACTTGGCTCGACTTCCGGATTTCAGACGGTGCAGTTCGGTTCGGACGGCGCAGATACTCCTGTTCCGTCAGCCTATTCCAGGACAGGCCCCTTCGAACTCGCTCCCTCCTGAGGCACCCCGTGCCTTCAAGGGCCGCGCTGCTCCATTAGGGGCTGTGCGGCCCATTCTATTTCGCTCGGTGTTCCTCAGATAAAATCTGTGCCATCTCGACAAGGACGCGGCCGAGCGGCTTGCCGAGTTCCTGGGGCACGCTCGAGTTCACCTGCACCGCCAGCGACATCTTCTTGTCCGGGAAGTACATTACGTCCGTCATATATCCGGGGAAGAATCCGCTGTGGCCCCAGGTCAGGCCCTGCGATGTCGGGCGGATGATCACCCCCAGCCCGTACTCCGCGTTCGGCCCGAGCATAGGCGCCTTCGTGCCTTTCAGCATCTCGTCGAGCATTTCCTTCTTGAACGCCCTGGCCTCGTACATAGCCTTCGCCCATTTCGCCAGATCGCCGCTTGTCGAGGCCATTCCTCCGCCGCACCATTCGAACTGCGGATTGATCGCGAACTTCCCGTCTTTGATCATCTCGTCCGCTCCGCCGAACGGGTTTCCCGCGCCGGCATATCCCTGGATCAGGCCCTTGATGACCGCGCCGTCCTGCGGTTTCGTCCTCTTAAGCTTCAAAGGCTTTAGCACGTTGTTCACCGCAAGGTCGTAGTACTTCTTTCCCGAGACCTTCTCGATGATCATCCCCAGAACGATGAAGTTCGTGTCCGAATATTCCCAGCCCTTCCCGGCCTCGAACGGCGCCTTTGAATCGAATAGATAGGATATTAGTTCGACCGGCTCCCGGTATTTCTGAGGCTCCGCCGTAAGGTCCTTCAGGAAGTTCGGATTGAATTCGTAACGCACAAGCCCGCTAGTGTGGCTCATTAGCTGGCGGACTGTGATGTCGCCAGAGTTCGGCAAGCGGGGAAACCAATCTTCCTTCCCGAAGTACTTGCTGATCTTGTCGTCCAGCCCGATCTTGCCTTCGCTGACCAGCTGCAGCGCGACCGCCGCTACGTAAGTCTTGCCGACGCTGCCCGCGAGCATGATGTCGTCCGGCTTCATTGGCGTCTTCGCCGTGCGGTCCGAATACCCGGTTGCAAGCGAGAAGCATTTGCCGTTTTCCATACACACACCGAGCGTCGCCCCGGAGAACTTTGCCGACTTGTGCCATTCGTCGAGCTTCTGCTGCAGCCTTTCCTTTAGATTCGCCCCCTTGTTTCCCGCTTTCGGTCCTTGCGAGAACACCGGGGCGGAAACCGCGACCAGCAGCGCTATCGCGATCATCAATTTCCAATTATCAACTCTCAATTATTAGTTCCCTCCTTCAATGAAAACTGCTTTGCTATCTCGTCCGCGTAAGCACGGCTGTCCTTGCCGTCGGTTACGATCTCGATCTGTTCCGGCCCGTTGACCCCGAGCCCGAGCTTCACCGCCTGCGCTATCTGCTCCTGCTCGAAAATGGTTCCTGTTGAAACATTCGCCGTCGTTCCGAAATGCCTGAGCACCGCAACGCCGACCGCGTCGATCGCGATGCGGTCAGTTCCGGCGATGATCACGTTCGAAGCTACTTTCGTCCCCTTATCCGGACCGCCGTCGGTGAACGCCTCGACGCCGTCAAGCACGACGAGCGCCGGCTTGTACGAGGCATTGATCTCGGCGATCATCCGCCTCTGGTTCGGCGAGGAGTGAAGCTCGCTCATAAAGTTGTAGCTGTTTCCCGGCACCCTTTTCGCCGCCAGCCCGACCGAGTTCTTCAGCGACAGCGTGAAATGGCCTCCGAAACGATGGGTCTTCAGGCAGCAGGTCTGGACGATCGTGTCGGCGGCGAGCACCTGATTCGGCACCGCGAAGCCGTTCTTCCAGAGGCTGTTCTCGAACCGGAAGAGCTTCCAGTCCTCTTCCTTCAGGTCGTCGAATATGAGCGTCGAGGCGTTCTGGTCCCTTGCGACCGCCGGGATGTCCTTTGATCTCATCACGGCCGCGGTATCGCCCATTCCGGACCGGTCGCCGATCGTCATCTTGTCGGATCCGAGCCTTCTTAACTCACCTGTCAGCGCCATAAGCGTGTCGTTGTGCGTCGATCCGGGAAACTCGTCGGCGCTGTTGAAGTTCGGCTTCACGAAGACGCTCTTGCCTTTGAACTCGTCCCTAAAACCGAGCAGTTCGATCGCCCTCTTCACGCCTTCGGCGCGGTTCGTAGTCTTCACGAACGCCACTCTCGCAGTCTTCGAGCCGGTCCGGACCGGTACCTTTACCGCAGTCTCCGCACCGTTCCTGCCGCAGCCGAACGCCGCCGGTGAAAGCAGGAACAATCCTCCTGCCGCGCCCATATCTCTAAGCCATTCTCGCCTGTTCATAGTTCTCTCCTCTGCTGAAGCCCGTTCCGAATGCGATATTCACCATTCTATCGTACGCATCGCGGCGTCGAGCTCGATCGAGTAAAAGCGCTCGAAGTCGCGGACAAAGTACATCGTCTTTCCGTCGGGAGAAACGAACGGGAACACATCGAAACCGCCGATGTTGATCGTCGGTCCGAACGGCTTTGCCTCCGACCACTTCCCGTCCATCTTGCGACTGACATATATGTCGGAAGTCCCGCGGCCGGTGAGCGGATCGCGCGCGCCGGCGTCGATGAAGATCAGGTCATTCGTCGGACCCGGCGAGCCCCCGGACGAGTTCAGACCCGGCGTGCTCCTTATGATCTGTTCGACTTCGGCGAACGGTTCCGGAGCGTCGAAGCCTTCGCCGTTCCATTTCGCATGGAGTGTGACCGTGTTCCTCCAGTCCGGAGTCGTCCTTCGGAAGAAGAGGTCGCCGTCCCAGCCGAACTCGACCCACGAATGGTAATCGCCGAGTTTGTTGACGGAGCCGAGAAACTTCGGCTTGCCCCAGCCGTCACCATCCCTCTCGGCCATCCAGAGGTGCGAATTCGGTTTGTCCGACGTATCTCCCGCAACGGGCCTGTACGACGCGAAGACCATCCTCTGTCCGTCATTTGAGATCGCCGGATAGAGATCGGAGAAATCGCCGCCTAGATCGATCATCTCGGCCGGACCCCACTTCCCTTCCTTTCTCGAAGTCCGGAAGATCCTGTACTGCTCGCCCTGCGGAGCCGTGCGTTTGAAGAAATAGAGCGTTTCGCCGTCGGGCGTGAACGAGCCGCGGTAGACGCCACCCTGAAGCGATGGATCGTCGTCGAGAAGCTTCGGCCGCTTATCGAACGCGGCGCGGAAACGCGGACGGATCTCTTCGAGCGTCGCATCGATCGCCTCCTTCGAAAACCACTGGCCGCGGACCATCACGCCGGTTATCTTCCGCGTGCTCGAAATGTCTTTGAGTGGATCGGCGTCAAGAAGAACAAGATCGGCTCTCTTGCCCGGCTCGATCGTGCCGGCGCTGTCTAGCTCGCCGAGGAACTCCGCCGGATGCCTAGTCGCCGATTCCAGCACCGCATAGTTCGAAAGGCCCGCTTCGCGAAGACTCTCTAGTTCGCGGTGCAGCGTGTACCCGTACAAAAGGAACCATTCCGGAGCGTCGGATCCCGCCATCACCTTGCCACCGGCGTCGTGGATAGCCTTTACAAGCTTGTTGCGGTACTCGACGTACTTCTTCCGACGCGCTTCCGCCGGTGGGTTCTTCCAGAACTGCGCCCTCGGTCCGCCCATCTCTTCGCGGATCCTGTCCGGGATGAATCCGTGGTCGGGACTTTCCGCGATCTCTTCGTCCGTCTGCCCGGTTCCGAAGGCCCTCTTCAGAAATGTAAGTGTCGGGACGGTGAAAAGGCTCTTCTCGGCGGTCAATCTCGCGAGTTCGGGGATCTTTTTCTCGTCGAGTACGTCGAGGCTTTCCCACGCTTCGGGCCTCCATACGAAGACGCCCGATGTCGAACCGGCCAGGCCCGAGCCTTCGGGGATCATCGCTTCGAAGTAGCCGTCGAGATGCTCGACTTGCTGGCCCGCATCGAGCGCGGCTTCGAGCCCGACCTGGCGGTCGACGTGCCCGATCACGCGTATTTTCTGCTTCTTCGCTTCATCGATCACCGCATCGTACACCTCGCGGGAGATGAAGAACGTGAGCTTGATGAAGTCGAACCGGGCTGCCTTGGCCCTTCGAACTGCCTCGCGGGCCTCCGCCGCGTTCGTCGCCACGTAGCCGTTGAAGATCTCGCCGAAGCTTCGTCCGGAGATCTGTGGACTTGCCGCGTAGATCGTGGGGCCGAGAAGACGCCCAGCGTTGATCCGGTCGCGAAGGCCTATGTGTTCAGGGGTCCCGATCATAAGCCTGACGGTCGTCACTCCGTTTGCCAGCATCACGCGCAGCTCGTCGCGGGCGAGCTCTTCCGGGAAGTCGTAATCAGAGAACAGATGCGCGTGCATATCGGCGAGCCCGGGGATCAGGAACTTCCCCCGGCCGTCGATCACTATCGCACCAGCCGGGACTTTTCCGTTTTGGGAAACCGCGGCAATCTTGCCGTCAAACACAACGACCGTCGCGTTCGGGATCGTCCTCTCGCTATCCATTGGAATGACCGTAACGTTCGTGATCGCAAACGTTACGGCAAACGGCGGTTGTGCCGCGACGAGTCCCGCTGCTGCGAACACTACGAGAAAAATAAATCGCGCAGTTCTGAGTAGTTTCATCACGGCCGCTCCTATTGCATGTTGGTCGCCGGCTTGACCTGCCCCCTGTGACACGTCGTGCAGTTGACGACCGCCTGCCTCCCGCCAAGGCTTTCCATGTTCTTCAGAAGGTCCGAAGTTATCTTGCCCATCATCACGTGCATGTCGCGCGCGATCTGCTTTTGCGGCTTGGTGTCGGACGACCATTCATCGGGCGTGTGGCAATGCGTGCAGTCGACGCCCAGCGACCGGCTGTATCCGAACTGCATCACCGCGAGAAGCCTTCCGGCGGGCATCTCGGCAAGGTTCTTCACGTTCTTGAAGACCTTGCCGGCAGGTTCGTTCTCGCGGCCCTTGATCGATTCTCGCAGTTTCGCTACCGCACCGGCCTGATCGAAAGCTTCTGGTGTTGGAGTCGGAACCTCAAGACCGCCGCGCGGCACTGCAGAGGACCGAGCGGTTGCGTAAAAGAAAACGGACGCCGCAAGACAGAACAAAAGCGCGGCAGCCGTGAGCTTCGCGCGGAAGGGATTCGCCATGGCGTTTACCTCGTATTCGAGTTTACGTGGGTTCAGATGTTCATTCTGTGCTGGTGATGTCGAGTATACGGGAGTACCGCAAGGAAGGTTCAGGGAAGTGAGGGAGAAACTTGTTGATTTCTTCGGCTCCGTTAGGAGCCCAATGTCTCTAGAAAGGCGACCTTAAACCTGAGCCGCGCTGCGTCACGAGCGCAAACTTGTAGAGATAACTTCAGCCCCGATGTGGCTGGGGTCGAGTCGGAACAATATCGTAGAAACCGAATCCGTCTCCCTAAGAACCTTTGCAAGTGAACAACCGCAGGCCGTTCGAGCAGGCATTCCGAACAACAAACTGAACAGGAGAAAGTTATGAATTCACGAAGGACGCTTTCAGCCTGTGCTGCGGCACTGTCGCTCGTAGCAGCGTTTTCCGCAGCATATTTCTATTGGCAAACGGACGAAGAAACGGAGGCCGGATCGGATTTCCGTTTTGAAACCATCGATACTTCCGAGGGCCCTTATTCGAGGATCTCAGGGCCGTTTACCTTCAAGAATCTCAGCGTATTTCTGGTCCACGGCGAAGATACGCTTCCGGGCAGGATACCTGTGCCTCTTTCCTCGGCTCTCGAACGCGGTCTCGTCGTTGTCCGTGAAACGGGAGAGGTCAGCCGGCTGACCATCGAGAACGTTTCAGCCAAGGAAGAGGTTTTCGTACAAGCCGGCGACATCGTAAGGGGCGGGAAACAGGATCGTGTGATCACTGTGGACCTGATCGTTCCTGCGAGATCCGGTCAGATCGCGATCGATTCGTTCTGCGTCGAACAAGGACGTTGGAACCAGCGGGGAAGTGAATCGGCCGTCGTTTTCGATTCTTCGGAGGATTACGCTCCTTCTAAGGAGTTCAAGGTCGCCGCAAAACACGCGGGCTCACAGCAAAGTGTCTGGGACAGCGTCGCAAACACGCAGTACAGCCTGAGCGAAGCGGCCAATACGAACGTGGCTTCGGATGTCTCGAAATCAAGCCTTCCCTTGTCGCTCGAGAACGAGACGGTACAAAATCTGTCGTCAAAGTATCGGAGCTCGCTGGAAGGCATCATTGAGGATCAGGAGAATGTTATCGGGTTCGTATTTGCAATAAACGGAAGGATCAACAGCGCCGAAACCTATGGTTCCAGCGAACTGTTCAGGAGGATGTGGCCAAAGCTTCTGCGTGCAAGTACGATCGAAGCAGTCTCCAATTCGAACGGCACCTCGGTATCCGGTCCCAAACCGGCGGAAATCGAAGCATTTCTAAGACACGCCGGCGACGCGTCTGTCTCAGACAAGCGGCGGGTCACCGACCGTGTGACGATGCTCACAAGAGAACAGCACGATTCACTTCTGATCGAATCCTTGGATAGAAGGGAGATGCTTCACCGGAGTTACATAAGAAAGTAGAAATGTGGCGGGTTTAGATCCGGAGGCTGTTCCAAAGGGCAGCCTCTTTTTCATTTCTTCTCTATTCTCGCAAGCCGCCCCGCGAATTTGAACCTCCTCGGCTCCGTTAGGAGCGCAATGTCTGTAGCAAGGCGATTCTGAATCGACCCCGCACTCCGGTAGGAGCGCAATCTGCGCAATGAACATTCAGCCCCGACGGGGCTGGGATCGCTGTTCACGAACCTGTGCTACAGACATTTCGCTCCTACGGAGCCGGCGCCGCTTTGTTTGCTAAGAGCAATCCGTTGCCGCCCGCTTCAGCGGGGGCCACTTATGGCATTCAAGATCTCAGACCTCATACCTCAACGGATCGTCCACTCCCGCATCTCGAAATCCCCTAAGACGAAGCGCGCAGGAATCGCAGGTTCCGCAGGCAAGTTCTTCGTTCCGGTAACACGACCAGGTGAGCTCCAGAGGCGCTTTCAGCTCCATCCCCATCCTCACGATCTCCGCCTTGGAGAGTTGTATGACCGGAGTTCTTATCGAGATCCGCGTCCCAGGCCTCGTGCCTTCGGCAACCATCGCCTGGAACGCGCTGAAGAATTCCGGGCGGCAATCGGGATATCCGCTCGAATCCTCCGCGACCGCTCCTATGTAAATAGAAGGAGCGACGATCACCTCAGCCCAGCTGACCGCGATGCAAAGCAGGTTCGCGTTTCGGAACGGGACATAGCTGGTGGGAATGTCATCGCTTTCGAGATCGGCTTCGGCGACCTCGATCGCTTCGTCGGTCAGCGATGAACCGCCGATCTTCGCCAAGTGCGCGATTGAGACTTCCAAACGTTTTTCAACTCCGAAGTAGTCGGCAATGTCGTTGAACGCTTTTCGCTCTCTTGCTTCCGTCCGCTGGCCGTACGAGACGTGCAGGAACGCGAGCTCGTCCGCCTCGCGGTCGGCGACCGAGGCGGTCACGCACGAGTCCATACCTCCGGAGACGAGGCAAACCGCTGTCTTGCGTTCAAGGTTCAAGGTTCAAAGTTCAAAGAATGTGTCGGAAGCCCGACCGTCAGGAAGGGCTACCAATCTATGTTCAAAGTTCAAAGAATGTGTCGGAAGCCCGGCCGTCAGGGAGGGCCACCAATTTATGTTCAAGGTTCGACGTTCCAAGATCAAAGAAGAAAGTGCCGGCTCCAGTTCCTTGCGATCAGGAATTCGATACGCGCTTCTTTGAACCTTGAACCTGGAACTATCTCCCGCGCGCGTCCTCCCCCCACACGAACTTGTGGATCTGGAGATTGAGCCGCACATTCATTCCGCTACCGGCGACCGCTTCAGCGATCTCGGACAAATGCGGCGAACCGTGCACGGGTGAAACAAGGACGGCTTTCGCGCGCTTCTCGAGCGAATACTTCCCTATCACATCCTTCGCCCATTCCCAGTCTTCGAGATCCGCGACGACGAACTTCACCTCGTCCTTTTCCCGGTTCAAATTCTCGAGGTTCGGCCAGTGGTTCCTCTCCGCCTCGCCAGATGCCGGGCACTTCACATCGAGTATCAGAGCCGCGCGCTTATCTACGTCCTCCGTCGAGACATAGCCGCCCGTTTCGATCAGGACCTCGTATCCCCTTTCACAGAGCTCCTTTATAAAAGGAAAAACATTCTTCTGCGCGAGCGGCTCGCCGCCTGTGACCTCGACCAGCCCGCAGCCGAAATCATCGAGCTTCGCGAAGATCTCTTCGAACAGGATCTTCTCGCCGCCCGTGAACGTGTACTCCGAATCGCACCAGACGCACCGCATAGGGCACCCGGTAAGCCTTACAAAGCTGCAGGGCCTGCCGGCGTGCGTCGATTCGCCCTGCACGGACAGGAAGATCTCTGTGACCCGGAGTTCCATTGCGGAGATTCTAGCAGTTGAGCGGGAAGCAGGTAAGCCGCGCGGGATCAGAAGAGGTTCGACCAGATGTACGCATTCAGGACCTCTCCGATCCCGAACGAGAGAAGGTTAGCGACAACGATCACCGCGAACGCCCGCAGCCAGGCGCCGGAGGTGAATCCTTCCGTGCCTCTGAATGCCAGCCAGAACAGCACGCATTCCGCGAGCGGCGCGAATGTCTCCGCCACGAGTAGATAGACCGGCCGCGAATAGCCGTACATCAGCGCGGGAAGCACGAGCACGACTACGGGATATGTGCAGGCGGTCAGCCAGAGTCCCGCCGCGAGCCGTTTCTTCCATCCGAGAAGCTTCGGAAGGAAGAGAAGAAGGATCGGCGCCTCGATCAGAACCGTCGCCGTGTACCCGAGCGGCAGGAACAGCCAGAGCCATTCTAGCCCGCCTCCGAAACCTCCGCCTGCGATGTCGAAGATGTACATAGAAAAATGCCGGGAGTTTATCACACCCGGCGAGTCGACAAGTAAATAAAGGAAAGGCGCCGCTGGAGACCGGCCCTGAACCCGGGCCGTGGCCTTTCGGCTCGACGGCGCCTTTCCGCTGCCAGCGCCTCAGCGGCGCTGAGGGGAGATGAAGGTGACAGCTTCGATCTCCGCGAGAGCGGCGATCTTCCCGACGTCGATGCTTCCGACGACGGCCTTAGCCGAGCCCATCTCGACAAGCACGGTGAACCCGGCTGCCTTGAGAACCCGGACGGTCGCCGCGTCGAGCGCATTCAATCGCACGATCAGATCGGCGCGTCCGCCGTTCACGAACGACGATTCCGAAGGCGAAGCCGCCGTTCCCTTCTTCAAACGGTCGACGAGCGCACGCACGTCCGAGTGGAACTTGTTCGGCTTGAGCGTCACGTCCGCCCGATGAAGTCCAGGGACGACAGACGCCTTTCCGTCTTTCGTGAAGCGGTAGATCAGGATTCCCGCGATCTTCACGATCTCGGCATCCGGAAGCTCGAACAACGCCTTCATCGCGGCCGCCTCGGCGCTCTTGCCGAACGCGGTCGAGTTGTTCTGTGCCTTCGCACTGACGACCTTGCCCTTCGCGTCGATCTCGACCGAGACGTTCACGGTCGTCTCCGAGCGCGTGCCCTTCGGATATACTGGAGCCGGCTGGGCCTTTGCTCCGAGCGAAGCCGCGACCGCCTTCTCTTCCGCGGTTTCCTTGTCGTCGAACCGAACGTAATCCTTGACCTTCGAAGCGATCTCGGCCTTTCGAAGCGGGACCGGCGACGCCGCCACCGCCATCCTGTTGTAGCGCCCTCCGCCGACCGCGTACCCGGCTGAATAGTCTCGGTCGTCTTCCGGACCGAAGATTCCCTCGCGGCTGACGCCTTCCGGCATTTCGACCGGGACCTCGATCGTCCTCGGCTGTCCGCCGTCGGTGACGACGCGTTCTTCAACCGCGACGAACGACGTGAACTGGGTCATAAGGTTGTATTCAAGCCCTATGTTCGTGATCGTCGCCTTGATGTCGTCCTTCGGGTTCCCGTTCTGGATCCCGTTGTAGTCCTGCGACATAAGGTCGGAGATCCTCGTTCGCGCCCAGAGCGTGGCGAGCACGTCGTGCTCCGGTTCGTGCGTGGGGAAGTTCACGGGGATCTCGCGGACGACCTCACGGCCGAACGACTTACCCTTCAATCTGACGACGGCTTTTCCTCCGCCTGTGTAGCGTCCGTGGACGATCAGGGGCTTTGCGCTGAACAGGTCGTTGATGCGTTTCGGATAAACGTCATCGACCTTCACGCCCGAGTACTCCAGTGAAATATCGGTCAGGAGCGGGCTTCTCACGCGTTCGTGAAACCTCTTCGCGGCGGCCGATCCGTCGTCCTTGAGCGACACGAACTCCGCTTCGCCGCGGCCTTCCTCGGCCATCTTCTCGAGCAAGTACCGGTTGACGGAGCTTCCTATCCCGAACGAAAAGATCCTCGCGTTCGAGTATTTCCTGATCTCGCCCAGGATCTCCATATCGTTGCCGATGTAGCCGTCGGTCATAAAGCAGACGACGCGTATGTGCTGCTGCGAGTCCGAAGGCTCAAGCGCCGTTCGGATCGCCTTCATCATCTCGGTCCCGCCGCCGCCTTGTCTCGAAGCGAGGAACTCCTGAGCCTTCCGCAGATTCTCCTCGGTCGCCTGGACGGGCTTTTCGAAAAGCACGTGGGTATCGCCGGCGAAGGTGATCAGGTTGAAGGTATCGTAGGGGTTCAGGCCTTCGAGCGCCATCTTCATCGATTCTTTCGCCTTCTCGATCGGGAAGCCGGACATCGAGCCGGAGGTGTCGAGCACGAAGACGATCTCTTTCGGCGTGACGTCCTGGGTATTGACCTTGTCGGGGGGCTGGAGGATCAACGTGAAGTATCCGCCGTTCGAGCCTCGGTGCGTGAGCACGGCATCTTCGATCTTCTGCCCGGCGACCTCGTAGCGAAGTACGAAGTCCTTGTTCGGGATCGTTTCCGCCTCGGCGAGCGTGACGTCGTAGCTGTTCGCGGACAGCATCTGCGCGTCCACCTCGTGCGATTTCGAGCGAACGTTTGTGACCGGCACGCCGGCATCGAGCCTGACCTTCACGGAAATGTCGTGGCCCGCGCGTTCCTTCGCGACCGGCGGAGTGATCCTCGAGGCGTCCGGCACCTTGTCGGTGTTCGGAGCCCATCCGCGGCCGTCCGTTCCCGTCGGATTTCCCGGAATGTACCTCGGGCCGACGACCATCGGGAAGACGAATTCGTATGCTCCGTCCTCGTATTTCAGTGTTTCAACGTAACTTATTTCGATGGTGATCTTTTCGCCGGGAAGGATGTTGGCGACGGACTGGGTGAAGATGTTGGGGCGTTCCTGATCGAGTAGGCTTGCGATCTGTCCGTTAGATTTGGCGGCCTCGTAAACCTCGCGCGCCTCCTCGCGCTTCACTATCTTCCCGCGGACGGTTCGCTCGCCGATCTTCATCACGAGGCTGTCCACGGCGGCGTTCTGTGGAAGCGGGAAAACGTAGATGGCCTCGATCTTCTCGGAGAAATTGTTCTCGAAATGCTGTTTGACGGTGACCCTCGAAAGGAATCCTGAGATCTCGGCGTCGACGTCCGTGTGCTTCAAGGGGACCGTCCCCGAAGCCTTGCCGTCTTTTCCGACGACCTCTAGCGTGCCCTGCGTTACGTTCTGTGCGGCGGCTGTGACCGCGGCGAACGCCGCGAGAATTGAAATTGCTAAAAACCTGCGCATCGTGTACCTCTCTTTGTATTGTCCGCGGGTCGCCATCGTTCGGGCGCTTCATTGCCCCGCCTGCGTTCCGCGGGAATTTTTTTCTTATTCCGAAAAGACCTGTCCGGCAGCCGTGTGGCGGCCGGATCGTGTGGGTTTCGGTTTCAAAGACAGGTGCCGAACGGAGGGTTGTTTTGAATCTTGCGCGGGAGGGGAGAAAAGGACATGTACGATAAGCTTCAGCTTGTCGCGGGCCGCCCCGCGGCCCGAAGCGTGTTCCGCGCACGCGCGGTGCAAACTGAAGTTCACGTCACCTCGGCTGGACGCTGCTCCGAACGGCTGTACGATAAGCTTCAGCTTGTCGGGAATCAAGCGTATCGCCCGCTGAAAGTGCGGAGAAGAACCATGCGCGCTTCTTCTTATTGATCATTGCCCAAGGAGCATTGAGCAATGAAGAGTCGCGACGCGACGGCCTGCATTTAGCCGTGGGTGGAGCGAAGCGGAACCCACGGAACGCGTCGCATCGTCCGCGCATCGCGAAGCGATTGCGTGATTCGAATCGGTACCGTCTGCCTCCTTCCTTGCAACTTTGAACCTGGAACTACTTAAAGGTAGCCCTCCCTGACCGTCGGGCTTCGGACACGGCCTTTAGACGTTGAACCTGGAACCTGGAGCTCGAGCACGCCCCCTCGCTTACGCGTGGGGTTCTGCCTTCGGACACGCTCCATTCACATCGCAATGTTCAAAACTTCTTGACACGTTATGACGCCGTCTGATACGGTTGGCAGACCTCCCGACAGATCGGATAGCCGGAACGGCCGGCGAACTTCCGACCCATCCGGGAAGAAAGGTCAGGTAGTTCGTGTATTACCCCCCCCCCCCTCAAGCCGCTAGAGAAACTGGCCGCGGGGTTGTGTCCGAAGCCCAACCGTCAGCGCGGGCTACGCCGGGAGGGGGGTCTCCGGAGCCCGAACCGCTTTCCGGGCGTGATCGCGGCATACGCCCCCGCGCCCAACGGGATCCTTCCGGGCCCCCTCCGCCGGTCCCCCCCTCCCCTG